>CAZPOS010000386.1:0-3419 GCA_964588065.1 uncultured Reyranella sp.
ATCGACTTTCCAATGACCCGCGAGATGGCCGGCATGGGCCTCGCCGGCATAGATGACGCTCTCCAGCTGCGCGTCTGACAGGAGACCGTCGGTGATGACCTTGGCTGGCAGCCGTGGGCGATAGCTGGGCTTGGGCGGTGCGACAGACGCCATGGCCGCCGACTGCACGAGGCGGGTCGGATGTGCTTGTGCACCGGAAATCCGGATCGACTGCGATTCGTAACCCTCATACAGCGCTTCGGTAAGCCGACCGCCGTCGCTGGGCTTCCAGTCGATCGTCTCATAGACCACCTCGACGCCAGCAGGCTCGAAAGCCGCCGCTGTGACGGGTCCTGGCCTTGACGGGAAAACGGACTTGGGGCGAAGCGGGCCAGGCCGAGCGTCTGGTCGCACGGACGAGACACCATGGACCCGTGAGCGCGGTGGGATGTGCTGCAGCACCCAGGAGAGCAGGGTCGCCACATCGGGTGCCATCCCTGGCGATGCCGGAAATGATCCGGGATCCTCGGCCGGCATGCGATCGATGACGGTCAGACGAGTCTCGGCCGTTGTGCCATGCCGGGCGTAGACGCGACCGTTGATCGCTGCCGAGAACACGACGCGACCACGCTCCTGCAGGCGCACGAACGCCTCGCGCCAGGATGGATTGTCTGGGGAGAGACCGGCGCCGGTGATGGCGACCAGGCGCCCACCTTCGGCAAGGCGGGCAAGCGACGACGAGATATGGCGCAGGGCGGCATCCGCGACAGGCCCGTCGACATGCGCCGCAACCGAAAACGGCGGATTCATCAGCACGACGCTCGGCATCGCCCCGACATTGAGATGGTCGTGGATGTGTGCGGCGTCATGCCGGGTGACGTCGACGTCGGGAAACAGCCGGCCCAGCAGTTGAGCGCGCGTATCGGCGAGTTCGTTCAGGACAAGCCGGCCCCCGGCGAGCTCGGCGAATATCGCAAGCAGGCCGGTGCCGGCCGATGGCTCGAGGACAACGTCGTTCGGGGTGATCGCGGCCGCCATCGAGACGACGAACGCCAGATCCACCGGCGTCGAGAAGTGCTGCAGCGCCTGGCTCTCCTGCGACCGGCGCGTATGCGTGGGCAGCAGCGCCGCGATCTTGACCAGCATCCGCAAGATGCCTGCGGGTGAAGCGGCCTGAGCGCGGATCGCGGGGCCAAACTTGCGGAGGAACAGGATGGCCGCAACCTCGCAGGCCTCGTACGCGGTCTTCCAATCCCAGACGCCGTCGGCATCTGAGCCGCCGAGGGCGTGCTCCATGGCGGCACGCAGGAGGACCGCGTCGATGCGCCGGCCGCGTTCGAGATCGGGGAGAAGACGATGTGCCGCGGCGATGATGCCGGCGGACGAACTAAAGCCCGTCGCGAGCGGGTGCAGCGGCGCAGAAGCCGGGAGAGGAAGGGCAGACATGAACGAGACCTCGGGAGAGCGGGAACGGGCGCGAGCCGTGAGGCGCTCTCTCTGGGACCCGCCGGCTCAAATCCGTCCCGGCCGTCCTCTGCCTCTCACCACGTCGAGGGCGATGAACGCCCTATCTGTGCGAGATCGCCGCCATGAAGGCGGCCAGCGCCTTCCAGTTCCCGGTCATCTTCCGGGCGGCGAGAAAAGTCTGGAAGTGAGCGACATCCACGTCGATGAAGGCAGGACGAAAGCCCTTCGCTTCCTCCTGCTGCTGACGCGTCGCCCAGTAGACGTGCCAGAGGTCATAAGTTGCGGGAAAATCCGGCTGGTTCCGCATCAACGCGCGCAGCGTCGCAAAATCCGCCTGCGCGACCCGTGGCATCAGGAACACCTTTCGCTCGACCATCCTCGATCCCGCGCCGGCATGGCGCTCCTATCTCCCAACGCTTATGACGCGGGATCGCTCCTGTCCTGCATATGCAGCAGGACGTTGTGAAAAGCGGGGCGGCCGAAGCCGCCCCGCGATCGCCGTCACTCGGCGGCGATGGCCTCCGGCACACCCGCTACCGTGTCATCGCTCTCGCCGGCCAAGAATGCCGGCAGTTCCTCGGCCGCTTCGTTCGGCTCGGCGGTAGATGCGGGTGCGTCATCGGTCAGCCTGAGCGGCTCGGGCAGCCAGCCCGTGCTCTCGAGCAGCCGCTCGGCCTCCTTCGCCATCTCGGCCTTCTTGAGATGGTCGATGAGCTGGGCGGCGTGCTCGCCCTTGGCCTCGCGCACCGCTTCCAGGATGCGGGGCTTGGTGACGCGGCCAAGGTAGTTGTCGACCGACGGCCGCCAGCCGGCGTCCACCATGTCGAGGCCGACGGCGCGGGCAAGGCGGTCGGCCTGGGCAATCCGCTGCTGCACACCGTGCGCCGAGACGCCGGGCCCGCCGTAACGGTCACCCTTCTCATAGAGCGCGTTCACCCCGAACGACACGCAATGCGCCAGCAGCGTCCCGCGACGGGTGTCGTCAAGGGAGGCGAGCCAATCCCACAGCGCGTCGACATCCTTGGGCAGCTCCGCCTTCCAGGCGTCGTGCCGGTCAGCGACCGCCTTGGCGGACGGGCTATCCTTCAGGTCGGTGGCCTGCACCGGGAAGAACACATGCCGCACGGATACTTCGAGACAAGCGCCGGGCGCGCTGTGCTGGAAGGTGTCGAGGCAGAGCTTGTGCAGCAGGGCCGTGAGGGCGACCTGCGGATTGTTCGCGACCGCGTCTCGCAGCGCCAGGGTGCGATGAGCGGTAAGCTCACTCACGAGGCGTTCTGGCAATGGCTTGATTGCATCGTCATCACCCTCGTCCTCCGGCTGATCGCCGGCGATCATGATGACGGCGCGCTGGGCGGGAGTGGCAGGCACCGTCCCGTCTGAAGCACTCGTCTCGCCTTCCGCCGGTCCTTCGCTGCCAGCCGGGATCGGTTCATCTTCCGCCCGGACATAGCCCCGATCCACGGCAAGGCGACCGTCGGCGTCGATGCTCACGAACACCCCGGCGCGCGCGATCTCGGCCGGCTGGTAGTTGAGCGATCGATCCTCGAAGGTGGCAAGCGCCGTCTCGATCTCGCCGAGCCGGGCATCGACCTCCTCCGGCAGCTCGTCGGCTCCTTCGTATTCGCTCTCGAGCTTGGCCTGCTCGGCGGTCAGGGCGTCGAAGGCCGACTGCTCGTCGCTCGTGAGTTGGGTTTGAACGCCGTCGAGCCGCAGAAGATGGTTGGCATGGCCATATCGGAAGTCGATGGCCACCTCGATCCACTTCCAGCCTTCGGCAGCGATCTTCTCAGCCTCGGCTGCTAGCTTCTCGGTGGCCAGGCGATCGAGCAGAGCCACGTCCTGCAGCCAGCCCCCTCCATCCTCCTCGAACAGGTCACGCAGGAGCACGCCGCCGGCAGCTTCATAAGCCTCGAGCCCGACGAACCGCGCGCGGCGGTCCGACGCGCGCACGGCGCTCTCGGTGAGCTGGC
>CAZPOS010000387.1:0-357 GCA_964588065.1 uncultured Reyranella sp.
GTCCGGGGCAATCTTGCGGATGCGGTTCAGCAGCTCGCCTTCGCCGTCGTCGTAGTGCTCGGCCACCATGGCGCCGTGCAATGCCAGCAGGACAGCATCGCAGCCCTTCCTGATCTCGTCGACGATGGCGGTGGTCATCTGTTCGTATGCCGCTTTCGTGACCAGGCCCGACGGATGGGCAGAAGCCGCCATCGGGACGGTGAATTCGGCGCCCGCCTTGCGCGCGACCTCAATGAAGCCGCCAAGGGAGGTGTTCGTGCCCTCGGCCTCGGTGCGATGGCAGGTCAACGACTGGCTGGCCGGCCATCCGGTGCTGCGCGCCTCGCCGGTGCTGACCGAGGCCGACCTGATCCAAGT
>CAZPOS010000387.1:367-3368 GCA_964588065.1 uncultured Reyranella sp.
GACGGGGCCGCTCAGCGAGCCGGCCCGGGCGAAGGACTCGATCGGGGTGGGCAGGGGCGAGAACGTATTGGTCTCGTGCATCATCATGGCGACTACGAACTTCTTGGCCAACAACCCCTCCATCCAGGTCTTAAGTCTTTGAACACCCTATAGAAATCGTGCCCTCGCGCGTTTGCTGAAGCAATGCGTCTGGTGCAAAGCTGCATCGCACTATCTTTGTGCGTTGCAAAAACGCCACACCCTCCACTGGACATCAACGAACGCTAAATATGTGAATTCAGGGCTCTTTTTCGCTCTTGCATTCTCTTCGCAGGTGCACCATTCTTAGCGGGCAGCAAACGCTACCTCGGTAGCCTCTTTGTTTGCTGTATGCCCGTCTTGGGCGTTTCCTCCCTAAACTCGGGCCGCGCTTGTCGCGGCCCTTTTTTTTGCTCGGTCATCAGTCTGAGTGCCGGTGACTGGTCGTTTCGGCTATTCGGCCGCCAGCGGCCGGTGGGGCTGCAGGGTTTCCTGCGCCTGCTCCGCCATCGTCTCCAGCAGGCCGGTCATCAGCCGGGTGACGACGCCGACGACCGGAAGCCGCTCGTGGCGCGCCTCGTCCATGTAAAGCGAGCGGTTGATCTCGATCTGCAGCGTATGACGGGCGAGGGCAGGGCGGCCGTAGCGCTGGGTGGTGAAGCCGCCGGCATAGGGTTGATTGCGCAGAACGCGCAGGCCGCGAGCGCGGAACCAGCGCTCGGCCGCGGCGGTGAATTCGGGCGCGCAGGCTTCGCCGTGATTGTCGCCCAGCACGATGTCGACCCGCTGCTCGCGGTCCCGCGTGCCGAGCGTCGAGGCCGAGGAGGGCATGGAATGGGCGTCGATCAGCAGGGCGCCGCCAAAACTGCTGTAAGTCTGTTCGACCAGCAGCGAGAGCGTCTGGTGATAGGGGCGCCAGCAGGTCTCGAGCCGGTGCTCGATGGTCTGGGACGGGACACGGCCGCGGTAGATCGCCTCGCCGTTGGCCGCGACGCGGGGAATCATGCCGAGGCCGGCCGCCACCCGGGTCGTGCGGTGGTTCAATGGACGCGGCAGGGGGCCTTCGAACATCGCGGGATCGAGTTCGTAGGGCTCGCGATTGGCATCGACGTAGGACCGGGGAAAGCGGGCGGCCAGGAAGGGTATGCCGAGCGACGGCGCGGCGGCGAACAGTTCGTCCACGAAGGCATCTTCCGCCCGGCGGAGCGCGGAAAGCGGCACCGCGGCCTGTTCGAGGAACGAGGCGGGATAGATCGACCCGCTGTGCGGCGAGGCCACGACCACCGGGACGGTCTGGTGTGGCGGCAGCCGGCAATCCAGGGCCTCGTGGTCGGTCAGGGCCGGAGCGAAATCCATTCTGTGGTCATAGCCCGCGAATCCGGTCGCGTCACGCTTCGAGCTCTTGCCAATCCTGTCCCGGCAATGTAGACGACCGGCCTCCGCGCTACGGGACGGTTCGAAACCCCGCAGCATCGGCGATGGGCGCGTAGCTCAGCGGTAGAGCACTGTCTTGACATGGCAGTGGCCACAGGTTCGATCCCTGTCGCGCCCACCATCGCCTTCTCTCCAGCACCTCTTGATCGGAACCGGTGTCCAAGGCACCAGTAGGAAATGGCTGGAGTCCCTATGTCCGATTTCTATTCGCTCTATTCCCATGAGTTCGTGCGCGTGGCCTGCTGCGTGCCGCGTACCCGTGTGGCCGATGCGGCCTACAACCTGGCCGAGACGCTGAAGCTCGCCGCCCAGGGCGATGCGGCGCGGGCGGCCGTGATGGTCTTTCCCGAGCTGGGGCTCTCCTCCTACGCGATCGAGGACCTGCTGCTGCAGGATGCGCTGCTCGACGAGGTCGAGCAGTCGATCGCCCGGGTCGTCGAGGCGTCGCGGGATCTCTTCCCGGTCCTGATCGTCGGGGCGCCGCTGCGCGTCACGAATCGTCTCTACAATACGGCGGTCGTGATCCATCGCGGCAAGGTGCTGGGTGTTGTACCCAAGACCTTCCTGCCGAACTACCGCGAGTTCTACGAGAAGCGCCATTTCATCTCCGGCGCCAACGTCATCTGCCAGGAGTTCGAACTGGCCGGGCAGGCCGTGCCGTTTGGGACCGACCTGCTGTTCAAGGCGACCGGTGTCGATCTCACCTTCCATGTCGAGATCTGCGAGGACGTGTGGGTGCCGATCCCGCCGTCGAGCCATGCGGCGCTCGCGGGCGCCGAGCTCCTGGTCAACCTGTCTGCCAGCAACATCACGATCGGCAAGGCCGAGGCGCGGCGGCTGCTCTGCGGCAGCCAGTCGATGCGCGCGGTCGCGGCCTATGCCTACTCGGCGTCGGGCCCGGGCGAATCCACGACGGATCTCGCCTGGGATGGCCATGCGGCGATCTACGAGCTCGGCGACCAGCTCGTCGAATCGTCACGCTTCGAGACCGACTCGACGATCATCCAGGCCGATGTCGATGTCGGCCGCATCCGCCAGGAGCGGCTGCGCTACAATGGCTTCGCCGACTGCGCGCTGCAGGAGAAGGGACGGATCGAACGCTTCCGCGAGGTCGCTTTCGTGTTTGACCCGCCCAAGGACACGGTCACGCTCGACCGCGCCGTCGAACGCTTCCCCTATGTGCCGTCGGACCCGGCCAAGCTGCGCGACAATTGCTACGAGGCCTACAACATTCAGGTCCAGGGGCTGGCGCAGCGCCTGCGGTCGAGCCGCACGGAGAATGCCGTCATCGGTGTTTCGGGTGGCCTCGATTCGACGCATGCGCTGATCGTCGCCTGCCGCGCGATGGATCAACTGGGCTTGAGCCGCAAGAACGTCCTCGCCTACACGATGCCGGGCTTCGGCACCTCCGACAAAACGTACACCAATGCCTGGCGGCTGATGAAGGCGCTGGGCGTCACCGCGGCCGAGATCGACATCAAGCCGGCCGCGACCCAGATGCTGGCCGACATCGGGCATCCCTTCGGCAAGGGCGAGAAGGTCTACGACG
>CAZPOS010000388.1:0-1135 GCA_964588065.1 uncultured Reyranella sp.
GAGATCGAGCCGCCGTTGACGTTCAGCTTCTCGTTGGGGATGCCGAGCTTGTCGCGGCAGTAGAGCACCTGCACCGCGAAGGCCTCGTTCAGCTCCCACAGGTCGATGTCGTCCATCTTGAGGCCGAACCGCTTCAGGAGCTTCGGGATCGCATAGACCGGGCCGATGCCCATCTCGTCCGGCTCGCAGCCGGCGACGACCAGGCCCTTGTAGATGCCGAGCGGCTTCAGGCCGCGCTTGGCGGCTTCGGCGTCGCTCATGATGACCGCGGCCGAGGCGCCGTCGGAGAGCTGGCTGGCATTGCCGGCGGTGATCCACTTGTCGGGACCGGCGACCGGCTGCAGCTTGGCCAGGCCCTCGAGCGTCGTGTCGGGACGGTTGCCCTCGTCCTTGGCGAGTTTCACCGTCTTGCGGGTGGTCTCGTTGGTGTTCTTGTCGGTGACCAGCATCGTGGTCTCCATCGGCACGATCTCGTCGTCGAACTTGCCGGCCTGCTGGGCGGCCGCCGTGCGCAGCTGGCTCTGCAGCGAGTATTCGTCCTGGGCCTCGCGGCTGATGCCGTAGCGGGCGGCGACCGTGTCGGCCGTGGTGATCATGGCGTGGTAGATGCCCGGCACGTGCTCCTGCACCCACGGGTTCACCAGGCGGTTCTTGTTGCCGCCCGGCGGGCCCTGGACCAGCGAGACCGATTCGAGGCCGCCGGCGACCATCACCGGCACCTTGTCGACCAGCACGCGCTGCGCGGCCATCGAGATGGTCTGCAGGCCCGAGGAGCAGAAGCGGTTGACGGTCACGCCCGAGACGCTGACCGGGGCGCCGGCGCGCATCGCCGAGACGCGGGCGACGTTGGAGCCCGTGGTGCCTTCCGGCGCGGCGCAGCCCAGGATGACGTCCTCGATCTCGCCCAGCTCGACTTTGGCGCGCTCGGCGGCGTGCTTGATCACGTGCGCGCCCATGTCGGCGCCGTGCGTGTCGTTGAAGATGCCGCGGAATGCCTTGCCGATCGGCGTGCGGGCGGTGGAGACGATTACTGCATCAGCCATTTGAGTTTCCTTCCAGATAGAACCTTGTTGTTGCCTTCCCCCTCCCAGCCTCCCCCGTCTGACGGGGGAGGTGCCCGTAGGGCGGAGGGGGA
>CAZPOS010000388.1:1186-2398 GCA_964588065.1 uncultured Reyranella sp.
TCGCCCGACGCGTCGCGGTACTTCATCAGCGCGTCGTGGATGGTCTTGAGGCCGACCACGTTGTCGGCCCACCACATCGGGCCGCCGCGATAGACCGGCCAGCCATAGCCGTTGACCCAGATGACGTCGATGTCGAGCGAGCGCTGGGCCATGCCTTCCTCGAGGATCTTGGCGCCCTCGTTCACCATCGGATAGAGCGCGCGCTCCAGGATCTCCTGGTCGGAGATGGCGCGGCGCGTGATGCCGAGCTTCTTCGAGGTCTCCTCGATGATCTTCTCGACCTCGGGATCGGGGATCGGCGTGCGGTCGGGCAGATTGTACTTGTAGTAGCCCGCGCCGGTCTTCTGGCCGAAGCGGCCCAGCTCGCAGATCGCGTCGGCGACGTAGCCGGTGTAGCGCACGTTGCGCTTTTCCTTCTCCTTCTTGCCCTGGCGGATGCGCCAGCCCACGTCGTTGCCGGCGAGGTCGCTCATCGCGAAGGGGCCCATCGGGAAGCCGTAGTCGTAGATCACCTTGTCGATCTGCTGGGGAAGGGCGCCTTCCTCCATCATGTAGGCCGACTGCACGCCGCGCATGCGCAGCATGCGGTTGCCGACGAAGCCTTCGCAGACGCCGACGAGGACCGGGATCTTGCCGATCTTCTTGGAGAACGACATGACCGTGGCGATGACGTCCTTCTCGGTCGCCTTGCCGCGCACGTTCTCCAGGAGCTTCATGACGTTGGCCGGCGAGAAGAAGTGCATGCCGATCACGTCGCCCGGCCGCTTGGTGTAGGAGGCGATCTGGTTGACGTCGAGGCCGGAGGTGTTGGTGGCCAGGATGGCGCCCGGCTTGGCGACCTCGTCGAGCTTCTTGAAGACGGTCTCCTTGACCTCCATCGTCTCGAACACCGCCTCGATGATGACGTCGGCGTCCTTGAGGTCGTCGTAGTTCAGCGTCGGCTTGATCAGCGCCATGCGCTTCTCGACATCCTCGGCCTTCATGCCGCCGCGCTTGGCGGTGTTCTCGTAGTTGGTGCGGATGGTCTTGAGGCCGCGATCGAGCGCTTCCTGGCTGGTCTCGAGCAGCGTGACGGGAACGCCGGCATTGGCGAAGTTCATGGCGATGCCGCCGCCCATCGTACCGGCGCCGATGATGCCGCCGCTCTTGATCTCGCGCTGCGGCGTGTCGGCCGGCACGTCCTTGACCTTGGCGGCCTCGCGCTCGGCGAAG
>CAZPOS010000388.1:2408-3345 GCA_964588065.1 uncultured Reyranella sp.
ATTCCTGCGAGGTCAGCAGCTCGGTGAACAGCTCGCGCTCGCGCTTCATGCCCTCGTCGAACGGCAGTTCGGCCGCCGCCTGCACGCACTTGATGATGTTCCACGGCGCCTTGAAGCCGCGCGCCTTGCGCGCGATCGCCTTCTCGGTCTCGGCGAACAGCTCCGGCGATTCCAGCGTCACGCTGAGGTCGCGCACGCGCCGCAGCGGCGCCTTCTGGGCCACCAGCATCTGGGCGTGGGCGATCGCGCCCTTCAGCAGGTCGCCCTCGACGATGGCGTCGACGATGCCCTTGCTCTTCGCCTCGGCGGCCGGGATGTGCCGGCCCGACAGGATGGCGTCGAGCGCGTACTTGGCGCCGGTGAGGCGCGGCAGGCGCTGGGTACCGCCGGCACCCGGCAGCAGGCCGAGATGCACCTCGGGCAGTCCCATGCGCGTGGTCGGCAGCGCGACGCGATAGTGCGCGCCCAGCGCCGTCTCGAGGCCGCCGCCCAGCGGCGTGCCATGCAGCGCCGCGACGATCAGCTTGGGCGAATTCTCCATGGTCGCGATGACGTCGTTCAGGTTCGGACCCGAGGGCGGCTTGCCGAACTCGCGGATGTCGGCGCCGGCGATGAAGGTGCGGCCGCCGCCGATCAGCACGATGGCGTCGACGTTCGCATCGCGGCCGAACGCCTCGACGCCGTCCTTGATGCCGGCGCGTACCGCCGCGGCCAGTGCGTTCACCGGCGGATTGTTGATGGTGAGGATTCCGATGCGCCCCTCTGTGGAGCGAATGACTGCGTCGGACATGGACGTTCTTCCCTGATGAGACCCGTAAACGGACGGGTGGTCTTAGCAAGCTCTGGCTGCCCCGCCCAGCGGCCTTGCGTTCCGCGGTGCGAAGATAGGTGCAGATACACAGCCTAGTTCCTGACAAAGTCAGCCGCTATGCATCGC
>CAZPOS010000389.1:0-3339 GCA_964588065.1 uncultured Reyranella sp.
TACTGGCCCTGCAGAGTGGCGATGGTGTTCTTGAGGCCCGTGTAGTGAGCCAGGGTCCAGTCGCCGCTCAGGCGCAGGCAGGCCGGACTCTGGCCGGTATCGAGAATGGCATTGGCGGGGCTGGGAGTGCTGGTCATGGGCTCCGTTCTATCCATTGGCGGCTCATTACGCCGCCCGACAGCATAGCGCCACTATGTGGCGGGTGCTTGACTGTCGTCCACAACCCGGAAGCGCAGCACACCGATCACCTGGCCATCCTTGGTCAGCACCCGCACCTGCCAGCGACCCACCGGATTGGCCGGGAACACCTGCTTGTGGGTCCAGGCGCGATAGCCTTCCTTGAGCGGCTGGTAGACGCAGGGCACGCCCTTGCCGCGCACCGCCGAGACCGCGGGTGACCACATCGACTGGATCACCACCTCGCCCGAAGTCATGAGGTTGACCGATTCGTCGAACGTCTTCCAGAAGGCGCGGAACTGGCCCTCCTTCTTGGTCTTGATCAGGAATTCGATCGTCTTGTCGATCTCCGCCTTGGTCATGTTGCCCTTGTCGCCATACTTCACGATGCCCGCGGCTTCGCAGATCATCGCAGCGTCCATGATGCCGATCGACGGGATGTTCAGGATCGAGGTCTTGCCCTTGAACTTGGGATCGAGGATGTCCTTCCACGAATCGATCTTGCGGCCGACCAGGTCGGGGCGGATGCCGAGCGTGTCGGCGTTGTAGATCGTGGGCACCGCCGTGAACCACTGGGTCTGGCCCTTGGCGAACTTGGTCGATCCGGCGCCTTCCACGAAGCTCACCGTGCTGGGCGCCGTGCCCTGCGCGATGACGCTGTCGGCCTTCAGCTTTCCGGTCGTGAAAATCGGCACGATCTTGTCGAACAGCTTGATCTTCTTGACGTCCATCGCCTGAAGCGTGTTCGCCGGGAAGACCTTCTTGATCATCCAGTACTCGATGTCGCCGATGTCGAAGGAGTTGGGCTGCGTCACGACGCGCTGCACGACCGCATCGGAGTCCAGCGCCGTCATCTGCAGCGTGATGCCGAGGTCGGCCTTGCACTTCTCGGCAATCTCGTTGATTGCCGACACGCCGGTGCCGCACTGGCGCAACACGATGTTCTTGTTGTTCTGAGCCCAGATCACCGGAAAGCCGGTGATCGCGCCGCTGCCGATCGCCGCGCCCGCAACGCCGGCCGCGCCCTTGAGCATCTTGCGGCGGCCGATCCCGCCATTCGCCTTCAGAGCCATCTCGTCTTCCCTCCTGCAACAGCGACGGCGCGGGGCCGCCTCCCCTTCAACGGCCAAGGACGTGAACGTCCTCGGGCTTCCACGACAGAGTGACGGGCTCGCCGGGCCGCACCGGCGCCGCGTCGAAGCGCGCCTCAGACAGCGTGGCCGACAGTGTTTCTAGTCCTGTGACGTCGATCCCGATCTGCACGGTCGATCCGAGATACTCGACCGATCGCGCGATGCCCTGCAGCGAGGTGACGCCCGCCTCTCCGGGCATCCCTGGCTGGACCGACAGGCGGTCGGCACGAATCGCCACGAACGGCCCCTCGCCCGCCGCCGCGCGGGCGACGGCGGCCGGCAGCACGTTGTGGCCGCCGATGAATTTCGCGACGAAGGCGGAGGCCGGCCGGTTGAAGACCTCTCGCGGCGGCGCCGCCTGCTCGATCCGGCCGCCGTTCATCACCACGACGAGATCGGCCAACGCCATTGCCTCGTCCTGGCTGTGCGTCACATGGATGAAGCTGATGCCCAGTCGCGTCTGCAGGCTCTTGAGCTCCTCGCGCATCCGGATGCGCAGGAAGGGATCCAGCGCCGACAGCGGCTCGTCGAGCAGCAGGACCTGGGGATCGGTGATGAGGGCACGGGCCAGCGCCACCCTCTGCTGCTGGCCACCGGACAGTTGGGCCGGCAGACGGCCGGCATAGGCATCCATGTGAACCCGCTTCAGCATCTCGAGCGCGCGGGCCCGGCGCGTGTCCTTGTCGACGCCACGCATCTTCAGGCTGAACGCCACATTGTCGGTGCAATCGAGATGGGGAAAGAGCGCGTAGCTCTGGAACATCATCGCCGTGCCGCGCGCCGCCGGCGGCAGCCCGGTAATGTTCT
This sequence comes from uncultured Reyranella sp., assembly GCA_964588065.1. Lineage (GTDB taxonomy): Bacteria > Pseudomonadota > Alphaproteobacteria > Reyranellales > Reyranellaceae > Reyranella. Next base: position 2,118 of record CAZPOS010000389.1, read on the forward strand.
CCGATCCCAGGATGATGTCGCCTTCGGAGGCTTCCTCGTGCCCGGCGATCATGCGCAGGGTGGTCGTCTTGCCGCAGCCGCTGGGCCCGAGCAGGCAGCAATAGGACCCGGCCGGGATGCGCAGGCCGATCGAATCGACCGCCACCGTCTCGCCGTAGCGCTTCGTCAGGGATACGAGTTCGATGTCGGGCTGCTTGGCCATGGTTGAGGCCAAGCAAGCCGTATGCCAGCACTGTAAAATTCCCTGGGGACAAAGCCGCAATCGGAGAAGCCTTGGCGCGGTCCTTGCTCTCTCCGGGCGAACGGAATCAAAGGGAGGTCGGGATGCGGTTGATCGGCGTGGACGTGGGCGGGACCTTCACGGATCTGGTCTATGCGGACACCGAGGCCGGCCGCACCGCCGTACACAAGGTCTCGACCACGCCGGACGACCCGTCCCGCGGCGTCGTGCAGGGGCTGATGGCGCTCTGCGACAAGTATTCGATCCCGCGCGAGACGATCGACACGGTGTTCCACGGCACGACCATCGCCACCAATGCGATCCTCGAGCACGATGGCGCCGTCACCGGCATGATCACCACCGGCGGCTATCGCGACATCCTCCATATCGGCCGACACCAGCGGCCGCAGCATTACTCGATCATGCAGGACATTCCCTGGCAGGACCGGCCACTGGTGAAGCGCCGCCATCGCAAGACGGTGACGGAGCGGCTCGTGCCGCCGCGCGGCGAGGTGCTGGAGCCGCTCGACGAGGAGGAAGTGCGGCAGGCCGTGCGCGAGCTGAAGGAGGCGGGAGTCGAGGCCATCGCGATCTGCTTCCTCTTCTCCTATCTGGACGCCAGCCACGAAGCCCGCGCGCTGGAGATCGTGCGCGAGGAATATCCCCAGTGCTTCGCCACCACCTCCTCGTCGGTCTCACCGCAGTTCCGCGAGTTCGAGCGCTTCACGACGACGGCGATGAACGCCTTCGTCGGCCCCAAGGTGCGCAACTACGTGACCCGCCTCGAATCGGAGATCGAAGCCTCGGGCTTCAGGGCCGACCTGCGAATCATGGCGTCCAACGGTGGCGTCGCGACGCCCGGCATGGTTGCCGAGCGGCCGGTGCTCACCCTGCTCTCCGGCCCCGCGGCCGGCGTGATCGGCGGCGACTGGGCGGGCGCGCTCTCGGAGAAGCGCAACCTCATCACCTTCGACGTCGGCGGCACCTCGGCCGACATCGGCA
>CAZPOS010000390.1:0-3297 GCA_964588065.1 uncultured Reyranella sp.
CTTCCCAAGAGGAAGAGTGCGATCGCGGCCGCCTGGGTCAGGGCGGCCGCGACGAACACCGGCATCCCTTCCGCCGGTGACAGCGTCCGCAGCCATCCGAACACGGCCGGCGCGAATGCATAAGTTCCCTGACCGATTGCCACGATCAACGGCACGACGCGCTGGACGTCGGCCTTGCTGAACTCGACCTGGGCGATCAGCGGCGGCAGCGACGTCGTGTTGCCGATGCCTGCGCCGAACAACAGCAAGCCCGCCACCAGCAACAGTCCATCGGTTCCGCCGCCGCCGAGCAACGCCAGCGATCCGGCGATCTGCACGAGGTGACTGAGGCAGGCGACCAAGCGCCGGTCGCTGCCTTGCGGCATCAGCCATCCGACCAGCGTCCTTCCGGCGATGGCCGCCGCCGTCGCCAGTCCCATGAGGAGGCCGGCCGCCGGTCCGCCGAACACTGGCACCAGCAGCGAGAAGAGATGGGCGATCAGGCCGATCTGCGCGAACAGGCCGAGCGCCATCGCCGCCGCCAGGGTGAGGAAGCGACGGTCGCGCCACAGCAGCGCGCCCGGCAGGCTGCGCTCGACCGGCGCGGCCGGGCCGGCGACAGGCGCCAGGGTTTCGCCGTCCTGGAGCTGGCCCAGCGACTGCGGTGTGTGGACGAAGACGCGATCGGCGAGGAGCCAGACGGTGGCGACCATGATGGCGCCGATGACCGAAGCCGCGACCGGGAAGCCGAGTGCGGCGATGGCCGCGACCCACAACGGCGAGAAGACCACGCCGCCGATGCTGGCGCCGTTATAGGCCATCGACAGGGCCGCCGGTCGCCGCACCGCATACCATGGGGCAACGATGGCATTGACGGCGGCAGCGCCCATCGCCACCCAGCCGGCCCCGCTCAGGAAGGTGGCCAACAGGAGTTGCCACGGCTCCTGCGCCACCGCCCATCCGACGACGCCGAGCGCCAGGAAGGCGGCGCCCGCCTTGGTCACCGCTGGTAGTCCGAACCGGCGATAGAGCGCCGGCAGATTGGCGACCACGACGGCGCCCACCAGGAAATGCAGCGTGACGGCGGACGAGACCATCACCACCGACCAGTCACGCGCCTCTCGCACCGACTGGAGATAGACCGGCGGTCCGTAGAAGCCGAGTCCCCAGCCGAACACGGCGAGCACGAACGCGGCCGCGACGACGCGGCGGCCGAAGAAGGGTGCGGAAGCGGCTTGACTTGTCATGCGGCGGACACTGCCGCCGGCAGAGGCGCCGTTGTTACGGCTGGGGCCGAAGCATCCCCCGTCGTCCCGACTAGAAGCTGGCCTCCACGGCCCCGAGACCCACGAATTCGCCGCGCGCGTGCGAGCCGGGAGGGAAGTAGAGGAGGCCGGTCCACGATCCGGTGGTGATCGCCTGCCCCGCGCGAAGGCCGCCGCGATGACGCACGGCGTGGTCGATCATCCAGGCGAGCGGACGGACGGGATCAACGGCGCCGAGGCCGCCCTTCCGGTCGACGATCACCTTGCCATCGACGACGAGACTCACCTGCAGTTTCGGCCAGTCGAGCGCCTTCCAGTTGCCGATCACGTCGCCAACGACCAGCGCATGGTTCATCTGGTTGTCGGCCAGCAGCCACTCGGGATCGGCGTTCTTGAAGTCGGCGAGGCGCGTGTCGACGATCTCCATGCCGACGAAGGCATCGCCCACGGCCGCAAGCGCTTCCTCGCGCTCGACCGGGGCAGTGCGGGCCGCGATGTCGCGCACGATATGGAAGGAGATCTCGACCTCGACGCCGATCATGTGCATCGCCGTGCCGTCGAAGCGCGCCGGCGACGGCACCAGCGCGCCGGCCAGCAGCGGCGCAGGATTGGGCTCGGCCGTCGGTGTGCGGGCGCCGACCTTCCAGCCCGCGACCGGGCCGGTGGCTGCGGCGACCCCGTCCTGGATCGCATAGACCGTCGCGCGGTCCTTCAGGGCGAAGGGCGGTGTCGCCTGGCGACCGGTGCGACGCGCGTCGAGAAGGGTCCGCACCGCATGGGAAATGTCCTGGCTCATGGTAAGCTCTCGCAAAACGACAAGGAATTGGAGGAGACGATGCCCTACGCCAGCGGCCGCGTCATTCACGACGCCGATGCACACATCATGGAAGTGCCGGGCTTTCTCGAGGACCATCTCGAGTCCCGGCATCGCGCCGCGGTCACTGATCAGGTCCTGTTTCCGCGCCACGAGGGCTTCCACAGCACGCGTCTCAAGGCCGATCCCGCCGCAGAATTCGACGAGGCGCAGATCATGCTGCGCAAGAACTGGGAGGCGCTGGGCGCGTCGAGCCGCCAGGATCGTCCGCGCTCGATCGACCTGCTGGGCTTCGCCAGCCAGCTCATGTTCACCACCGCGCTGCTCAACTACTCCTCGGTGCTGGAAGGCGGCGGTGACGTAGAGCTGACCTATGCGGTGGCGCGTGCCCATACGCGCCACATGGTCGAGTTCTGTTCGGTCGACCGCCGCCTGCTGCCGACCGGCTACGTCCCGCTGGTCGATTTCGAGCGCACGGCGAAGGCAGCCCGCGAGGCGATCGAGCTGGGCGCCAGGGCGCTGATGATCCCGTCGCGCTGTCCCGACGGTCATTCGCCGAGCCATATCGGCTTCGATCCGCTATGGGCGGTCGCCCAGGAGGCCGGGCTGCCGATCGTTTTCCATGTCGGCGGCGGCGGCAAGCTGCTGGAGGAGGCGTACTTCAACAATGGCCTGCCGCCGGTGCCAGACTTCCACGGCGGCGACGACAATTTCAAGTCGATCGACTACATGGCGATCGCCTATCCGCCGATGAAGGCGCTGACCGCGCTGGTCGTCGACCGCGTGCTGGATCGCTTCCCAAACCTCAAGTTCGGCGTCATCGAACAAGGTGCGTCGTGGGTGCCGGGCTGGATGCGCAACATGGACAGCGCCCACAACGCTTTCTACCGCAACGAGGAGCGGCTGCAGAAGATGTCGCTGAAGCCCAGCGAGTTCGTGCAGCGCCAGGTCCGGGTCACGCCCTATCCGCACGAGGATACGGGCTGGATCATCGCCAACACCGGCGACGAGGTCTGCCTCTTCTCTTCCGACTATCCGCATGTCGAGGGCGGCCGCCATCCCATCAAGCGCTTCGAGGCGTCGATGGAGAAGGCCGGCACCAGCGAGGCGCAGAAGCAGCGCTTCTATTGCGACAATTTCATCGACCTGATGGGCGCCGGTCTCGCGCCCGAACTCCGCCATCCCGTACAGGCCGCTGCATGACCTATTCGACGCTCCTCACCGAACGCACCGGACCGG
>CAZPOS010000391.1:0-3268 GCA_964588065.1 uncultured Reyranella sp.
CGAGCGCTACCTGCATGTGAAGTTCGTCGGCACCAAGCGCTTCGGTCTCGACGGCGGCGAATCGCTGATTCCCGGCATCGAGCAGATCCTGAAGCGCGGCGGCCAGCTCGGCGTGAAGGAAGTGATGCTCGGCATGCCGCATCGCGGCCGCCTCAACACCCTCGTGCACGTGATGCACAAGAGCTACACCGCGCTCTTCTCCGAGTTCCAGGGCCGCTCCTCGCAGCCCGAGGAGATGCGCGGCTCCGGCGACGTGAAATATCATCTCGGCGCCTCGGCCGATCGCGAGTTCGACGGCAACGTCATCCATCTCTCGCTGTCGCCCAACCCCTCGCATCTCGAGGCGGTCAACCCGGTGATCCTGGGCAAGGCGCGCGCCAAGGAAGACCAGCGCGGCGACACCGACCGCAGCCAGGTCATGTGCATTCTGATGCACGGCGACGCGGCCTTCGCGGGCCAGGGCCTGGTGGCCGAGAGCCTCGACCTGTCCGATCTCGCGGGCTACCGCATCGGCGGAACGATCCACTTCATCGTGAACAATCAGATCGGCTTCACGACCCTGCCGACCGAATCGCGCTCCGGCCCTTACTGCACGGAAGTCGCCAAGATCGTGCAGGCGCCGATCCTGCACGTGAACGGCGACGATCCGGAGGCGGTCGTCCACGTCGCGCGCATTGCGACCGAGTTCCGCCAGCACTTCAAGCGCGACATCGTCATCGACATGTTCTGCTATCGCCGGCACGGTCACAACGAGGGTGACGAGCCGATGTTCACCCAGCCGCTGATGTACAAGGAGATCGGCGCGCATCGGTCGGTGAAGGAGATCTACGCCGCGAAGCTTGAGGCCGAGGGCGTGGTGACGGCCGACGAGGTCGCCGCGCTCGACAATGCGCTGCGCGAGAAGCTCGACAAGGCGCTCGAGGCGGCCAGCAACTACAAGCCCAACAAGGCCGACTGGCTGGAAGGCAAGTGGGCGGGCTTCACCGTCGCGCCGGGTGAGGAAGACCGCAAGGGCGTCACCGCCGTCGAGCTCGACCGGTTGAAGGCGGTCGGACAGGCGATCTCCGAGGCACCGAAGAACTTCGAGCTCAACCGCAAGATCGCGCGCCAGCTCCAGGAGAAGCGCAAGACCATCGACACCGGCGAGAACATCGACTGGGCGACCGGCGAAGCGCTGGCCTTCGGGACGCTGCTGGCGGAGGGCACGCCGGTGCGTCTCAGCGGCCAGGATTCCGGCCGCGGCACCTTCTCCCAGCGCCATTCGGTGCTGGTCGACCAGACGAGCGAGGCCAAGTACGTCCCGCTCAACCACGTGGCCGACGGCCAGGCGCGATTCGAGGTGATCGACAGCCCGCTGAACGAGGCGGGCGTGCTGGGCTTCGAATACGGCTACTCGCTGGCCGAGCCCAATGCGCTCGTCCTGTGGGAAGCGCAGTTCGGCGACTTCGCCAACGGCGCGCAGGTCATCATCGACCAGTTCATCTGCTCGGGCGAGAGCAAGTGGCTGCGCATGTCGGGCCTCGTCATGTTGCTGCCGCACGGCTACGAAGGCCAGGGACCGGAGCACAGTTCCGCGCGCCTCGAGCGCTATCTGCAGCTATCGGCCGAGGACAACTGGCAGGTCATCAACCCGACGACCCCGGCGAACTACTTCCACGCGCTGCGCCGGCAGATGCGCCGCACCTTCCGCAAGCCGCTGGTGGTGATGACGCCGAAGTCGCTGCTGCGTCACAAGGATTGCGTCTCGACCCTGGCCGACTTCGGACCGGGCAGCTCGTTCCGTCGCATCCTCGTCGAGACCGACAAGCTGGTGGACGACGCCAAGGTCCGGCGCGTCATCCTGTGCTCGGGCAAGGTCTATTTCGATCTCGTTGCCGAGCGCCGCAAGCGCAAGATCGACGACATCGCCATTCTGCGAATCGAGCAGCTCTATCCCTTCCCGTTCACGCGGCTGGGCGTGCGGCTCTCGCAGTATCCAAACGCCGACGTCGTCTGGTGCCAGGAGGAGCCCGAAAACATGGGCGCCTGGCACTTCGTCGACCGCCGCATCGAACGCGCGCTGGCCGGCATCGACACGAAGGCGAAGCGGCCGCTCTACATCGGCCGCCCCGAGGCGGCGTCGCCCGCCACGGGATCCGCGCGCACCCACGTCAAGGAACAGGCCGATCTGGTCGACCGCGCTCTCACGATCGGTTGAGCGCGGGTAAAGGAGGGATTTTAGTCATGGCCGTCGAGATCAAGGTTCCGGCTCTGGGCGAATCGGTCACCGAGGCGACCGTTGCCAAGTGGCTGGTGAAGGCAGGCGACAAGGTTGCCGTCGACCAGCCGCTTTGCGAACTCGAGACCGACAAGGTGACCGTCGAGGTGAATGCGAGCGTCGCCGGCACCGTCGCCGACCTCACGGTGGAGGAGGGCGCTTCCGTCCAGGTAGGCGGCGTGCTCTGCCACATCGAGGCCGGCGCCGGGGCCGCCAGCGCGCCTGCGCCGAAGCCCGTCCCGCCGGCGCCCGCCGCTCCGAAGCCCGCGCCCGCACCGGCGCCGGCCGCTGCGGCGCCTGCCGGCGCCAATCTCGCGGCCTCGGGCCCGGCCGTACGCAAGCTCGCCGAGGAGAAGGGCGTTGCCGCGTCCGCCATCCAGCCCACCGGCAAGGACGGCCGCGCCACCAAGGAAGACGTGGTGGCGGCAATCTCGTCGATTCCCGCGGCTGCCGCACCGGCTGCCAAGCCCGCCGCGCCGTCCGGCCCGCGTCCGCGCGCCGACCGCGAGGAGCGTCTGCGCATGACGCGCCTGCGCCGCACCATCGCCAACCGTCTCAAGGAGGCGCAGAACACCGCCGCCATGCTCACCACCTTCAACGAGGTGGATATGACCGCGGTAATGTCCCTGCGTGACCGGCTGAAGGACGACTTCGAGAAGAAGCACGGCGCCCGGCTGGGCTTCATGTCCTTCTTCGTTAAGGCCTGCATCGCGGGGCTGAAGGAGCTGCCCGCGGTCAATGCCGAGATCGAGGGCGAGGAGATCGTCTACAAGAACTACTACGACATCGGTGTCGCCGTGGGCTCGCCGCAGGGCCTAGTCGTGCCGGTGCTGCGAGATGCCGACGGGCTGGACTTCGCGGGCATCGAGAAGGGCATCGGCGATCTCGGCCGCAAGGCGCGCGACGGCAAGCTGTCGATCGCCGACCTGACGGGCGGCACCTTCACCATCTCCAACGGCGGCGTCTACGGCTCGCTGATGTCGACGCCGATCCTGAACCCGCCGCAGTCGG
>CAZPOS010000392.1:0-1418 GCA_964588065.1 uncultured Reyranella sp.
GCCCAGCGCTTCGAGAAGAACTTCCAGCAGTTCGAAAGCCACGTCGACGACAAGGTCAACAAGTCGGCCATCCGCGCCGCCGCCTGACCTGACGGGACATCGCTTCCGCGCGGCGGACATCCTATGATGTCCGCCGCGTGAGCCAGATTGCCGAAACAACCCCTGCGAAAGCCACCCTGCGCCGCCCCTGGCGGCTGCCGCTCGTCGCCGCGCTGGCACTCGCCTTCGTCTCGCTCTCGCTGATCTCCGGCGTCGCCTACATCGTCGTGCTGGCCGGGGCGACCGGCACCGCCGAGCGCCTGCTGGTCGACCGGGCCGCCCGTGTGGTCGATGCCCAGGTCGCGCTGGTCCGCAGCCGCCTCGATCCGGTCAGCGAACAACTCGAGCTGATCGCGGCCCTGGCCGCGGGCGGCCGCATCGACATCGAATCGCCGGTCGCCGTGCGCGAGCTGCTGGCGGTGATGATGCAGCAGGTGCCGGCCGTCTCCGCCGTCGGCTTCGCCACGCTCGACCTCCAGCTGCACCGCGCCGTGCGCGAGCCCGACGGCACGATCGAGCGTGAAACGCTCTCGCTGGTCAACCAACCGCAGGGCATGGAGCGGTTCCGCCAGCTGCAGACGGCGCAGCACACCTTCTGGGGCGCCCTGTTCTGGAGCGAGACGATCAAGCAGCCGGTCGTCAACGTGCGCACGCCGGTGCGGCGGATCGACAATGCCTTCATCGGCGGCCTGATCGCCACGGTCGCGGTGGGCGACCTCTCCTATCTCATCGGCGACCCCAAGACCGGCGGCGACGGCCGCTATTTCATCCTGGTCGGCCGCGACCACGTGCTGGCGGCACGCCGGTTGATCGACCCACGCGGCCTCGGCCTCTCGGAGAAGCGGCCGCTGCCGACCATCAAGGAGGTGGACGACCCGGTCCTCGCCAGGATCTGGGATCCGCCGGTGCGCACCCCGCAGATCGACCGGGCGCTGGGCTCGCTCGGGCACGTCGTCGAGGAGGGCGGGCGGCGCTGGGTCTTCGTCTATCGCGAGCTTCATCGCTTCGGGCCGGAGCCCTGGCTGGTCGGACAGTATTTCCCGATCGAGGATGCGACCGGCGACCTCGACCGGCTGACCAACGGCGCGATCGTCGGCGGCATCACGCTGGCCGTGGCGGCCCTGTTTGCCCTGGTGATGGGGCTCAGCATGGCGCGCTCCATCCGCACGCTGACCTCGGCCGCCGAACTGATCGAACAGCTCAAGTTCGACGAGCCCTTCCATCGCAAGTCGCGGCTGCGCGAGATCGACGATGCCGGCCACAGTCTCGACAAGGCGCGCGGCGCGCTGAAGTGGTTCGGCGCCTATGTGCCGCGCCGTCTCGTCTTCGGATTGATGGAGCTGGGCGAGGATGCGGTGGCCTCGCGCCGGCGCGTCGTC
>CAZPOS010000392.1:1428-3242 GCA_964588065.1 uncultured Reyranella sp.
TGATGTTCACCGACATCGTGGGCTTCACGCCGCAGGCCGAGGAGCTGCCGGAGCAGGAAACGGCCGACATGCTCAACCACCACTTCGCGCTGCTGGGCAGCTGCATCGAGAACGACCAGGGCGTGATCGACAAGTATATCGGCGACTGCGTGATGGCCGTGTGGGGCGGCCTGTCGGCCATGGAGGATCATGCCGATCACGCGGTCCATGCCGCGCTCGAGATGGGGCGCGTCGTGCACGAGGACAATCTCCAGCGCATCGCGGCGGGCAAGACGGCCGTCCGCCTGCGTGTCGGCATCCATTCGGGCCCGGTCATCGTGGGCAACATCGGTGCGCCGGGCCGGGTCAACTACACCGTGGTCGGGGACACGGTGAACGTGGCACAGCGCTTCGAGCAGATGGGCAAGGAGTTCATGGCCCCCGACGAGGACGTGATCGTCCTGGTGAGCGGCGACACGATCGCGGCAATGAAACGTCCCGAGGCGCTGGGTGAGCTGCCCAAGCCCGAGCTGCGGCACGTGAAGGGCCGGGACGAGCCGGAAGAGGTCTATCGCCTCATGTAGCGGCGCCCATGTGACGAGGTGCTGCGCTGGACGGGATACGGTTTTCGCAAGTAGTGTGCCGCCGGCTTCTTTGCCGAGACATGTGAGGGAACGAGCAGGACATGGAACGACGCAAATTGCTTGCATTGTCGACGGCTGCCCTCGCCCTGGCCCCCTTCCAGGGGCTGCGCGCCCAGGAATCCAACAAGCCGTTCACCACGGAGCAGCTCGACCAGCTGCTGGCGCCCATCGCTCTCTATCCGGACGCGCTGCTGTCGCAGGTCCTGATGGCCGCAACCTATCCGCTCGAGGTCGTCGAGGCGGCGCGCTGGTCGCAGGCCAACCCGAACCTCAAGGGCGACGCTGCCCTGGCGGCCGTCAAGGACAAGAGCTGGGACGTCAGCGTGAAGTCGCTCGTCGCTTTTCCGCAGACGCTGCAGATGATGAGCAACCAGCTCGACTGGACCCAGAAGCTGGGCGACGCGATGATCGGCCAGCAGAAGGACGTCGCCACGGCGGTCCAGCGGCTGCGCGCCAAGGCGCAGGCGGCGGGCAACCTGAAGTCGACCCCGCAGCAGACGGTCACGACGCAGTCGAGCGGCGGCGCGAGCGCGATCGTGATCGAGCCCGCGAATCCCGAACTGCTCTACGTTCCCTACTACAATCCGGCCTGGGCCTATGGCGCCTGGCCCTATCCGGCCTATCCGCCGCCCTATTATCCGCCGCCGCCCAACTATGGCGCGGCGCTGATGAGCGGCATGATGTTCGGCCTGGGCGTGGCCGCCGGTGCGGCCATGTTCGGCGGCTGGCACTGGGGCTATGGCGGCGGCGGCTGGGGCAACAGCTACACGACCGTGAACGTCAACCGCGCGACCAGCATCACCAACAATTTCAACGCCGACCGTTATCGCAATGGCCAATGGAGCCACGACCCGGCGCATCGCGACGGCGTGCCGTACCGGACGCCCGCCGAGCGGCAGGAATTTGGCCAGCATCGTCCCGATTCGGCGGCCCAGCGCGAACAGTTCCGCGGCCAGCTCGACGGACGCGGCGCGGCGGGGGTGCAGAATCGCGGAGCCGAGGCTCGTCCTGCCGAGAATCGCAGCTTCGAGAACCGGACGGCCGGCGACCGTGGCGCCTTTGGTGACATCAACCGCGGCGGCAGCGGCGCCAGCCGCGACTTCAATCGTGGCAGTCAGTCCTGGGGCAACCGCAGCTGGGGCGGCGGCGGCGAGCGTTTCGGCGGCGGGGGCGAACGGTTCGGGGGAGGAG
>CAZPOS010000393.1:0-3215 GCA_964588065.1 uncultured Reyranella sp.
CGGCGGCATCCTCGACGATCTGATGGTGACCAACGCGGGCGATCACCTGCTGGTGGTCATCAACGCCGCCTGCAAGGACGCCGACCTGGCGCACATGCAGAAGCACCTCTCGGCGACCTGCGAGGTCGAGCCGATGTTTTCGCGCGGCCTTCTGGCGCTGCAGGGACCGCAGGCGTCTGCCGTCCTGTCGCGGCTGGTGCCGCAGGTCGCGACCATGAAATTCATGACCGGCGCCTATGTCGTGATCGACGGCGCGCGCTGCTACGTCACCCGCTCGGGCTACACCGGCGGCGACGGCTACGAGATCTCGACCCCGGCCGAGCAGACCGACGCCATCGCGCGCAAGCTGCTCGGCCATCCCGAAGTGAAGCCGATCGGCTTGGGCGCGCGCGACTCGCTGCGGCTCGAGGCTGGGCTCTGCCTCTACGGCCATGACATCGACACGACCACCACGCCGGTCGAGGCGGTGCTGCTGTGGAGCGTCGGCAAGGAGCGCCGCGTGCAGGGTGGTTTCCCCGGCGCCGCTGCCATCCAGAAGCAGATCGCCGAGGGCTCGGCGCGCAAGCGGGTCGGCCTGCTGCCCGAAGGCAAGGCGATCGCGCGCGAGGGCGCGGAGATCGTGATCGACGGCAAGCCCGTCGGCACCGTCACCTCGGGCGGCTTCTCGCCGACCCTCGGCCGTGCCGTCGCCATGGGTTACGTCGAGCGCAGCCAGTCAGCCAACGGAACCAAGGTCGATCTCATGGTGCGCGGCAAGCCCGTGCCGGCCGAGATCGTCCCCATGCCTTTCGTCAAACACGCCTACTACCGCGGATAGGAGAGCAAGATGGCCGAGACCAAGTACACCGAAGAGCATGAGTGGATCCGCGTCGAGGGCGATGTCGGCACGATCGGCATCACACAGTACGCCCAGGAGCAGCTGGGCGACGTCGTGTTCGTCGACGTGCCCGCGGCCGGCCGCACGGTCGCCAAGGGCGAAGCCTGCGCCGTCGTCGAATCGGTGAAGGCCGCGTCCGACATCTACGCGCCGGCCTCCGGCGAGGTCGTCGAGAGCAATGCGGCGCTGGCCGACACGCCGGGCGACGTCAACGCCGAGCCGACGGGCAAGGGCTGGTTCTTCAAGCTGAAGCTCGCCGACAAGAGCGAGCTCGACGGCTTGATGGACGAGGCCGCCTACGAGGCCTTCGTGAAGAGCCTCGGCTGATCATGGCTGGGGGCGCGCCACTCCAGTGGCGCGGTCTTCGCTGACATCGGCCCTGACGCGCCACTGGAGTGGCGCGCCCCCAGCAAAGAGCAAAGAGCATTCCAGGAGCTTCAATGCGTTATCTCCCTCTCACCGAGGCCGATCGCCGCGAGATGCTGAGCGTGATTGGCGCCAGGTCGGTCGACGAGCTGTTCCGCGACGTGCCGGCGTCGGCGCGGCTGGCAGCCAAGGTCGGCGGCCTGCCCGACCACCAGGGCGAGCTCGAGGTCGAGCGCGCCTTCCAGGGCTTTGCCGCCAAGAACCTGTCGCCCGCTGCGGCGCCGTTCTTCATCGGCGCCGGGGCCTATCGCCATCACGTGCCGGCGACCGTCGACTACATGATCCAGCGCGGCGAGTTCCTGACCTCGTACACGCCGTATCAGCCCGAAATCACGCAAGGGACTCTACAGTACCTGTTCGAATTCCAGACCCAGGTGACCCTGCTCACCGGCATGGAAGTCGCGAACGCCTCGATGTACGACGGCTCGACCGGCACCACCGAGGCGGTGCTGATGGCCAACCGCGTCACGCGCCGCCACAAGGCGCTGATCTCGGGCGGGCTGCATCCGCAATATCGCAGCATCATCGAGACCACGGCCAAGTGGGAAGGCTTCACGGCCAACTTCTCCAAGACCGATACCGAGGGCCTCGAGGATCTGATCGCCGCGGTCGATCGTGAGACGTCCTGCGTGGTCGTGCAGAACCCAAGCTTCTTCGGCCATGTCCGCGACTTCACCAAGCTCGCGGAAGCCTGCCACGCCGCCGGCGCGCTGCTGATCGTCGTGGTGACGGAGGTCGTGTCGCTGGGGCTGCTGATGCCGCCCGGCGAGATGGGTGCCGACATCGTGGTCTGCGAGGGCCAGTCGATCGGCAACGGGCTGGGCTTCGGCGGCCCCTATGTCGGCCTGTTCGCGACCCGCGACAAGTACATGCGCCAGATGCCGGGCCGCCTGGTCGGCGAGACCGTCGATGCCGACGGCAAGCGCGGCTTCGTGCTCACGCTGTCGACGCGCGAGCAGCACATCCGCCGCGAGAAGGCGACCTCCAACATCTGCACCAATGCCGGGCTCTGCGCGCTGGCCTTCACGGTGCATCTCACGTTGCTGGGCGAGGCGGGCTTTGCGCGCCTCGCCGAGATCAACCATGCCAAGGCCTCGCAGCTCGCCGACAAGCTCGCCGCGGTGCCCGGCGTCAGCGTGCTGAACGACAGCTTCTTCAACGAGTTCACCGTGAAGCTGCCGAAGCCCGCGGCCGAAGTGGTCGAGGCGCTGGCGGCGAAGCGCATCCTGGGCGGCCTGCCGGTGTCGCGCCTGATCCCCAACGATCCCTCGGTCGCGAACCTGCTGCTCGTGGCGGCGACCGAAACGGCGACCGAGGCGGGCATGGACCCGCTTATCGCCGCCCTGAAGGAGGTGCTGTGATGGTACAGTCGCTCGACCGCAGCCAGGGACGCGCTGGCAGTGTCTCCGCCGCCTCCGTCAACACGCACGGCACCTTCACCGGCAACCGCGCGCTCCAGATCGAGGAGCCGCTGATCTTCGAGATGGGCCAGGCTGGACGCTGCGGCGTCGACCTGCCGGAACCGCCCAAGGTGAAGGATCGCCTGAACGGCCTGCGCCGCAAGGGCGAGATCGGCCTGCCGGGCCTGTCCGAGCCGCAGGTGGTGCAGCACTACACGCGCCTAAGCCAGAAGAACTACGCCATCGACATGGGCGTCTACCCGCTGGGCTCGTGCACGATGAAGCACAATCCCCGCATCAACGAGAAGGTCGCGCGTCTGCCGGGCATCGGCGATCTCCATCCGCTGCAGCCGGTCTCGACCGTGCAGGGTGCGCTGGAACTGATCGACAGCCTGGCGCACTGGCTCAAGACCCTCACCGGCATGCCGGCCGTGGCGATGTCGCCGGCCGCCGGCGCGCACGGCGAGATGTGCGGCATGATGGCGATCGCCGCGGCCCTCGAGGCCAAGGGC
>CAZPOS010000394.1:0-3207 GCA_964588065.1 uncultured Reyranella sp.
TCTGCCTCGCGGGCTTCGCGCGGCAGGGGCCGGCGGTCGCCGTGCTCTCGATCTTCGTCGTGCCGATGACCGAGGCGTTCGGCTGGTCGCGCACGGAGATGTCGGGTGCGGTGTCGCTGGGTGGCGTGCTGGCGGCGATCCTCTCGCCGCTGATCGGGCCGTTCGTCGACCGCCGTGGCGCGCGTCTCGTGCTCTGCCTCGCGGTGGCGGGCACCGGCATCGCCTGCATGGCGCTGTCGCTCGTCCAGTCGCTGCTGTTGTTCTACGTGCTGTTCTGCTTCGCGCGCATGATCTGGGCCGGGCCGTTCGACCTTGGCCTTTACGGCGCGCTGAACAACTGGTTCGTGGCGCGCCGTGGCATCGCGGCATCGTTCGCAACGCTCGCTCAGATGGCGGGGCTGGTCGGGCTGCCGCTGATCGCACAGTTCGCCATCAGCGGTGCCGACTGGCGCGCCGGCTGGATCGCGGTCGGCGCCACGGTGCTGCTGGTCGGCTTCGTGCCGTGCTGGCTCCTGCTGGTGCGGCGGCCGGAGGATGTCGGCCTGCAGCCCGACCGGCTGGCCGACGGCACGGCAGCGCCGTTGGTCGAGCCGCGCTGGAGCCGTGCGCAGGCGATGCGGACGCCCGCCTTCTGGCTGCTCTCGCTCTACACGATCCTGCTGTTTCCGGTGCAGGCCGGCGTCAGCCTGCACAACGCGCCGCACCTGATCGAGCGCGGCCTGTCGCCGGTCGCGGCGGCCTCGGTGATCGCCTTCGTCGCGATGCTCTCGGGGGCGGCGAGCTTCGGCATCGGCTTCCTGCCGCGCCGCTGGCCGGTGCGCTATCAGATGGCCTTGTGTGCTGCGTGCATGGCGCTCGGGAGTTACGGTCTGATCTTCGTCTCCGGGGTCGAAACCGCGATGGCGGCAGCCGGCCTGTTCGGCATCGGCATCGGCGGCATCCTGCTGCTCCTGCCGGTGGCCTGGGCCGACTATTTCGGTCGTGAAAGCTATGGCGCCATCCGCGGCGTTGCGCTGTCCTTGCAGGTCACGGCGCAGGCCGCCGGGCCGCTCGCGTCGGGGATGCTGCGCGACTGGAGCGGGACCTACACCGATTCGCTGCTGCTGTTCGGTACGCTGGCGACGCTGGGCGTGATCGCGGCGCTGATGGCGCAGCGGCCGCGAGTTCTGGCGATCTAGAGTGGCCTGAGGATCGTCCCGTTTTACTTACCACTTTCCTCCCCCGTCACACGGGGGAGGTGGCCCGCAGGGCCGGAGGGGGAAGGCCACGGTTTTGGAACTCTCCACGCCAAGAATTCTTCGCGTTGCTTTCCCCCCTCCCGGCCTCCCCCGTAAGACGGGGGAGGTGAAAGAGGAAGGCATCGGATCTCAAGTCAGCCCGATCTAATCGTTCGCCGCGCCGTAGCGCAGGGGGCGGAAGAAGGCGCGGATGTCCTCGATCAGCAGGTCCGGCTCCTCGAGCGCCGCGAAGTGGCCGCCGCTCGGCATGATCGTATGGCGACGCAGATTGAAGGCGCGTTCGATCCATTCCTTCGGCGGGGCGGGCGCGAGATCGGCGGGGAAGGCGGCGAAGCCTGTCGGCGTCTCCACCTTCGCGCCTTCCGGCAAGGCGCGGGGCTTCTGCTCGGCGGCGCCGCGATAGAGCCAGGTCGCGGTGCCGGCCGTGCCGGTCAGCCAATAGACCATGACGTTGTCGAGCAGCGTGTCCATCGAGAAGCGCTTCAAGGGATCGCCGCCGCAGTCGCTCCACGCCTGGAACTTCTCGACGATCCAGGCGGCGAGCCCGACCGGCGAATCGGCGAGCGCCACGCCCAGGGTCTGCGGCCTCGTCGCGTGGATGCGCTGGTAGGCGGTCTTGTCGTCGAGGGCATTGCCCATCTTCGCCAGCCACGCTTGTTCGTCGGCGCTCAGGGTGGTGGTCGCGAGATCGAGGCCCGGTCGCAGGCCCATCATGTTGAGATGCAGGCCGAGCACGCCCTGCTCGTCCTTCAGCGTATGATCGAAAGCGAGCCAGGACGAGACGACGGCGCCCCAGTCGCCGCCCTGCACGCCGTAGGGGCGTTGGTAGTTCAGCTTTTCGGTGACGAGCTTGTGCCAAAGGCCGGCGATGGCGCGCGGGCCGATCGGGCCGGTCGTGCCGTCCTCGCGGATCGGCGGACCGGAGAAGCCGTAGCCCGGCAGCGACGGCACGATCACGTCGAACGCGTCGAGCGGATCGCCGCCATGCTCCTCGGGATGGGCCAGCACGTCGATCAGGTGCAGGAACTCGACGATCGATCCCGGCCAGCCATGGGTTAAGATGAGCGGCAATGGCCGCGGCGCATCCTCGACCTCGGTGCCGGGCTCGCGGATGAAGTGGATCCGCTGCGGGCCGATGTCGACCAGATAGTTTGGCCACTGGTTGATGGCTTCCTGGCAGCGCTGCCAGTCGTAGCCGTGGCGCCAATAGTCGACCAACTCGGCCAGGAAGACGGGATCGGTGCCGGAGGCCCAGGAACCACTGTCGGCGATCGCCACCGGCGGGCGCCAGCGGCGCAGGCGCTCGTCGAGATCGATCAGCGCCCGCTCGGGAATGTCGACCTTGAAGGGTTCGGGAGTGTCGTAGCGCATGTCGGCCATGGCGACAGGCGTAGCGCGGAACTCACCCTTCCAGCAAATCCGCCTTCAGCCGTTCGCGCGCCGCGGCATCGATCCCGAGCGCCTTCTCGGCGAACGTTTCCGGCGAGCCGAAGTCGCCGCGCACGACCTCGAAGGCGGCTTCGAGGTAGGGCGTGCGGGCCTCGATGATGGCGGCGCGGGTGTCGATGTCGAGTTCGGGATAGCGGCCGATATGGCCTGTCCACAGTTCGTTGGTGCGGAGATAGTCCTCCAGCACCGTTTCCCACGGCACGCCGAGCAGCGAGAGCAGCAGCGCCGAGGCGAAGCCGGTGCGGTCCTTGCCGGCGGTGCAGTGGAATACCAGCGGGCGATGTTCGCCATCGCTCAGGGTCGAGAACAGGGTCCGGAAGCCCGGTGCGCAGCGGCGCGGATAGTCGCGATAATGGTCGGTGAGGAAGCCCATCATGATGTGCGGGTTGGCCGTGCCGTCGGCCACGGCGCCGCGGATCCTGTCGCCGACGCCGGGTTCGATATGCGCGCCCACGATGCGGCAGGCCAGGCCCTCGATCAGGTGCGGTGTCTCGGCCGCTTCGCCGACGCCGCGCAGGTC
>CAZPOS010000395.1:0-304 GCA_964588065.1 uncultured Reyranella sp.
GACGTGATCAAGGTCGAGCCGCCGGAAGGGGACCTGCTGCGCGCCTCGGGCGGCAGCCTGGGCAACGCGCCGGCCATGGGCCCGATCTACATGGCGGCCAACCGCAACAAGCGCTCGATCTGCCTCGATCTCAAGAAGCCTGCGGCCTGTGCGGTCCTGAAGGACATGATCAAGGACGCCGATCTCTTCATCCACGATGCCACCTACGATGAGAGCGAAACTGCCCGGGCTGCAGAGTTCTTCCATGCCACGGCGGGCCAGGCGGGAGAGACTGCTGCAGCACTTGCGGCAAAGACCCTCGTCC
>CAZPOS010000395.1:314-623 GCA_964588065.1 uncultured Reyranella sp.
CCGATCTCTTCATCCACAACAGCCGGCCGCAGGCGATCGAGCGGCTGGGCCTGGGCTACGAGGACCTGAAGAAGATCAACCCGTCGATCATCTATGCCTATTCGCTGGGCTATGCGCGCAAGGGGCCGTACGGCCACAAGCCGGCGTTCGACGATCTGGTGCAGGGCGTCTCGGGTGCCGCCTCGCTGCAGAGCCGGGTCGACGGCCTGCCGCCGCGCTTCATGCCGAGCCTTATTGCCGACAAGACGACCGGGCTGCATCTCTGTATCGCCGTGCTGGGCGCGCTGTACCACCGCAAGTGCACGGGCG
>CAZPOS010000395.1:633-3191 GCA_964588065.1 uncultured Reyranella sp.
GATGCTCGAGACCCTGGCCTCGTTCTGGCTGACCGAGCACCTGTTCGGTGCCACCTGGACGCCCGAGCGCGCGCCCATGGGCTACGACCGCATCATCAACAAGTTCCGCCATCCGTTCCCGACGAAGGACGGCTACATCTGCGCGCTGCCCTATACCGACGCGCACTGGGTCAAGTTCTTCGAACTGGCGGAGCGGCCCGATCTCGCCCAGGAGAAGCGGTTCGTCGACCGCATGGAGCGGGCCAAGCATTTCAGCGAGCTCTACCAGGTGCTGGCGGAACTCCTGAGGCATCGCCCGACCCGGGAATGGCTCGACATGTTCGACGAGGCCGACATTCCCGCCATGCCGGTGCGCACCCTTGAGGAATTGAAGGACGATCCGCACCTCAAGGCCACGGGGTTCTTCACCGAGCGCGAGCATCCGACCGAGGGGCCGATCACCACCTTCGCCAGCCCGCTCGACTTCGAGAAGACCAAGGTCGAGTTCCGCCGGCACGCGCCGCCCCTCGGCCGCGACGGGGTCGAGGTCCTGCGTGAGGCCGGCCTGAGCGACGAGGCGATCGAGAAGCTCATGGCCGACAAGGTCCTGATCGTGCCTTAGGAACGCTGGAAGCGGCGGCGGAGACGGCGCAGCGATCCGGTCACGACGAGGACATGGAAGGGCAGGATGGCCGCGAGATAGAGGCGGCCCAGCAGGTTGTGGCAGCGCACGACCGTCGTCGCGACGACCACCGTCGTGTCGGCGCGGCGCAGCAGCACCGAAGCGCGGAAGTCGAGATGGCGGTCGTCGGCGCCCAGGACGATCTCGTCGGCCGAGCGCGACAGGACGGGGAAGAAAGCGATGCGGTCGCCGGCCTCCAGGGCGTGCGAGGCCTTCACGCCGAATGGCGTCATCATCCGATCGCGGATCGCCAGCAGGATCGTGAACCATGCGGGCGGATCGGCGAAGAGCAAGCTGGCGAGGGTGTCGACATCGGTCGGCGCACCCGGCGGCAGCGCGATGGCAAAACTGTCGGTCAGGCTGGCGCCGGGATACCAGTCACGGAGGCGGCTCTCGGCGGGTGGGGCAACACGGCTCATGGGCCGAATATGGGAACGCGTCCCGGAGATACCCCCGGGACGCGCTGACGCGGCACGACGACGCTAGAACCTGTAGGTCACGCCCGCGCCGATGATCCACGGATCGATGACCGCGGTCCCGCTCACCGGGATGGTGTTGTTGACCGTGGCATTGTAGGTCGGGCGCAGGAGGTACTTCTTGACGTCGAAGTTCAGGCCCCAGTGCTTGTCGATCATGTAGTCGAAGCCGACCTGGAGAGCGCCGCCGACGGTATTGTGCAGGGTGAGGTTCGTCACCCCGAGCCCATTGGTCGGCGTATAGCCGGCGCTCTGGCCGAAGAAGATCGTGTAGTTCAGGCCGAGGCCGACATAGGGCTTGAACGGGCCGAAATCGGTGAAGTGCCATTGCGCCAGCAAGGTCGGCGGCAGAAGCCACGCCCTGCCGATGTTGGTGTTCGCCAAGGCGCCGGTACCCGTGATGTTGTGAGGCGTGACGCCGAGGATGAGTTCGGCCGCCACGTTGGGCGTGAAGTAGTAGCTGATGTCGAGTTCGGGGACGATCGAGTTGCCGATCGACAGGCTGGAATTCGGGCTGGAAAGGGCCGGCGCGCCCGGTACGTACACGGTGCTGCCGGACGAGGCCGGAAGCACGGCCAGCGCGCGGACGCGCACCTGCCAGGGGCTCTGGGTATCGTCGGCCTGCGCCGCTTGCCCAAACGAGCAAACCGCCAAGGCGGCCGCAGCCAGTGCTCCGAAAACTGAAACTCTCTGCATCTGTACTCTCCCGCTTCAACGGGGAGAGTGAACACCCTTGCAAAGAGTAGGGAATTGACCTGGATCAACCGGCGGGCTGACGTTGGATTTGTCTACGGAAACCCATTCCGCATCTCGGCGCGGACACTCGCCAGTCGATTTATCGATGCTTGTCCCCGTCGGGCTCGTGGCTAAACTCCGGCGCAATCGAAAATGCCTCCTCGGGAGGGGAACATGGATCTCGCTTTCACGCCTGAAGAACAGAAATTCGCCGACGAGGTGCGGGCCTTCGTGCGGGCCAACCTGCCGGCCGACGTGCGCGACAAGGTGAAGAACGGCAAGCACCTGATCCGCGACGACTACATGCGCTGGCAGCAGGCGCTCGGGAAGAAGGGCTGGCTGGTCTACACTTGGCCGAAGAAGCATGGCGGCCCGGGCTTCACGCCGGCCCAGCGTTACATCTTCGAGAACATCTGCGCCGAGGAATATGCGCCGGGCATCATCCCGTTCGGCACCAAGATGGTCGGCCCGGTGATCTACACCTTCGGCACGCCCGAACAGAAGGCGAAGTTCCTGCCCCGCATCCTGTCGGGCGAGGACTGGTGGTGCCAGGGCTATTCGGAACCGGGCGCCGGCTCCGACCTTGCCAACCTGCGCACCCGCGCGGTGCGTGACGGCGACCACTATGTCATCAACGGCCAGAAGACCTGGACCACGATGGCCCAGCACGCCGACTGGGGCTTCTT
>CAZPOS010000396.1:0-3182 GCA_964588065.1 uncultured Reyranella sp.
TGCCCGCCGCCGGGCCACGGCCCGCACCGCTACGTGTTCACGGTGTTCGCCGTGAAGGAAGAGACCCTGCCGGTGAACGCCGACACCTCGGCCGCCGTCGTCGGCTTCCAGCTGCATTTCAATACGTTGGCGAAAGCCGCGCTCACCGGCACGTTCGAACGATCGGCTTAGAAGGCCGAGCAAAGCCCGGCCTTCTAAGCCGGTGAGCGTCAGGACATTGCCTGAAGGCAATGTCCGCGAGCGACGTATGGCTCTCTCGTTCGCAAGCTTCCTTCAAGACTTTGAGCGCGCTGCACCACCGAGCGGCGCTCCCGGACATTGCTCTGCAATGTCCTGACGCTTGCGCGGCCGAGCGTCGCTCGGCCTAGCGCTCGTCCAAGGGCGGAAACTTCCACTTCCCGTCGCGAATCGGCAGGAACGAGCCGTCGTCGACGCCCACTTCGTCGGCGATGCGCTCGTTCGTCACCTGGTTCAGCGCCAGGATGAGATCGCCGTTCTTCTTCGGATCGAGCGCCAGGTTCGTCATCTCGTCGGGATCGGCCTCCAGGTCGTAGACTTCGAGGTCGTTCTTCGCGAGCAGCTCCTCCATCGTCTTCGGCGTGTTGAAGGCCACGGGCGAGAAGTAGCGCGAGAAACGGTAGCGGCCGTCGAAGACGCTTCGGATGGCCGTGCGGTTCGCGAAATCCGGCGGATGGCCGGCCAGGATCGCCTGTTGCCGTTCCGGCGGCTTGGTGCGGAAGGCGCGGGTGTCGATGGTCATCGCCGCCCATTTCGGGTCCGAATAGGACAGCATGTCGAAGTTGAACAGCGACGCCGGGCGCATGGTCTTCTCCGTGGCGGCTTCCGGGTTGCGCAGCAGGGCTGAGAAGTCCTTGCCGCGCAGCCCTTCACTGGCTCGCGCCACGGCGGCGGCGTCCTTGCCGGTGAGGGCGAGGAGCGTGGGCGTGAGATCGAGCTGCGAGGTGATCGCCCGGCATTCCTTGCCGCCCGGGAGGGCAGGATGGACGATCATCAGCGGCAGATGGTTCTGCTGGCGGTAGGTGTTGGTGCCCTTGCCGCGCATCTGGTGGGTACCGCCCAATTCGCCATGGTCGGCCGTGAAGACGACGATGGTGTTCCGCGCCATGCCATTGTGCTCGAGCGCCGCCAGCAGGCGTTCGATCTTGGCGTCGCAGTCGCGGATGGCGTTGAAGTAGTAGTTGCGCAGGTCGCGCCAGCGCCGGTCCTCGTCCGGCCAGGCGCCGACCAGCAGGTCGATGGACTGCTGGTAGTAGAGCTGCGCCTTCGGCCGGCCGGGGGCATCGAACGGCTGGTGCCGATTGGGCGGCAGAGGGACGTTGTCCCAGGTCGCGCGATAGAGTTCGTCGTCCGGCGCGCGGGCGATCGGAAGCGCGTGGCGCTTGCCCTGGATGTTCTCCGCGCCGGTGTCGGAGTCGAAATACATCGTGTCGTGCGGGTTCACGAGATTGACGGCGAGGTACCAGGGCTGCCCCTTCGCCCGCAGGGTCTGTGCTTCGGTGCGCAGCCACGTGACCGCGGTCGCCAGGGTGCCGTCGTCGTACTTGTAGCCGCCCAAGGTGCCGTCGATCAGGTCGCCCACGCCGAAGAAGTCCTGGAACCCGTAGGACTGCATGGTCTTGCGATAGTCGAGCAGCGGCGCGTCGACCGGCCTGTCGTTGAGGTCCATGGTGGCCGACAGATGCCACTTGCCCTGATAGGCGGCATGATAGCCCAGCTCGCCGAGTCGATGGCCGATGGTCTTGATCTTCGTCGAGAGGTCCCGCTGCCAGATGTAGTTGAGATTGTCGGCGATGCCGGTGTGCTGGATGTGCTGGCCGGTATAGACAACGGAGCGCGCCGAGGAGCAGACGCAGGAGGCGGCCTGGTGGTTGAGGAAGGTGACGGCCTTCTTCTTGATGGCCTCGCGGGCCGGCACCGGGAAAGGCCAGGTCGGGAAGAAATGCTCCTGGTCGACGAGCACGAACAGGATGTTGTAGCCGGACGGCATCGCCGCCGCTGCCGGAGCGGCCGGCACGGGCGCCTGTGCCTGCGAGACTCCGCCGGCCAGCAGGGTCGTGCCCAGCAGGGCGGCGCCCGAGGCCATCGCCGTGCGGCGGGACGGGAGGGACGAATCGTCTTCGGGCGTCGTCGTCATCCGGGGCTCCTGGTTGAAGGCGCTGCATGCTACGCGGACCGGACAGTCTGTTACACACGAAATGAACTCGTGGTTTTGCGCCTCCTCGCGTAGGCTCGACGCAACAAGCGGGGAGGCAGACCATGAAGATGCGCCGGATCGCGGTCGAGGAAGCTTTCGTGACGCCGGAGATCATGGCGGCATGGCAGAAGGTGCTGGCGGGACCGGACGCCGAGCCCGGCTTCGCCAAGATGGGCGAATCGATCCTCGCGCAGACGCCGGCCAACAAGCCGCTGGACGACCGGCTGCTCGACATCGGTGCGGCGCGCCTCGCCCACATGGAGGCGATCGGCCTCGACATGCAGGTCCTCTCGCTCACCTCGCCGGGCGTGCAGGTGTTCGACGCCGCGCTGGCGACGCGCCTCGCGGCCGAGTCCAACGAGGCGCTGGCCGCCGCCGTGCGCGCCCATCCGACCCGCTTCGCCGGCCTCGCCGCCATCGCGCCGCAGGATCCCGCGGCGGCAGCAAAGGAGATCGAACGCGCTGCCAACGGGCTGAAGCTGAACGGCGTGATCGTGAACTCCCATACCAAGGGCGAGTATCTCGACGCACCGAAGTTCCGCCCGATCCTCGAGGCGGCCGAGGCGCTCGACATGCCGATCTATCTCCACCCGCGCGAGCCCGCGGCCTCGTGGGTGGCGCCCTATCTCGACTATGCGCTGTGGTTCGCCGGCTGGGGCTTCGCGGCCGAGACCGGGCTGCATGCGATGCGCCTCATCATGTCGGGCACCTTCGCGCGCCATCCGAAACTTAGGATCGTGCTCGGCCACATGGGCGAGGCCATTCCCTTCTGGCTGCAGCGCATCGACAACCGCTACCTGCTGGAGGTGAAGATCGGGGCCTGCGAGAAGCTGCCACGACTGCCCAGCGAATACTTCCTCGACAATTTCGTCATCACGACCTCGGGCGTGACCTCGATGCCAGCGCTGCGGCTCTCGCTCGACGTGCTGGGCGCCGACCGCATCCTCTTCGCCGCCGACTTCCCCTA
>CAZPOS010000397.1:0-3178 GCA_964588065.1 uncultured Reyranella sp.
GCCCTGGCGGAAGCGGGCGAGCGGTGTCACCAGCAGCCGCTCCATGCCAAGCGCCGACCAGTCGCGCTGAGCATCCTCGATCAGCTTGTCGGACTTCGAGATCCACACTGCCCGACGGCGGCCCTTCAGCCAGTTGTCCAAGAGGATGCCGGCAACCTGGCGGCCCTTCCCGGCGCCAGTGCCGTCGCCCAGCATCCAGCCACGCCGGAAGCGCACGGCGTTGTTAGCATCGTCGGGCGCGGCGGAGACAATGTCGAAGGTCTCGTCCACGACCCACGATCCGGTGAGATGGCCAGCATGGGCCTCGCCCGCATAGATGACGCTCTCGAGTTGGGCATCGGACAGCAGGCCGACGCTGACAGCATCAGCCGGCAGGTGCGGCCGGTAAGAGGGCTTGGGTGGCGCGATCGAGGCCATTGCCGCGGATTGCACGAGCCGGGTCGGATGAGGACGGGCGCCGGCGATTCGGATCGACTGCAGGTCGTAGCCTTCATACAGCGCCTCGGTGAGGCTGCCGCCCTTGGCCGGCTTCCAGTCGACGGTCTCATACGCGAGTTCGGTGCCCGCTCGTTCGAGCGAATTGCCCGCAACGGCGAGCGGCTGTTGTGCGGGACTGCGACTCGGTCTGGCGGCGACGGGATGGATGGGTGCCGAAAGCGCGATGGCACCGTCGACAGGCAAGCGCAACGGAACGCATGTGGTCACCCACTCAAGCAGCGTGGCAGCGTCGGGCGCCGTGCCTGGCGATGTCGGAAACGATCTCGGATCGTCGGCGGGCACACGATCGATGACGGTCAGCCGAGTCTCGACCGTGGTGCCGTGGCGTGCGTAGACACGCCCATCGACGGCAGCCGTAAACACGATGCGGCCGCGCTCCAGCAGGCGGACGAAGGCCTCGCGCCATGACGGATGGTCCGGCGAGAAGCCGGCGCCGGTGATCGCCACCAGCCGTCCACCGACGGCAAGGCGGGCAAGCGCAGAGGCGACATGGCGCAGGGCGGCATCGGCAACGGCGCCATCGACATGCGCTGCGGCCGAGAACGGTGGGTTCATCAGCACGACGCTCGGTCGCACGGCATCGTCGAGATGGTCGTGGATGTGCGCCGCGTCGTAGCGAGTCGTTCCAGCACCGGGAAAGAGCTGCCCAAGCAAGGCCGCGCGGGTTTCAGCCAGCTCGTTCAATGCCAGCCCACCGCCGGCGAGTTCGGCGAAGATGGCGAGCAATCCCGTACCGGCCGAGGGCTCGAGCACGAGATCGGCCGGGGTGATCGCAGCAGCAGTGGCAGCGACAAGCCCGAGCCCGAGTGGCGTCGAGAATTGCTGCAGCGCCTGGCTCTCTTCGGAGCGTCGCGTATGTGTAGGAAGAAGCGCCGCGATCTTGCTGAGCATGAACAGTTCGGCAGCCGGCGAGCCAGCCCGCGCCCGAATGACAGGGCCGAACTTGCGTATGAACAGCACGGTTGCCGCCTCGCAGGCGTCGTAGGCGGTCTTCCAGTCCCAGGCGCCGACCGCGTCGGAGCCGCCGAAGGCATCCTCCATGGCCGCGCGCAGGGTGACCGCATCGATGCGGCCACCGCGTTCGAGGTGAGGGAGAAGAAGGTGCGCGGCCGCGGCAATGCCGGCGGCGGGATCGTCAGAAGAGACGGCGAACGAGCGCAGGGGCACGGCTGCGGAGGCGGAAACATTCGACATGGAGGAGACCTCTGGAGAGCGGGAACGGTCCGAACCAGGAGGCGCTCTCTCTCGACCCCGCCGGCTCAAACCCGTTCCGGCCGTCCTCTCCCTCTCCCTTGGAATCGGTCACGGCGGCTCTCTCAATGAAAAAAAGCCCGGCGCGATGGCCGGGCCTATCCAACGATTGGCTGCGAGAGCGCGGGGCGGCCAGAGCCGCCCCACGGGTCGCGCTATTCGGCGGCGATGGGATGCGGCTCCACATCGTCCGTGACGACGTCCTGCTCTTCGTCACCGGCGAGGAAAGCGGGAAGTTCTTCGACCTTATCGGTCGGCATGTCGGACACGTCCTCACTGTCGACGGGCCGCAGCGGCTCGGGCAGCCAGCCCGTCCCGTCGAGCAGCCGCTCGGCCTCCGTCGCCATCTCGGCCTTCTTGAGGTGATCGATGAGCTGCGCCGCGGGCTCGCCCTTGGCCTCCCGAACCGCTTCGAGGATGCGGGGCTTGGTGACGCGGCCGAGATAGTTGTTGACCGTCGGCCGCCAGCCGGCCTCGACCATGTCGAGACCGACGGAGCGGGCGAGCCGATTGGCCTGGACGATACGGTGCTGGACACCGTGCGCCGAGACACCCGGACCGCCGTAGCGGTCGCCCTTCTCGTAAAGGGCATTCACCCCGAACGAGACGCAATGCGCCAGTAGCGTGGCCCGGCGGGTGTCGTCGAGGGCGACGAGCCAGTCCCAAAGTGCGTCGTCGCCCTTGGGTAGCTCGGCTTTCCACGTCTCATGCCGCTCGGTCACCGCCTTGGCGGACGCGCTGTCCTTCAGGTCGGCCGCCTGGACGGGGAAGAACACATGCCGCACCGAGGCTTCCAGGCAGGCCCCGGGGGCACTGTGCTGGAAGGTGTCGAGGCAGAGCTTGTGCAGCAGCGCAGTCAGGGCGACGCGCGGGTTGTTCGCCACCGCATCGCGCAGGGCCAGCGTGCGGTGGGCCGTCAGTTCACCCACGAGCCGCTCGGGCAGCGGCCTGATGGCGTGGTCGCTGCCGTCGTCGTCATCATCGGGCTCGTCGGCGACAATGGTGATGACGGTGCGTTGCACGTCGGAAGCGGCAGGTATTGTCCCGCCGGCCTCATGGGTCTCCCCTTCCATCGGCCCTTCGCCGCCGGCTTGCATCGACGGCTCGTCTTCCGGCCGGACAAAGCCTCGATCGACTGTAAGCTGTCCGTCGGCGCCGATGCTGACAAACGCACCGGCGCGCGCGATCTCGGCCGGCTCATAGCGCACGGGCCGGTTCTCGAGGGCCGTAAGCGCTATCTCGATCTCGCCGAGCCGGGCGTCGACCTCGTCCGGCAGCTCGTCGGCACCTTCGTATTCGCCTTCGAGCTTGGCGTACTCAGCGGTCAGCGCATCGAAGGTCATCTGCTCCTCTGGCGTGAGCTCGAGTGTCACGCCGTCGAGTTGCCGAAGATGGCTCGTGTGGCCATAGCGGAAATCGACGGCCACCT
>CAZPOS010000398.1:0-3178 GCA_964588065.1 uncultured Reyranella sp.
ATCGACGGGAAATCCTGAAGCTTGCGGGTCTTCGGGTCCTTGATCGAGTAGGGCACGAGATGAAGCTGGATGTCGGGCGTCTCGAGCTCCGGACGGGTCTTGAGGAAGCCCAGCAGAGGGGCCGAGGGCAGGCTCATGAAGCCGCCGCCGGTGGCGAGGTACTTCATCATCTGCGTCACGGCGCCGATGCCGCGCGCCATGTGGTTGTAGGAAACGTGCGCGACCTTGAGGCGCCAGATGATGCGGGCATTGATGTGGTCGCGGAAGTTCTCGCCAACGGCCTTCAGCTCGTGCTTCACCTCGATGCCGTGCTTCTTCAGCAGCTCCGGCTGGCCGATACCGGAGAGTTCGAGGATCTGCGGGCTGGCGACGCCGCCGGCCGACAGGATCGTCTCCCTCGCCTTGGCCAGAACGACCTTGCCGTTCTTTTCGTACTCGACGCCGACGCAGCGCTTGCCTTCGAGGAGGACGCGCAGCGTATGGGCATTGGTGACGACGTGCAGGTTCGGGCGCTTCATCGCCGGCTCGATGTAGCAGTGGGCCACGCTCATGCGCCGGCCCTTGTAGATCGAGGTCTGCGTCTTAACGACGCCTTCCTGGTCCTCGCTGTTGTAGTCCGGGTTGGTCTTGAAGCCGGCGGCCTTGGAGGCTTCGAACAGCGCGTCGTAGAGCGGGTTCTGGTCGGGGACGGTGGAGACCTTGAGCGGCCCGTCGGTGCCGCGTCCGTTCGAGCCGTCACCGTCGACGAAGTTCTCCATGCGGGTGAAGAGCGGCGCCACGTCCCGCCAGCTCCAGCCGCGGCAACCCATCTGCGCCCAGGTGTCGAAGTCGAGCGGCTGGCCGCGTACCCAGACGAGACCGTTGATGGAACTGGACCCGCCCAGGACTTTTCCACGCGGCACCGGGATCACCCGGTTGGCCGTCCCCGGTTCGGGTTCCGACTGGTAGAGCCAGTTGGCCGCCGGATTGTCGATCAGCAGGCCGAAGGACAGGGGCATGCGGGAGTAGGGATGACTGGCCGCGCCGGCCTCCAGTAGGAGCACCTTGTTGGTCGGCACTTCCGTGAGCCGCGCCGCCAGGGCACCGCCCGCCGAACCCGCGCCAACGATGATGTAGTCGTACTCGGCCATTTCTCCTGATCTCCCCGCGCACACGCTGTCACGCAAACGTAGCGCACCGCCATGCGGATGACAGGGACAATCTCGTTTCGGCATGTGTGAATCGTCATGCTCTTACACGGGCCGGTCACCGTGCGATAACCTCTCCGCGAAACGGGGCGGCGGAGACAGCGATGATCGAGACGGAAAAGGGCAGGGCCGACATCACGCGATTTACGATCGATGTCGCGATCCGGCTCGGGCTGATCGCCACGGTCATCTATGTCAGCCTGCTGCTCCTGCAGCCGGTCGCGGCGCTGATGATGTGGGCCATCATCCTGTCGGTCGCCGTCTATCCCTTGTTCGATATTGCCCGGCGCCGCCTCCATCTGCGGGACGGGGTCGCTGCCGCCCTGTTCTCGATCCTGATGCTCGTGCTGTTGCTGACGCCTGCCGTGCTCCTTGCGGCGTCCGCCGTGGGAAGCCTCGACGAGTATGCAAGGATGCTGCTGCGCGGCGAGCATGTCGTGCCGCCGCCGCCCGACTCGGTGAAGGACTGGCCGATGGTGGGCGCCCGGGTCTACGACTTCTGGCTGACCGCTTCCAACGATGCGCGGGCGCTCGTGACGGCCCATGTCGGGCAGCTGGCCTCGGTCGGCCGTTGGATGGGCGGCATCGCGGCGGGTGTCTTTCTGGGAGTTCTGCAGTTCGCCGGCGCCATCGTCGTGGCGGGTGTCCTGCTGGCCTATTCCGACGAGCTTACCGGAACACTGCGCGCCCTCGCGGTCCGGGTGGCCGAGATGCGCGGTCGGCACTTCCTCGAGATTGCCGGCTCGACGATCCGCAACGTGTCCCAAGGCGTCATCGGCATTGCCCTCCTGCAGTCGGTGCTGCTGGCGATCGGCATGCTGGTGGCGGGCGTGCCGTTCGCCGGGGCGATCACCTTCGTCTGCCTCGTGCTGGCGATCGTGCAGGTCGGGCCCAACATCGTGATGATCCCGGTGATCATCTGGACCTGGATGTATCTTCCGGCCCTGCATGCCGGCCTGTTTACCGCCTATACGGTGCCGTTGCTGCTGCTCGACAATGTGCTGCGGCCCATCCTGATGGCGCGCGGCCTGCCGACGCCGATGGCCGTGATCGTGGCCGGCGTCATCTGCGGCACCCTGGCGGGTGGCCTGATCGGCCTGTTCGTCGGTCCGGTGGTCCTGTCGGTTTTCTACGACCTTCTGGTCGCCTGGATCGCGGCGGGCCGGAAGGCCGACGAAAACGTCGTTCCGGCCCCCGTGCCCTGACTACTTCTTCTTGGGCCGGAGTGTGTCCCACTGCTCGTCGGTCCAGTCGAGCATCGCCGAGGTGTTGGCGCCGCCGCCGCCCGACTGCAGCATCTTGCCGCCGTCGATCACGATGGCATCGCCGTTGATGTAGGCCGCGCCGTCGCTCACCAGGTAGGCGGCGAGGTTCGCCAACTCGATGTGCTCGCCGGTGCGGCGCATCGGGATCGCCTTGATCATGTCGTCCTGGCCTCCCCGTTCCTTCGGCATCAGCCGGCTCCAGGCGCCCTCGGTCGGGAAGGGGCCGGGGACGATCGCGCAGGTGCGGATGCCCTTGGGGCCCCATTCGACGGCCAGGCTCTTGGTCATGGCCAGCACGCCCGCCTTGGCCATCGCCGAGGGCACCGTGAAGGGCGCGCCGGTCAGCGACGAGACCGTGAGGATCGACATCACCACCTTGTTGCGCTCGCCGGCATCGATCCAGCGGCGGCCGGCCGCGACCGTGCAGTAGGCGGAGCCGTGCAGCACGATGCCCAGCACCGCATCGATCGCCCGCGGGGACATCTTGTGGGTCTGGGCGAGGATCTGGCCGGCGGCGTTATTGACCAGGATGTCGAGCGGGCGCTTCTCCCAGATCTTGTCCATCATCGCCTCGACGGCGTCGGGAACGCGGACGTCGCAGCCCACCGTCTCGATCTCGCCGCCGGTCTCCTTCGCGAGTTCGGCCGCGGTCTCCTTGAGCACGTCCTCGCGCCGGCCGCAGATGATCACGTTGGCGCCGAGTTCCAGGTAGCGGTGCGCCATCGA
>CAZPOS010000399.1:0-2633 GCA_964588065.1 uncultured Reyranella sp.
TGTGATTAGGCGTGCAAAATTGACCCCCTTGGCGGGGTGATCGGCGTTCAATTTTGACCCCCCTCGGGTTTCGTCGGACCGTCCGTTGCGAGGCAGCGGACGGAGGGGGAGTTGAAGCGAGTGGATACAATCGGGCGGGTTCGCCGGGCCTTCTTGGTGCAGGGCTGGTCGGTGAAGAAGATCGTTCGGGAGCTGCATGTCTCGCGCAACACGGTGCGCAAGATCCTGCGGTCGGACGAGACGGATTTCAGCTACGAGCGAGAGCGGCAGCCGATGCGGCGGATCGGGCCGTGGCAGGATCAGCTTGAGCAGATGCTGCTGACGAACGAAGGGAAGCCCTCACGGGAGCGGCTGACGCTGATCCGGGTTTTCGAAGAACTCCGGGGGGTCGGCTATGAGGGCGGCTACGACGCGGTCCGCCGCTATGCCCGGAGCTGGTCGAAGACTCGCGGGGCGGTGACGGCCGAGGCCTATGTGCCGCTCTATTATGCGCCGGGCGAGGCTTACCAGTTCGACTGGAGCCATGAGGTCGTGCGGATCGACGGCGTGACAATCACTGTAAAGGTGGCGCATGTCCGGCTCTGCCACAGCCGAATGATGTTCGTGCGGGCCTACATGCGCGAGAGCCAGGAGATGGTGTTTGACGCGCATGACCGGGCCTTCGCCTTCTTCCACGGCGCCTGCACGCGCGGCATCTATGATAACATGAAGACAGCGGTGGAGACGGTCTTCATCGGCAAGGAGCGGCAATACAATCGCCGCTTCCTGCAGATGTGCGGCCACTACCTGGTCGATCCCGTCGCCTGCACCCCTGCCTCGGGCTGGGAGAAGGGTCAAGTCGAGAACCAGGTCGGCCTCGTCCGCGAACGGTTCTTCACCCCGCGCCTCAAGGTTCGGAGCCTTGATGAGCTCAACGCCTGGCTGCTCGACAAATGCGTCAGCTATGCCAAGGCCCACCGGCATCCGGACGAGACCGATCGGACGATCTGGGAGATGTTCGAAGCCGAACGGCCTCATCTCGTGCGCTATGCCGGACCGTTCGACGGCTTCCACAGCGTGTCGGCGTCCGTCTCGAAGACCTGCACTGTCAGGTTCGACAACAATAAATACTCGGTGCTCTCGACGGCTGTCGGACGTCCTGTCGAGGTCCGCGCCTATGCCGAGCGCATTGTCATCCGGCAGGACGGTGTGATCGTTGGCGAGCATGCTCGGGTCTTCGGGCGCGGCCAGACCGTCTATGACCCTTGGCACTATGTGCCTGTTCTGGCGCGCAAACCGGGGGCGCTGCGCAACGGCGCCCCCTTCCGCGACTGGGTGCTGCCGGCGGCGATGAACGCCGTGCGCCGCAAGCTGAAGGGGGTCAGCGATGGCGACCGACAGATGGTGCAGATCCTCAGCCATGTCGCCGCAGACGGATTGGCGGCCGTCGAAGCCGCCTGCCGCGAGGCGATCGACCAGGGCGTTCACTCGGCCCCTGTGATCATCAATATCCTCGCCCGCCGCCAGGACGCGACGCCCCCACCGCTCCTTCTCACCCCGGCCACTCTGCGCCTGGCGCATGAACCGGTGGCCGACTGTGCCCGCTACGACAGCCTCAGGAGGACCAACCGACATGGAACGCACCCAAATCCTCGACCTGATGACCAGCCTCAAGCTCTACGGGATGCGCAGCGCCTATGACGAGGTCATGGGCAATGGCATCAAGCGCCAGCACGAACCTCCGCGCATCGTCGGCGACCTGCTGCAATCGGAGATCGCCGAGAAGCAGGCTCGCTCGATCCGCTACCAGATGACCATCGCCAAGCTGCCGCTGGCCAAGGACATCGAGGAGTTCGACTTTACCGGCACGCCAGTCAACGCCAGCCTGGTGCGCGACCTCGCGACCGGCACTTTCGTCGCTGACCAGCGCAACGTGGTGTTCATCGGCGGCACCGGCACTGGCAAGACCCACCTCGCGATCAGCATCGCCCGCGCCCTGATCCGGGGTGGCACACGCGGGCGCTTCTTCAACGTCGTCGATCTGGTGAACCGGCTGGAGACCGAGACCAGAGGCGGCAAGCAGGGCCGCACGGCTGAATACCTTACACGCCTCGACTTCGTCATCCTCGACGAGCTGGGCTATCTGCCCTTCGCGCAATCCGGCGGCCAGCTTCTCTTCCACCTGATCAGCCGCCTCTACGAGCGCACCTCGGTCATCGTCACCACCAACCTCGCCTTCGGCGAATGGCCCACCGTCTTCGGCGACGCCAAGATGACCACCGCGCTGCTCGACCGTCTCACCCACCACTGCGAGATCATCGAGACCGGCAACGAGTCATGGCGCTTCAAGCACCGCGCCTGACGCACCCGATCAGGGCCTGAGCCGCCTGCACTCCTTGATCAGTTCCGGCGCCTCAGGCCCTGATCCCGCCCACCCGAGGGGGGTCAATATTCAACGCCGATAGGGGGTCAGATTTCGGCGCCGATTGACAGTCCGGGCCATGCGCTGCAACATGGATCTGCAGATCCTGTCGCGTCGCGACGCCGAGGCGTTCCTTCGCAAGATCCATGCCGCCGGGCTGATGTTCCATCTCGAGGACGATCCGGCAACCATCCTCGGCCGAGGCGAGAGCCCGCTGTTCTCGCCCTCCGAG
>CAZPOS010000399.1:2643-3148 GCA_964588065.1 uncultured Reyranella sp.
CTTGCGTTCAACATAAGCGCCCGCTTAATGATCTCGCGCGGATAGACCGGGACATGGTCCACGGTTCCGATCGAAAGCTGCTCGTCCGAGATGACGCGATTGCGTCGGTCGAGGTAGAGAACATGGAAGCGCTCCACCTCGCCGCGTACGGCCACCGCACAGTAATCGCGAACAGCCTGCCAATTGCCGAGGACTGGGTTCTGGTTCAGATAGCGCCCGAGGATTTCGCGGGCCTTGAGGATGACGGTTTCTTCATGCGGGGTCACGGGGGGGTCTCCGAAAAATGAAAATGCCGACGCCCCTGCCCTGTCGAAGGGCGGGCCATCGGCGCAATTATGAAAAGCTGACCGCCCAACGGGCTTGGGCGGTCAAGCGAACGACGCGCGGCCTCAGCCGACCCGGTCGAGGAGCTTCTTCGCCCGCCCCTCCATGTCGAGGCGGGCATCTTGCTGGGTCTTGTCACGCGCAAGCCGCGTAATGCCCTGCACGAAGTCGAAGATGCTTT
>CAZPOS010000400.1:0-3131 GCA_964588065.1 uncultured Reyranella sp.
GATGTAGCCGGCATGGGCGCGCATCGCGAAGCCGGCGACCAGGCAGCCCTCGATCAGCAGCTGCGGATCGTGGCGCATGATCTCGCGATCCTTGCAGGTGCCCGGCTCGGACTCGTCGGCGTTCACCACGAGATAGTGCGGCCGGTCCTTCACCTCCTTGGGCATGAAGGACCACTTCATGCCGGTCGGGAAGCCGGCGCCGCCGCGGCCGCGCAGACCCGACTTCTTCATCTCGTCGATGATCCAGTCGACGCCCTTGTCGAGGATCGCCTTGGTATTGTCCCAGGCACCGCGGGCACGCGCGCCGGCCAGACGCCAGTCCTGGGCGCCGTAAAGATTGGTGAAGATGCGGTCCTTGTCGCCGAGCATGATGCTACTCGCCCTTCAGCGTTGTCAGGCCGCCCTCGGGCGCCGACGTCTGGCGGTCCACCTGGGGGCCGGGCTTCGGCGTCTCGCCGCGCCGGAACGCGTCGAGCACCTTCTTGATCGAAGCCTCGTCGAGGTCTTCGTAGAAGTCATCGTTCACCTGCACCACCGGCGCGTTCACGCAGGCGCCGAGGCACTCGACCTCCTGAACGCTGAACGTCTCGCCGTCGGCGGCATGCTGGCAGGCCTTCATCACCGCATCCGAGCCGCGCAGCCAGCACGGGGTCGTGGTGCAGACCTGCAGCAGGTACTTACCCTTCGGCCGCAGCTGGAACATCGTATAGAAGGTCGCGATTTCGTAGACGCGGATCGGCGCCATATCGAGGATGCGCGCCACCTCGTTCATCGCCGCGCGCGGCAGCCAGCCCTGCTGGCGCTGCGCCAGGTCCAGCACCGCAATGACGGCGCTCGCCTGCCGGCCCGGCGGATAATGGGCGATCTGCTCCTCGACCTTCGCCATGTATTCGGGCGTGAAGGAAAAGCTCTCTACCTGCGGGACGTCCTTGGGGTCGGCGGTGATCATCGCCATCGTATCGTCTCCTAGCGGTCGATCTCGCCGAACACGATGTCGAGCGAGCCGATGTTCGCCGACATGTCGGCGAGCTGGTGTCCCTTGGTCATCATGTCGAGTGCCTGCAGGTGCGGGAACCCGGGAGCGCGGATCTTGCAGCGGTAGGGCTTGTTGGTGCCGTCGGACACGAGATAGACGCCGAACTCGCCCTTGGGCGCTTCGACCGCCGTATAGGTCTCGCCGGCCGGCACCTTGTAGCCTTCGGTATAGAGCTTGAAGTGATGGATCAGCGCTTCCATCGAGCCCTTCATCTCGCCCCGGCGCGGCGGCGAGATCTTGCGGTCGTCAACGCGGACCGGACCGCCGACCTTGCGCAGCGCGGCGATGCACTGCTCCATGATACGGGCGCTCTGGTACATCTCCTCGATGCGGACGAGATAACGCGCGTAGCAGTCGCCGGTCTTGCCGACCGGGATATCGAAGTCCATGCGGTCGTACACGTCGTAGGGCTGCGACTTGCGCAGATCCCACGGCAGGCCGGAGGCACGGATCAGCGGCCCCGAGAAGCCCCAGTCGAGCGCCTGCTCCGCCGACACGACGCCGATGTCGACGGTGCGCTGGCGGAAGATTCGGTTCTCGTTCAGCAGGTTCTCGACGTCCTTCATGAAGGGATAGAACTGCTTGATCCAGCCTTCCATCGAATCGAGCATTCCCGCCGGCAGGTCCTGGTGGACGCCGCCGGGCCGGAAGTAGGCCGCGTGCATGCGCGAGCCGCTCACCTGCTCGTAGTACTCCATCAGCAGCTCGCGCTGCTCGAAGCCCCACAGCGGCGGGGTCAGCGCGCCGACGTCCATAGCGAAAGTCGTGACGTTCAGCAGATGGTTGAGGATGCGCGTGATCTCGGAGAACAGGACGCGGATGTACTGGCCGCGCTCCGGCGCCTCGATGCCCAGCAGCTTTTCCACCGCGAGCGCGTAGGCATGCTCCTGGTTCATCGGCGAGACGTAGTCGAGCCGGTCGAAGTATGGCACCGCCTGCAGGTAGCTCTTGTACTCGATCAGTTTCTCGGTGCCGCGGTGCAGCAGGCCGATATGCGGATCGCAGCGCTCGACGATCTCGCCGTCCATCTCGACGACGAGACGCAGCACGCCGTGGGCCGCCGGATGCTGCGGCCCGAAGTTCATCGTCAGGGTCTTGATTTCGACGTCGGACATGTCAGTTCGCCTTCGCCGGTGCCGGTGCGGCCTCCTGGGCCTTCTCGTCGCCCGGGAGTACCTTCGGCGCACCCTCCCAGGGGCTCAGGAAGTCGAAGCGGCGGAATTCCTGGGCGAGCTTCACGGGTTCGTAGACCACCCGCTTCTGGACATCGTCCCAGCGCAGCTCGACGAACCCGGTCAGCGGGAAATCCTTGCGCAGCGGGTGGCCCTCGAAACCGTAGTCGGTGAGGATGCGCCGCAGGTCCGGATGCTCCGCGAACCATACGCCGTAAAGATCGTAGGTCTCACGCTCGAACCAGCCGGCCGAGCTATAGACCGACGCGGCCGACGGCACCGGCGTCGTCTCGTCCGTCATCAGCTTCACGCGGACGCGCTGGTTGTTCTTGACGCTGAGCAGATTGTACACGACGTCGAATCGCTTCTCGCGCTCAGGCCAGTCCACGCCGCAGATGTCGATCAGCTGCTTGAACAGGCACTTCGGATCGTCGCGCAGAAACGTGAGAAGCGACAGCACCTTGTCCGGCGTCGTCTCCAGCATCAACTCGCCAAGGCGAATGTCGGCCTTCGAGACCACACCCGCCTGCGTCTGAAGGATGTGATCGCCGAGTTGCTTGAGAGCCTCGCTCATCAGCGCACCAGCGTGCCCGTACGACGGACCTTCTTCTGGAGCTGCAGCACGCCGTAAAGGAGCGCCTCGGCGGTCGGCGGACATCCGGGGACGTAAACGTCGACCGGCACGATGCGATCGCAGCCGCGGACGACGGAATAGCTGTAGTGATAATAGCCGCCGCCATTGGCGCACGACCCCATCGAAATCACGTAACGCGGCTCGGCCATCTGGTCGTAGACCTTGCGCAGCGCCGGAGCCATCTTGTTGGTCAGCGTGCCGGCCACGATCATCACGTCCGCAGCGCGCGGGCTCGGCATCGGCGCGAAGCCGAAGCGATCGAGGTCGTAGCGGCTCATCCAGCAATGGA
>CAZPOS010000401.1:0-2894 GCA_964588065.1 uncultured Reyranella sp.
GTCCCAGCACTTGGCCGCCCGGAACGTCCTTGAAGGTCGAGGAGATGCGGCGCTCCGCCACCATGCGGGTGGTGTCGAGCGGCTCCGACGCGCCGAA
Source organism: uncultured Reyranella sp. (assembly GCA_964588065.1). Classification (GTDB taxonomy): domain Bacteria; phylum Pseudomonadota; class Alphaproteobacteria; order Reyranellales; family Reyranellaceae; genus Reyranella. The sequence continues at coordinate 98 of CAZPOS010000401.1, forward strand.
GCGCGGCAGGGTGGTGCGATAGGCGCGCAGCAGGAAGATCGCCTCGATCAGGTCGCCGCGCGCCTGCTTGATGGCGAGTGCCGCCAGGCTGCGGTCGTAGCAGGAGCCTTCGGTCATGACGCGATCGACGGCGAGGCCGAGCTGCTGATCGATCTGCTCGAGCGAGAGCTCGGGAACATCCCGGTCGCCGCGGCGCTTGTCGGCCACGAGATCGAGCGAATGGGCGATGGCGGTCTCGCCGCCCTTGACCGCAACATACATGGTCAGGCCTCCACGGCGACGCTGCGCGGCAGCGCGATGAGTCGGGATCCGCTGGCGAAGACCAGATCGACGCCGCAGGGGAAGAGGGCATGGTTGGCCGTCCAGGCCGACCAGAAGCCGTCGCCCAGCCCGTCGATCGCGACGCGGATCTCGCCGTCGATGCCCGGCCCGCGCCAGATCGTGGTCCGCCCGCCTTCGAGCGCCGGCACCTCGATCACCAGGGTGGCGGCGCGGTCGGGATAAGTGTCGGAGCCAATGGAGAATCCGGCGAACGGCTCGCCGCCGCCGGCGATGATCACCCCGAAAGCCGCGGCCTCGCGCGCCGGCACGAGCGGCGTGCCGGCATGAAAGCGCAGGAAGTCGCGGACCTCCTGTTTGTCCACCCCGGCTTCGAGCCAGAGCGGCGTCTCGCGATCGGCGAAGGTGAGCAGGAAGGCCGTGGCCGCCGGGCTGAGCGTGCCCGGGCCGGCCGGCGCATCCAGCAAGTCGACGACGCGGCCGGGATGGGAGAAGGCGTCAAGGACACCCCTGAACAGCCGTTGCGCGTCGTGCGACGGATCGGCGAAGCCGGGAGCGAGGAGCGTCGGGCTCATGCGCCGGCCTCACGCGCGACGGTGAAGAAATCGACACGGGTGGCGGCGGCGCGGGCGGCGATCAGCCGGTGGCGCGCCTCGGCCTCATGGGCGAGGGGCGTCACGACCTCGGCTTCCAGTCTCTCGGTCCAGTCCCGGCACTGGCCCAGCGCATCGACCACGGCGACGATCTCGGCATGCCGGGCATCGCGGCCGCGGACGTAGCCGAACCCCATTTCGCCGCCGTCGAGGCGCACCGCGGCCCGCGTCACCGTCATTTCGCCCGCACAGAAGGGCGCGCCGGTGCCCGAGATGCGGCCCTGCACCATGACGAGCCCGATCTCCGGCCGGCGCAGCACGGTGTAGGGCGGTATCGGCCCGAACGCCTGCCAGAGTGCGGCGAGCCGGGCGGCGGGCGCCTTGGCGAGCACGGAAAGCCATCGCTGGCGGCGCGCGTTCGTCGGGTTGGAAGACATGGGTACTCTCGAAAGAGGCGCACCATCGTGGCGCTGCGTTACCGTTCCGAGGGCGCAGCGTTAAATTCGTGTGACGGTCGGCGGCGCCAGTGCGAGACGGCCAACTGATTGATTTGGATCAATTATTTGCCAGGCCGGCGCAGATAACCTGCGCGGCAGGCCGCCCCTGTAACCGGATTGTCACATATCCGTCATATGAGGGAGACGTACGGCTCCTAGATGACGGGCGCTTCGAATTTCCACGAAGGAGAAACCCCGTGAACGTTACCAAGATCGTGCTCGCGACGGCCCTCGCGCTGTCCCCCGCGGCCGCCCATGCCATCGACATTTCCGGCGCCGGGGCGACCTTCCCCTATCCGATCTATGCCAAGTGGGCCGATGCCTACAAGAAGGAGACCGGCAACGGCCTCAACTACCAGTCGATCGGCTCGGGCGGCGGCATCAAGCAGATCAAGGCCAAGACCGTGACCTTCGGCGCCACCGACGCGCCGCTCACGGGCAAGGATCTCGAGGAGTCCGGCCTCGTCCAGTTCCCCATGGTGATGGGCTCGGTCACCCCGGTCGTGAACCTCGAAGGCATCAAGCCCGGTGAACTGGTTCTCGACGGGCCGACGCTGGCCAACATCTATCTCGGCCAGATCAAGAGCTGGGACGATGCGGCGATCGCCAAGCTCAACCCGAACGTCAAGCTGCCGAAGCAGGCCATCGTGCCGGTGCGTCGCTCGGACGGGTCGGGCACGACCTACAACTTCGCCTACTACCTGGCCGATGTGAGCCCGGACTGGAAGACCAAGGTCGGCGTCAGCACGGCCCTGCAGTGGCCGGTGGGCATCGGCGCCAAGGGCAACGAGGGCGTGGCCGGCAACGTGACCCAGACCAAGGGCTCGATCGGCTATGTCGAGTACGCCTACGCCAAAGAAAACAAGATGACCTTCACCAAGATGATCAACAAGGCCGGCAAGGCCGTCGCGCCGGGCTCGGATACGGTGCAGGCTGCCGCGGCGAGCGCCGACTGGAAGTCCCAGCCGGGCTTCGGCGTGATCCTGGCCAACCAGCCGGGCGACCAGTCCTGGCCGATGGCCGCCGCGACCTGGATCCTGATGTACAAGAAGCCGGAAAAGCCGGCTGAATCGGCCGAGGCGCTGAAGTTCTTCGCCTGGGCCTACGCCAAGGGCGACGCCATGGCCGACTCGCTCGACTACGTGCCGATGCCGCAGAACGTCGTCAGCGACATCCAGAAGATGTGGCAGGCCGAGATCAAGGGCGCGGACGGCAAGCCGCTCTACTCGCCGACGAACTGATCGAGACGGGGCGGGTGGCGACACCCGCCCCTCATTCTTGGGGAGGCTTATGGCTTCGGGGGAGCGGGACGTGAGTGAAGTTGCATTGAAGGGCGCCAGCGCGCCGGTGGCCGCATCGGCCTCGCGGGCGGCCGTGCTGCGGCGCCTGAGATTGACGGACTCCATATTCCACGGGCTGACTCGCGGC
>CAZPOS010000401.1:2904-3118 GCA_964588065.1 uncultured Reyranella sp.
CACCTCCGATTCGCGCGGATATCTCAAAATGATCCTCTCCGCAAGCGGTGCCGGTGTCATCATCGCCCTCATCGTCGGTGCTGCGCCGGCGCTCGGCACCTTCGGCTTCGGCTTCCTGTTCGACGAATCCTGGAACCCGGTCACCGAGCGGTTCGGTGCCCTGGCGCCGATCTTCGGTACCCTGGTGACCTCGTTCATCGCGATGCTCATCGCG
>CAZPOS010000402.1:0-3104 GCA_964588065.1 uncultured Reyranella sp.
TATCGTTCAGAAGGGGCAATTCTGGCTGAAGTCCTGCCGGCACATGGCGGCGACGCGGTCGGGGGCGCGCTCCATCCGTTCGAGGAACTGCTTCAGCGGCAGCGATCCCTCGCTCAGCTCAGACGCGACGATCTTGCGGCCACGTCGCCAGGTCGTGATCGTGAAGTAGATGAGGAAGGCCACGATCAGCGGCAGCCAGCCACCGTCGGGGATCTTGAGGGCGTTGGCGATGAAGAAGGCGAGGTCGGGGATGGCGAGGAAGCCGAACACGGCGGCCGCCAGCGGCCAGGCCCAGCGCCACACCAGGATGGCGACCGCCATGGCGAGCGCCGCGTCGACCAGCATGGCGCCCGTGACGGCCAGGCCGTAGGCGCCGGCCAGCGAGCCGGACGAGCCAAAGCCGACCACGAGGGCGATGATGCAGGACATCAAAAGCCAGTTTACGCGCGGGATGTAGATCTGCCCGATCGACGTCTCGGACGTGTGATGGATCTCCATGCGCGGCAGGTAGCCGAGCTGGATCGCCTGCCGGGTCAGCGAGAACACCCCGGTGATCACCGCCTGCGAGGCGATCACGGTCGCCAGTGTGGAGAGGACCACCAGGAAGATGATGTAGTCGGTGGGCACCAGCTCGAAGAAGACCTGATGGATGATGGCCGGGTTCTCGATGATCAGCGCGCCCTGGCCGAAATAGTTCAACAGCAGGCCCGGCATGACGATGCCGAACCAGCCGATGCGGATGGGCTTGCGGCCGAAATGACCCATGTCGGCATAGAGAGCCTCCGCGCCGGTGACGGCCAGCACGATGGAACCGAAGGCCCAGAAGATGCCGAATCCCTGATCCGTGACCAGATAGTAGGCGTGAATGGGGTTGATCGCCTCCAGCACGACCGGGTTCTTCGCGATCTGCCAGGCGCCGAGCACGCCCAGGACCAGGAACCAGACGAACATGACCGGACCGAACAGACGGCCGACGTCGGCCGTGCCGCGGGCCTGCAGCATGAAGAGGCCGACCAGGATCACCAGGGCGAGGGGGATGACGAACGGCGTGAAAGCCGGGGTCACCGCGGACAGACCCTCGACGGCGCTCATCACCGAGATCGCCGGTGTGATCATGGCGTCGCCATAGAAGAGGGCGAGGCCGATGACGGCCAGCACGATGATGCCGATCCGGATCTTCGGGGCCCTCCCGTTCAGTCCCCGGGACGCCAGGGTGGCGAGCGCCAGCACGCCGCCTTCGCCCTTGTTGTCGGCGCGCATGATGAGGGCGACGTACTTGATCGTGACGGTGAGCGTGACCGCCCAGAACAGCATGGAGAGCACGCCGAATACGTGCTCGGGCGTCGGCGCCATGCCGCTGCCGTGCAGGAAGGTCTCGCGCAGCGCATAGAGAGGGCTGGTGCCGATGTCGCCGAAGACGACGCCCAGCGCCCCGACAACGAGCGCCGCCCCCGCCGGATGGTGCGGGGCGCTTGGGGCCGGCGCGGGGTCTGCGCTGGTCTGGGTCTGGGACGGTTCGGCTGGGGCCATGATGTACGAACGCCGCCTGAGAGGCGGCGCGGCGAGGGTTTGCGCCGACGCACTGGCACTGTCAACGCGCCAAATCGGGTGAACCGGCGACTAATCCTCTTGACTTGCACGGACCACGCAGGCGGCCTTGAGGAAAAGAAGGGGAAGGAACGCCACATGGACATCGATGTCAGCCAGCCGCGCCTGTACCGGGAGGATAGCTGGGGCCCGCACTTCGCCCGGCTGCGGCGAGAAGACCCGGTCCACTACCACCCCGAAAGCCCGTTCGGGCCGTATTGGTCGGTCACGCGCTACGCCGACATCATGAAGGTCGAGCTGGATCCGGCGACCTTTTCCTCGGCCTCCGAGCTGGGCGGCATCCAGATCACCGATCAGCCTCAGGGCGAGGAACTGCCCAACTTCATCCGCATGGACCCGCCGCGCCACACCGCCCAGCGCAAGACCGTGTCGCCCATCGTCGCCCCGTCCAACCTCGCCAACATGGAAGGGCTGATCCGGCAGCGCACCGCCCAGGTGCTGGACGGTCTGCCGCGGGGCGAGGTCTTCGACTGGGCCGACCGTGTCTCTACCGAGCTCACCGCCATGATGCTGGCGACTCTGTTCGATTTCCCCCAAGCCGACCGCCGCAAGCTCACTTATTGGTCGGACGTCGCGATCTGCAATGTCGAGGCCGAGGACGCGATCGTGAAGACCAACGATGAGCGGATGGCCGAGTTGAGGCGGATGGCCGAGACGATGGCGGCGCTCTGGCAGGAGCGCGCGGTGCGGCCGCCGACTTTCGACCTGATCTCGATGATGGCGCACAGCGAGGCGACGAAGAACATGCCGACGCGCGAGTTCATCGGGAACTTCGCGCTGCTGATCGTGGGCGGCAACGACACGACGCGCAATTCGATGAGCGCCGGCCTGATGGCCATGCTCGAGAATCCAGGCGAGGTCGACAAGGTGCGTGCCGATCCCGGGCTGATGTCGAGCCTGGTGTCGGAGACGATCCGCTGGGCCACGCCGGTGATCCACATGCGTCGCACCGCGCGCAAGGATTGCGAACTGGGCGGCAAGAAGATCCGCGCCGGCGACAAGGTGGTGATGTGGTACGTCTCGGGCAATCGCGACGAGGCGGCGATCGACGAACCCGAACGCTTCGTGGTCGGCCGTCCGAAGGCACGCCAGCATCTCTCATTCGGCGCCGGCATCCATCGCTGCGTCGGCGACCGCCTGGCCGAGATGCAGATCCGGATCCTGTGGGAGGAGCTGCTGAATCGCGACCTCGAGATCGAGGTCGTCGCCCCGCCGCTGCGCCTCTACTCCAACTTCATCCGCGGCATCCGCTCGCTACCCGTCAGGATCCACGTCTGACGGTCTCGACGCCGGCCGCAAAGGCCTGCTGCAGCAGCCAGACGTCGCCCGCGATCGAGACGAAGTCGTAGCCGAGCTTCACGAACTGCACAGCCTGCTTCGCGTCGATGGCGAGGCGGCCGGCGGACTTGCCGTGCTTCTTCGCCGCCCCGATCGTCGCTTTCTCGGCGTTGAGGAAGTCGGGGTGGTCGAAGGCGCCGGGCTCGCCCATGGCGACG
>CAZPOS010000403.1:0-3090 GCA_964588065.1 uncultured Reyranella sp.
TGCTCTCGGGTTTGCGGCGGGTGATCGCGGTCACCAGCGCCAGGAAAATGAAACCGGTGACGATCATGAAGATGGCGCGCGGCTCGCCATGGTCCATCAGGGAACCGTAGAGCAGCGGGGCAATCATGCCGCCCAGGTTGAAGCCGGTGCTGACGAAGCCGAACACCTTGCCGAACGAGCCGGGCGGCGTCACCGCGCGCACCATCATGTCGCGCGACGGCTGGATGATGCCGTTGAGCAGGCCGCCGACGGACATCAGCGCGATCAGCGCGAAGCCCGGCATGTTCACCCAGGCCATCAGGATCGCCATGGTCGAGGTGCAGGCGAAGCCGACGGCCGCCACACGCTCATGGTGCGGCGTGCGGTCGGCGATGATGCCGCCCAGCAGCACGCCGCCGGCGCTGCACAGCAGGAAGCCCGAGAGCGCCACGCTGGCCACCGAGAAGGGCGTGCCGTGGATCTGCGCCAGGCCGACGACGGTGAAGGTCTGGATGCCGCCATTGGCCATGGCCAGGCAGAAGAAGAACAGCAGGTTGCGCAGGATCGGCGCGCTCAGCAACAGGTCGAGGCCGACCTTCTGTCCGCCGTTCTTCTCCGATTTCTGGGCCGGCTGCTGCCCGGGCTTGTGCACGACGCGCGGCAGGATGCTGCCCGCCACGATCAGCACGAAGGCGGTCGCGACCGACAGGACGGCCACGAACAGGAAGGCGCCGCGCCAGCCCCACAGGGCCGCACAGGCCAGCGCCAGCGCCGGCGTCACGCCCGAGCCGAGATAACCGGCGAAGGTATGGATGGAGAAGGCCTTGCCGATGCGCTTGTGGTCGATGGTGGCCGACAGGATGGAGTAATCGGCCGGGTGATAGACGGTGTTGGCGAGGCCGAGGAAGCCGTAGGCGATGACGAAGAACCAGTAGCCGGGCAGCAGCGCGGCCGCCGCGACGGCGATGCCGCCCAGGATCAGGCCGCCGGTCAGCATGGCGCGCGGACCGACCCGGTCGACCAGAAAGCCGGCTGGTGTCTGCAGCAGGGCGGAGGCTGCATTGAAGGCCGTGAGCGCGAAGCCAATCTCGACATAGCTGACGCCGAACGCCTCGCGGACTTCGCCGAACAGCGGCGGCAGCAGCATGATGTGCACGTGGCTCACGAAATGCGCCAGGGCGATCAGCGCGATCACCTTGTATTCGCGAATCTTCTTTGCATCGGTGCCGGCGTCGCCGCCCAGCACGTCGTAGGATTCACTCGTCGACGACATTGACGCCCAAGGTCCCTATGCCTGAGATTTCGACTTCCAGCCTGTCGCCGGCCTTCATCCAGAGCGGCGGCTTGCGGCCGGTGCCCACGCCGTCGGGCGTGCCGGTCGCGATGATGTCGCCCGGCTCAAGCCAGGTGACCGTCGAGAGGTACTCGATGATGGTCGCGACGTCGAAGATCATGTGATCGGTCGTGTCGTGCTGCACCACGGTGCCGTTCAGCCGCGCCGTGAGCTCGAGCCGCTGCGGATCGGCGATCGTATCGGCCGTGACCATCCACGGTCCCAGCGGCCCGGTGGCCGGGAAGTTCTTGCCGGCAAAGACCGAGTGCTTCTGGAAGTCGCGCACGCTGCCGTCAATGAAGCAGGTGTAGCCCGCGATCACCGACAAGGCACTGGCACGCGGGACATGCCGGCAACGCTCGCCGATCACGATGGCGAGTTCGCCCTCATAGTCGAAATGGGTCGAGGCGCGCGGCCGCACGATGTCCCCGCCATGGGCCACCAGCGTGTCGTGAAGCCGGGAGAAGACGCTGGGCAACGTCGGCATCTGGCGTCCGACCTCGCCGACATGGCTCGCATAATTGAGGCCGACGCAGAGGATCTTGCCCGGATCGGGAATGACCGGCAGCAGTTCCACGTCTTCGAACCTGAGATCGGCCGCCGCGCCTTTCGCCAACTTGCGAAGATCATCGAGTGCGTTGGCTGCGATGATCTCGCGTAACCCGGACCAGCGCCCCTTCGCGCGCGCCGACAGATCGACGATGCCGCCATCGACGGCCGCGCCGAATTTGTTCGCGCTCGCATGGCGAAAGCTGACCAACCGCATGGGGATCGACCCTAGGGCGATTGCAGCAGCTTCGAAAGTCCCTTGGAAAGTTTGATGCTGTCGACGGCGCCGGGCTTCGCAAGTGCACCCTGGGTGGCCTTCGCCGGCTTCTGAAGCGCCAGCCCCTCGGCCATCGAAATGGCACAGGCTACGCCATCGAGAAGCGGAGCATCGACCATGGGCTTCAGCTTCGCGGCCAGCCCGGCCAGGCCGGCGCCGCCCAGGATCACGACGTCCGCTCCATCCTCGCGGACGCAGGCAGAACAGCCTTCCGCCAGCAATTCCATGGCGGCCTTGGGGTTACGCGCGATGTCGGCGCCGGTCGGCGCGACGGTGCGCACCGAGGCGAGGCGCGAGGAGAGACCATGGCCGGCCACGAACTCCTCCAGCATCGACTTCCAGCGCTCGCCGCCGGTGACGATCGAGAAGCGATTGCCCATGGCGCAGGCCTGCAGGATCGACGCATCAGCCATGCCGACGACTGGGACCGGACTGACCTCCTTCAGGGCCGCCAGGCCGGGATCGCCGAAGCAGGCGAGGACCACGGCGTCCTTCGGCCCGCGATCGTTGGCATAGGCATCCAGTGCGGCGTGGCTCGCGATGGCGTAGGCCGCACGCGAGGCGATGTAGCGGGGACCGAAGGAGCCGGTGAGCGCCCGCAGGCGCGTTCCTTTGGAGGCAAAGCCCTTGGCCGTCCTGAGGACGAGATCGGTGATCGACTTCGTCGTGTTCGGATTGATCAGTAGGATGTTCGTCATGGTCACGTCCGCATGGTTTCCGCGAGGCGCGCGGCATCGTGGTTCTCGCCGATCGACAGGGCGCAGATGCGCGAGATGTGGGTGAGCGGCAGGCCGCTTTCCGCGGCCCATTCATTGATCTGCACCTGGGCGAGCTTCTGGTCCTTCTTGGACGTGCCCTTCTCGCTGATCGGTACGCCGGCATCGCGCAGGCACATCATGAGATCGCCGGTCAGTATGAAGGAATCACGCCCGAGAAAGCGCAGCAGGTACTG
>CAZPOS010000404.1:0-2025 GCA_964588065.1 uncultured Reyranella sp.
GGCCGAGGCCCGCGCCGTCGATGCCGGCATTGTTCGAGACGCAGGTCAGGCCCTTCACGCCGGAGTCGCGCACCGCGCCGATCAGTCTCTCGGGTATGCCGACCAGGCCGAAGCCGCCGCACATCAGCATCAGATCGTCGCGCAGCAGGCCCTCGAGCGCCGACTTCGCATCCTTGTAGACCTTGTTCGCCATCGCTGTGTTCCGTCCTCGCCGGGTTCCTCGGCATATGGAAGGGCCCGGACTTGCCTGTCAATCAGTCGCGAATCGTCCGCTTTCCCGCGACGAATTCCCCCATCAGCCGGTGTCCATCGTCGCTCACCGCGAGGTCCATGAACAGTGTCCGTTCATTGGCGAGTCCTTGTGACAGGGGTGTTTCAGCCGCCGACCGGATCAGACGCTTGATGTGCGCCACCGCCCGCGGCGGTTGGGCGGCCAGCCGCTCCGCGAGAGCGAGTGCATGGTCGAGCACGGGGCCGTCGACCGCCGCATGAACCATGCCGAGGCTTGCCGCCTCGTCGGGCGACACGGTGCGGCCGGTCAGCGACAGTTCGAGGGCGCGGGCCTCGCCGACCAGACGCACGAGGCGCTGCGTGCCGCCGGCGCCGGCCAGGATGCCAATGTTGATCTCGGGCTGGCCCAGCCAGTAGGGCCCGCGCTCGGCGAGGCGGATGTCGCAGGCCATGCAGAATTCGAAGCCGCCGCCCATCGCCGTGCCATTGATCGCGGCGATCACCGGCTTGGGTGCGCTCTCGAGACGGGTGAGGATCCTGTGAAAGGCACTCTCCGGCGAGGGCCGGTCGAGCGAGAAGGTCGCGCCCTTGGCGCGCAGCTTCTCCGAGAGGGCGAGCAGCTCGGAGACATCGTAGTGCTCGATGAACACGCCCTTCAGCGCGCCGGTGAAGACCAGCACGCGCACCGTATCGTCGGCCAGCAGTCGGTCGACCGAGGCGTCGAGCTCGCCCACCATCGCGGCGTTCATGTAGCCCTTGGGCGGATTGTTGAAACGGACGATGGCGACGGCTTCACGCCGTTCGATTTCGATCGGGGACATGGGCTCAATTGTTCCTGTCCACGATCACGATGGCAATTCCCGCGATCACCAGCGTCGTGCCGATCGCCAGCGGCCATGTGACAGGCTCGCCCACCAGCACGACCGAGCTGGCGATGGCAAGCAGCGGCACGCCCAGCATGCCGAGGGAGCCGGTGACCGGCGGCAGGGCGCGCGCGACCGAGACGGCGGCCCAGGTCGCCGTCGGCCCGGCCAGCACGCCGAGATAGAGCAGCGACAGCCATAGAGAGGGTTGCCGCGGATCGAGATGGCCGGCCGGCTCCAGTGTGAAGGCGAGGATCCAGAGCAGCACGGTCGCCACGCCCATCTGCCACGGCAGCACGTCGAGCGGCGACATGCGCCAGGCGTGCCGGCGGGCATGCAGGATGGCCAGCGCCCAGGTGAAGCCCGCGGCCAGCAGCCAGGCGTGACCCAGCATCACCCGGCGGTCGCTCCAGTCGAAGCGCAGCGGATCGACAAGGACGAGGATGCCCGCGACCCCGAGAGCGGCGCCGGCGAAGGCACGGCGGCCGACCTTCTCGCCGACCATCCAGGAGAGCGGCACCATCCAGAGCATGGTGGTGTAGGCCAGCACGCCGGAGCGGCCGGGCGGCACGATTTGGACTCCGAGATTGGCGAAGGCGAAGAAGCAGGTGAGCTGCAGCGCGCCGACCGACAGGATGATCGGCCAGTCGGCGCGGCCGGGCCAGGCGAGGCGCTTCAGCGCGGCGACCAGCACGAACGCCGTCGCGGCCGACAGGGTGGCGCGCGCCGCCGCCAGCCAGATCGGCGTGCCGGCCTCCAGGCCGATCCGGATGACCGGCCAGGCGAGGCCGAACAGCACGACCACGAGACCGAGCTGGAGCCACGCCGCGCGCGAGGGCAGCGCGTCGCCCATGGGTGATTCCTCCTGCGATACGCTCTTAGGCGCGCTTCTCCTGGGCGAGGGTGAGCGGTTGCGGCAGGCGCGTCAGCA
>CAZPOS010000404.1:2035-3085 GCA_964588065.1 uncultured Reyranella sp.
CATCTCCTTCGGCACGATCTGCCAGAAATGCTCGACCTCGCGATTCCAGTCGTTCAGCAGGTGCGCGGCCAGCGGCGACTTGGTCTCGGCGAGGTGTTCGGCCACCAGCCCCTTCAGCACCGTCTCCCAGTGCGGATGGTCGATGCGCTGCCACGTCACCGTCTCGGGATTGACCTTCAGCGGGAAAGCGTCCTCCAGATCGTAGACGAAGGCCATGCCGCCGGTCATGCCGGCGCCGAAGTTCACGCCGATCGACCCCAGGATCACCGCGGTGCCGCCGGTCATGTACTCGCAGCCGTTCGAGCCCAGGCCCTCGACCACGGCATCGGCACCCGAGTTGCGCACGGCGAAGCGCTCGCCGGCGCGGCCCGAGGCGAAGAGCTTGCCGGCCGTCGCGCCGTACAGGACCGTGTTGCCGATGATGGCATTGGCCTCCGGCACCAGCGGGCTCGAGATGGTCGGCTTGACCACGATGGTGCCGCCGCTCAACCCCTTGCCGACATAGTCGTTGGCGTCGCCGAACACTTCGATCTTCATGCCCTGCACGGCGAAGGCGCCCAGCGACTGGCCGGCGGTGCCGCGCAGGCGCACGGTCACCGTGTCGGGCGGCAGGCCCGTCATGCCGTACTTGCGCGTGATCATCGCGGACAGCCTCGTGCCCACGGCGCGATGGGTGTTCCGCACGCTGTACTGCAGCTGCATCTTCTCGCGGTGCGTGAAGAGCGGCTGCACGTCGCGCAGCATCTGGGCGTCGAGCGTGTCGGGCACCTCGTTGCGGCCCTCGACCGTGCAGTGCACGGCCTCGCGCCCGCCATCGGCCCGCGTCAGCAGCGGGTTGAGGTCGAGGTCGTCGAGATGGCGTGCGCCGCGACCGACCTGCTTCAACAGGTCGGAGCGGCCGACGATCTCAAGCAGCGACTTGTAGCCGAGCTGCGCCAGGATCTCGCGCACTTCTTCAGCCACGAAGCTGAACAGGTTCACGACCTTCTCCGGCGAGCCCTCGAACTTCTCGCGCAGCTTGGGATCCTGGGTGCAGACGCCGACCGGGCA
>CAZPOS010000405.1:0-3084 GCA_964588065.1 uncultured Reyranella sp.
CCGAGGCTTTCTTGCCTCGCGAGGAATGCCGGCGCAGCCGGCAGGGGAAGAAAGCCGAAGGACGCCGTTGCGGGACCGGGCGGCCTGCCGTCCGATCGCCCCTCTAGAAGGCCAGGGCGCGCTCGTGTCCGGTCCCAAGGGCAACAGAGCGACCGGCCGGTAAGCGATTCGTCGAGCCCGCCCTCATCCCGTCACGGCCGGCGCCAAGGCCAGGAAGCAAACCGCGTCCTGCGCGGCGAGCTGCCGGCGCAGGGATGCCCGGAGCTTCTCGACCCCCAGGCGGCGGAGATCCTCGTTGAAGTCATCGAAGCAGGGCGACAGGACGAATGGCTGGATCCCAGCAGCTTCGGCGCGGTTGCACAGGCTGGCCATCGCGGCGTCACCAGCCGGGTCGGGATCGCGAGCGACATAGAGACGGCGCAGTGTCGCTGGAAGTAGCAGCGCCGCGAGATGGTTGGCCGAGAGGGCGGCGACCATCGGCAGGGTCGGCAGCACGCTATGCAGCGACAGCATGGTCTCGATCCCCTCCCCGGCGGCCATCACGTCGCAGGCTACACCGAAGCGGACGCCATGGCCGAGGAGATGACCCATGGCCCGTCGCGGAGAGTCGATCGGCGCTTTGTCACGGCCTGAAGGATCGAGCCAGGTGCGATGCGCTCCGGTGATCCTGCCGCCAAGATCGGTAACCGCCGCGATCAAGGCCGGCCAGATCTCGGTCGGGCTGTCGGCGTCGGGGCGGTAGTAGCAGCGCGGATGGAAGCGCAGCGGATCACCGTCGGCCACGGTTACGATGCCGCGGCTATGCAAGTAGGTTTGCGCCAGCGTGCCTGCGATCGGCGTGGACATGGCGTAGAGACGCCGTGCGGACTCAGGCGCACCGCGCGGCGCGGGAAGACGATCCTTTCGTGGAGCGAGCTGGTCTGGCGGCAAGGCGAGGAACGCGCGTGCCTCGTCCAGTGTGTCGCGCAGGCGATCGAGACCACGATTGAGGGCGATGAGGTCTAAGAGATCGCCATGCTCGCCCGTGGCGGCATCGGTCCATTTGCCGGCGGCGCCTTTGCCGTGGTCCGGTCCACTCAGGCGGACGAACAGGCTGCGGCCACGCGTGTTGGCGACATCGCCGACCAGCCAGTAGCGGCCCTCGCGATGGCCGTTCGAGAGATAGTGACGGCACACCGCCTCGGCATTGCGCGCGAGACGGCGGGCGAGGTCTGCGGCATGCGATGACACGACGGCGTCCTTAAGCCGCCACCCGATCGGCGATACGCACGATCGGGTGGCGTTCTATCAACCCGGCGAGGATCTCGGGGCCGTTGGCGCCGGTCGGCACGAACAGGCGCAGCTTCCAGGCGATGATCTCGGAGATCAGACCCATCGCCTTCAGGCGTTCGACCATGCCGTCGGTAAAGCCGCAGAGTTCCACCCGGAACAGGCCCATGACCCTGGCGCGGCGCAGGGACAACCCCTCCTGCAGCTCGAGGATGGTTCGGCCGTCGAGCACGGCGGTCCAGGCGTCGGCCGGCGCGATGCTCACGCCATCGGCGCTGACCGCCTGCGCCACCCAGGCCGGAGAGACCAGCCGGCCAATCACACGCTCGCCGGTGTCCGTCTGCAGGCGGTAGACCCGCATGGAATCATCCGGTAGGCGCTTCCAGATCGGTAGCAGCAGCCCCGTGACGACGTGGAGATCGCTGTCGGTAAAGGCGGGAATCTCGACGAGTTCCCGCTCCCACGCTTCAGTGAAGGCGCCGCGATCGGCCCGTTCCCAGTGCGTCTGGTCCAACGCCGCCAAGGACAGGGCCGTCCGCTCCATCGGCCGCAGCAGGCGAACACGGCGTTCGACCTCGCCATCGTCGAGCATGACGCTAGGCGCGGGCACTTGCACGGCCGCCCGACCGGACTGGGCGTTCACCAGCAAGACCGCCCGCGGGTCATCCGCTCGATCCAGCGCCTCGGCGAGCGAGAACGACCGATTGCGCTCGCGCCGCCGGATGGTGAACACCTGGGTTTCCGCGCCGGTCTGCGGATGTACATAGAGCGAACGCCGGTCGGCCACGACCAGGCTCTCGGCCGTCAGTGTCTCGACGCCGACGTCGTAGGTGCCGGAAGCCTGCGCCCCCTCGATCTTCGCCCGCAGAAGATCCTCGAACACGCCGAACAGCGTGTTCTGCCGCTCGATGGTAAGCGCCAGGAGCCGGTTGAGGAAGGTCGTGATCGGCGGCAGTTCCTCGCGCAGGCTGCCGTCCTGGTCGGTCAGATGCAGGCCGGTGACCTCCTCGAAGGCCCTGAGCGAGCAACCCTCGACCTTGCCGGCGAACACCAGGAGGTAGAGCTGCCGCAGCGACGCGCGGCCATAAGGGGATTCGAGATTGTCATCGGCCCTGAACAGTCCCTGGCCGCCGGTCTGGCGCTGGCCCTTGGTGATCGCGCCCAAGGTGTCGAGCCGCCGGGCGATGGTGGACAGGAAGCGCTTCTCAGCCTTCACGTCGGTGGCGATCGGCCGGAACAGGGGTGGCTGGGCCTGGTTGGTCCGGTTGCTGCGACCCAGGCCCTGAATGGCTGTGTCGGCCTTCCAGCCTGCCTCCAGCAGATAGTGGACGCGCAGGCGCTGGTTCCGAGCGCCCAGGTCTGCATGGTAGGAGCGGCCCGTGCCGCCGGCATCGCTGAACACGAGGATGCGCTTGTCGTCGTCCATGAAGGCCTGCGCTTCCGCGAGATTGGCGGAGCCCGGGCGGTTCTCGACGCAGAGCCGCTCTTTCTTGCGCACGATCCGCCGAGACCGGCCCGTCACCTCGGCGACCAGGTCGGTGCCGAAGCGCTGCACGATCTGGTCGAGCGCGCCCTGGACGGGCGCAAGCGAAGCAAGCCGCTCGATAAGGCGTTCGCGGCGCTCGACGGCGTCGCGGCACTGCACGGGCTGGCCGTCGCGATAGACCGGCCGCGAGGAGAGATTGCCCTCGCCATCGGTGAAGGGCTCGAAGAGCTGGGTCGGGAAACTGTGTTCCAGGTAGTCGAGCACATACTCGCGCGGCGTGATGTCGACCTGGACGTCGCCCCAGTCCTCGGTCGGGATGTCGGCCAGCC
>CAZPOS010000406.1:0-3035 GCA_964588065.1 uncultured Reyranella sp.
AGGTCGAGGTGCCCACGGCCGGGCGCTGGGAGAGATTGGTCACGCGATAGTAGGCGAGATGCTCCTCGCCCAGCCGGACCGTCACCTCGCGCTGCAGCGGCTGGAATTTCCAGGGCAGCGACGTATCGACGTTGGAATCGAAGCGAACCTTGACCGTGCGGTCGAGGATCGGCCGGTCGCCGCTCTGGGCCACGACCGGTGTCCCGCCGAAGCCGGTGGTGCGGCAGAACAGATCGTAGAGCGGTGCCGACGCATAGGCGAAACCGCCCATGCCGGCCGTCACGAGGAACAGGCGCCGCGCCAGCCGCTTGTTCTTGGCGGCGGTGTCGGTCGTGTCGTCCGTCATCCGTAGCCTCCCATGCGCACGATCGTCAGGGCGAAGAACAGGATCACAAGCACCACCAGGAAGCCCGCGATGAACAGGTTCTTGCCGCGCTGGCGGCGGTGCATGTCGGTATCGCCCGGTCGACGGTCCTGTGCCATGGCCGCGTTCATCCCGCGATCCGGCTCACGACCAGATCGACCGGCAGCGCCGCGAACAGCGCCGCGAGATAGATCAGCGAATAACGGAACATCTTGCGCGCGGCCCGGTGGGCCGTGTCGTCGTCCGCAGTGCGCCAGACGGCGATCGCGTGTCCGATGAAGCCGAGGCTGAGAGCCAATGCGACCGCACCATAGAGCCAGCCGACGGCGCCCAGCAGGGTCGGCGCGAGCGCGACCGGCAGCAGGAGCAGCGTGTAAATCAGCATCTGCCGCTTGGTCTCGCGCGGCCCGGCCACCACCGGCAGCATAGGCACGCCGGCGCGGCGGTAATCGTCGCTGCGATAGAGGGCCAGCGCCCAGAAATGCGGCGGCGTCCAGAGGAAGACCAGCAGGAAGAGCGCGATGCCGACGGCGGACACGTCGCCGGTCGCCGCCGCCCAGCCGATCATCGGCGGGAAGGCGCCTGCCGCGCCACCGATCACGATGTTCTGCGGCGTGCGGCGCTTCAGCCAGATCGTGTAGATGAAGACGTAGAACAGGATCGCGGCCGCAAGCAGCGCCGCGGCCACCAGATTCGTCGACACCGCCATCAGCAGCACCGAGAAGATCGACAGCAGCACGCCGAGGCCCAGCGCATCGTCCGGGGCCACGCGGCCGGCCGGCAGCGGACGGTTGCGCGTGCGCGCCATCAGCGCGTCGAGGTCGCGCTCGTACCACATGTTGACGGCGCCCGCCGCGCCCGAGCCGAGGGCGATGGCCAGCACCGCAAGCGCCGCCTTGAACGGGTGGACGTGACCCGGGGCGATCACCACGCCGATCCAGCCGGTGAAGACCACCAGCGACATCACGCGCGGCTTCAGCAGATCGATATAGTCCCGCACACGCGCCGGCGCGGCGGTCCCGTCGATGCTTCCCGTGAAAGTCTGCGCGGTGTCGCTCATGGGCCTTTCAAGGCGAAGGCGCCTTCTTGGGGCGCCTCCGCTCCGTTCCTAGTGGTTCGCCGTCGGCGAGATGTGCGGCAGGTCCTCGAACGTGTGGAACGGCGGCGGCGAAGACACCGTCCATTCCAGCGTCGTGGCGCCGTCGCCCCAGTAGTTCGCCCCGACCTTGCGACCGAACATCAGCGTGCCGAAGACGACGAAGACGAGCCAGAACAGGGTCGCACCGAACGACAGGAACGCGCCGATCGAGGACAGGTAGTTCCAGTGCGACATCGCATCCGGATAGTCGACGTAGTGGCGCGGCATGCCGGCCAGACCCGAGAAGTGCATCGGGAAGAAGGTCAGGTTCACGGCAACGAAGGTGACCCAGAAGTGGACCTGCGCCGCCCACTCCGGATACTGCCGGCCCGACATCTTGCCGATCCAGTAGTAGAAGCCGGCGAACATGCCGAACACCGCACCGAGCGACAGCACGTAATGGAAGTGCGCGATCACGTAGTAGGTGTTGTGCAGCGAGTAGTCGACGCCGGCATTGGCCAGGACGACGCCGGTCACGCCGCCGACGGTGAACAGGAAGATGAAGCCGATCGCCCACAGCATCGGGATCGTGAGGCGGATGGAACCGCCCCACATGGTGGCGATCCACGAGAAGATCTTCACGCCCGTCGGCACCGCAATCACCATGGTGGCGGCCACGAAGTAGGCGCGCGTGTCGACGTCGAGGCCGACCGTGTACATGTGGTGCGCCCACACGACGAAGCCGACGACACCGATCGCGACCATCGCATAGGCCATGCCGAGGTAACCGAAGATCGGCTTCTTGGCGAAGGTCGAAATGATGTGGCTGATGATGCCGAAGGCCGGCAGGATCATGATGTAGACTTCGGGGTGCCCGAAGAACCAGAACAGGTTCAGGAACAGCACCGGATCGCCGCCGCCCTCGGGCTTGAAGAACGAGGTTCCGAAGTTGCGGTCGGTCAGCAGCATCGTGATGGCGCCGGCGAGAACCGGCAGCGCCAGCAGCAGCAGGAAGGCCGTGACCAGCACCGACCAGGCGAACAGCGGCATGCGGTGCAGCGTCATGCCCGGCGCGCGCATGTTCAGGATGGTCGTGATGAAGTTGATGGCACCCAGGATCGACGAGGCACCGGCGATGTGCAGCGAGAAGATCGCCAGGTCCATGCCGGCGCCCTGGTTGATCGTGAGCGGCGGATAGATCGTCCAGCCGGTGCCCACGCCGCCGCCGATCAGGGCCGACATCAGCAGCAGGATGAAGGCCGGCGGCAGCAGCCAGAAGCTGATGTTGTTCATGCGCGGGAACGCCATGTCCGGCGCGCCGATCATCAGCGGCACGAACCAGTTGCCGAAGCCGCCGATCATCGCCGGCATGACCATGAAGAACACCATGATCAGGCCGTGCGCCGTGATCATCACGTTCCAAAAATGCTTGCCTTGTACATCACCGGCATTGGGGTCGAAAAACTGGGCCCATCCGGTCAGATATTGAATGCCGGGCTCGGCCAATTCCAAACGCATCAGACCCGAAATGCCACCACCGATAATACCGGCCAAAATTGCAAAAATCAGGTAAAGTGTGCCGATGTCCTTGTG
>CAZPOS010000407.1:0-3027 GCA_964588065.1 uncultured Reyranella sp.
CCGTCGCTAGACCCAATTAGGGCGATAGTGTGATTTCTCAGCAACAGTCGCACAGACGTTGCCAAGTGCAGAATAGATAAGGATTTCAGGGGCTTGAGGGTGTTGCGGCACCCTCATCCGTTCTGCACGGAGCCGGCTCCCGGGCCTCAGAAGGCCCTGACGCCCGCCCGACGCTTCGACCCTTACGCCCTAGGCGTAAGGGTCTGCAGCGTCGCGCATCCCATCCCCCATAAACTGGTACGCCAGGATCACCAGGATCACCGGCACCACCGGCAGCATCAGCCACCAGTTCACCGCCACGACGTTGATGTCCGTCGCCTCGTTCAGCAGGACGCCCCACGAGGTGATGGGAGGACGAAGGCCCAACCCGAGGAAGGACAGCGCCGTCTCGGCCAGGATCATCGAGGGGATCGAGAGCGTGGCCGAGGCGATCAGGTGGCTCATGAAGCCGGGCAGCAGGTGGCGGCCGATGATGCGGGCGGGCTTGGCGCCCATCATCTGGGCGGCCGCCGCGTAGTCCTCCTCGCGCAGGGACAGCAGCTTGGAGCGCACGGCGCGGCCCAGGCCCGGCCAGTCGAGCAGCGCCAGGATGATGGTGATGCCGAAATAGACCAGCAGCGGCGACCACGTGACCGGCAGCGCCGCCGACAGGGCGAGCCACAGCGGCAGGTGCGGGAAGCTCTTGATGATCTCGGTCAGCCGCTGGACGACGCTGTCGATCCAGCCGCCGTAATAGCCCGCGAGGCCGCCCAGGATCAGGGCGAGCGCGAACGAGAGCGCGATGCCGATGATGCCGATGGTAAGGGAAATTCGGGCCGCGTAGACGATGCGACTGAACATGTCGCGCCCCAATCGGTCGGTACCGAGCAGGAAGAAGGTCCCGTCCTCCGGAGGGCAGACGAAGTGGAAGCGGCCCTCGATCAGCCCCCAGAACTCGTAGCTCTCCCCCAGGCAGAAGAATCGCAGCTTCTGCGGCTTGGTCGTATCGGCCGAGTAGATGCGCTGCAGCGTCGCCGGATCGCGCTCCATCTTGAGGCCGTAGACGAACGGCCCGAGGAACGAGCCCTCGTGGAACAGGTGGACCCCCTGCGGCGCCGCGAAGATGTAGCGCGAGTGGCGGGTGTGCAGGTCGTAGGGCGCGATGAATTCGCTGATGACCGTCGAGAAGTACATCAGCAGCAGGAAGACCATGGAGACGACGGCCGGCTTGTGGCGGCGGAAGCGCCACCACATCAGCTTCCACTGGCCCGCCATGTAGTAGCGTTCCTGCTCGGCGGTCAGCCTGTCGGCGACGTAGGGGTCCCACGGCTCCTGCGAGACGAAGTGGGGCGTGCGGCGCGGCGGATTGGGTGTCGTGTCGGTCATGGCACCCTCACTTTTCCGAACTTGCGCCGAAGCGGATGCGCGGATCGAGCGCGGCCAGCGCCAGGTCCGAGATCAGCATGCCGATGACCGTCAGCACCGCCACGAACAGCAGGAAGGTCGCGGCGAGGTTGACGTCCTGGGTCTTGAGCGCGCTCAGCAGCATCGGACCGGTGGTCGGCAGCGACGGCACCACCGAGACGATGACCGAGCCCGAGATGACGTCCGGCAGCAGGCCGCCGATGTCGGCGACGAACGGGTTGATGGCGTGGCGCAGCGGATACTTCACCAGCAGCCGCATGGGCGGCAGGCCCTTGGCCCGGCCGGTGACGACATACTGCTTCTGCAGCTCGTCCAGCAGGTTGGCGCGCAGCCTTCGGATCATGCCGGCGGTACCCGACATGCCGATCACGATGACCGGGATGATCAGGTGCTGCATCACCGACACGACCTTGCCCCAGCTCAGCGGCTTGTCGATGTACTCGGGGTCCATCAGGCCGCCGATCGACAGGCCGAAATAGACCTTGCCGACATAGAGCAGCACCAGGGCCAGCAGGAAGTTCGGGATCGACAGGCCGATGAAGCCGATGAACGAGGCGACGTAGTCGCCCCATTTGTACTGGTGGGTGGCGGCATAGACGCCGATGACGAACGACACGATCCAGATGAAGGCGATCGTGCAGGTCTCCATCACGATGGTGAGCAGCATCCTCTCGCTGATCAGGTCGGCAACCGGCACCGTGTCCTGGCACGAGAGACCGAAGTCCCAGCGGAAGATGCCGGCCACCCAGTCGAGGTAGCGATGCCAGAGCGGAAGATTGAGGCCGTAGAGCTCGCGCAGTTCGTCGGCGCGCTGGTGGGCGTCGGGATCGCCGCGCGCCAGCAGCTCCTCGATCTGCGAGGTGACGCAGTCGCCCGGCGGCAGGTCGATGATGAAATAGACGAGCGCGCTGATCACGAACAGGGTCGGGATCATCAGCAGGACGCGGCGGGCAATGAAGTGCAGCATCTCAGACCACCTCTCGCCCGGCCAGCTTCCCGTCGGTCCGCGAGACCCGCACGAAATGCCCGGGTTCCGCCTCGGTCCACAGCAGCGGCGTCCGGCCGTCGTCGCGGAACGGCTCGGGCCAGACGGTGGGATCGGACGCCTTGCCCTCCATCAGCGCGCCGAGATCGAGGCGGGCATCGGGATCGGGCATCGGGACCGCCGAAAGAAGGGCCTTGGTGTAGGGATGCATGGGGTTGCGGAACAGCTCGCCCGCGGGCGCCAGCTCGACCAGGCGGCCGGCGCACATCACGGCGATACGGTCGGCGATGTAGTCGACCACCGCGAGATTGTGACTGATGAACAGATAGGTGAGGCCGAGCTGCTTCTGCAGGTCCTTCAGCAGGTTCAGGATCTGCGCCTGGATCGACACGTCGAGCGCCGAGACCGGCTCGTCGCAGATCACCATGTCGGGCCGCAGTGCCAGCGCGCGCGCGATGCCGATGCGCTGGCGCTGGCCGCCGGAGAATGAATGCGGATAGCGGCTGAGGTGCCGGCGGTCGAGGCCGACCATCTCCATCAGCTCGGCGACCATCTCGCGGCGATAGGCGTCGTCGCCGATCTTATGGATGACCAGCGGCTCGACCAGGATGTCGAACACCGTCATGCGCGGATTGAGC
>CAZPOS010000408.1:0-2977 GCA_964588065.1 uncultured Reyranella sp.
CCGTCAGAAGGCCGGTGAATGTCCCGATGATGCCGATGCCGGTGAAAATGCCGGGCAGATGCTTGAAGAACTCGGCATGGACGCGATTGTCCACCACAGCGTGTGGCGAGAGAAACATCTCAGCCGGAACCGTCGAGCGGACAGCCCTCTCGACCATCTCGCCCGTCTGGGTGTCGAGATCCTTCTGAACGTGGAGCGTCTCGCGATACTCGTTGAAGATGGCGGCGATCGCACGGTCGGGTTCGAAGCACTTCGAGAGGTCGCGAAGCCCGTTCGCCCGCGCTGCCTCCACGTTGTCGATGATCTGCTTTAGGCTTGCATCCAGCCGCTTCGCGGGAATGAAGAAGTAGCGGACGAACGCGTATGCAAGGCTAACGAGAACCGCAAAAACAAGCACCGGTATGACCGGAATCCCCAACAACACCATTTCGTCCATTCCCCCTGTCGTCGAGTTCCTCCGCGAATCCCACGCACGGGCCGATCGACGCTTCACGCTGCTACATCCGCATTTATTATTCTACGGCTAACATCAACTGATTCAGATCACTTTGCCATTTTTGAGGAAGAGTAAGGCTCTGGCAATCCGAATAACTTTGGGACAGTATCCCCAAGTCGGGGGGAAGAATGATGGCCCAGTCAGAAGGTTGGCTCTCTAGAGTCGCTCGTCGATTCGGCGAGATAATGTCTGGCGCCCCGGCGACAGGCACTGACGGACAGCCCGAACTCGGTCGCGATGCGGAGACAACCGCAGCGACAGCGTCCTCGCCATCCCCGCCGTCGGACCTCGACAGGGCTCCGCCGGGCGTCAGCCTGAGCGCCAATGGCCGATACCTTTATGGCGGATACTCATTCTCGACCATCGAGCAGGCGTCGGACTATGCCACGCGGATGTCCAAGTCGGGGGTCGCCGCGCCGCGGCCTCGCCCCTCCGCGCCCGCCTCTCCGACATCGAGGGGTCCGCGGGCTCCAGCCTGCTGGGTTAACCACCCGACTGTGGTTCAGGTGGGAGCGCGAACCGTCACTCTCGATATGGTCTACTATGGCACTCCTGCCCGGCATGACCCGGCGCGTGACAAAAGCCGGATCGATCCCACGCTTCCCATCAATCCTCAGGGCGATCCCTCCGGCGACACCCTGACATACTGGCCGAGCTACGATCGCCTCGATCCGCGGGCACGCTGGACCTATCTGGACTGGCTGGAGAATGGCCGGACGGATCCTAACATCCCGATCGGCTACGTGTTCGTGTTCTTCTACGGCCTCGAGCAGCGCTTGCTGGTCGAAGACGCCAAGGATGAGGCTTCAGCGATCTTCGCGGAACTCCGGCGCCTTCTAGCGATCCATGGAGAGAACTATTCCTTCACGGCCTACGCGTCGAAGCTGCTCGCCCTTTCCTGCCTATACGGCGATAGCACCGATGAACCCGTAACATCCGCTCCGCCGCACAACTACGAGATGGAGCTGCCGCTCAATGTCCGAGTGCGGCTTGGCAGCCGAATCGAGCAAAACCAGCCCTTCGATGCCGACGACTGTCTTCTATGGGTGCTATCGCTTCCAGACGTCTACCTCCGGACGCCGGGGCAGCGGTGCTTCGAAGAGCTGCTCGGCCTCTGGCGCGTCCGCTTCGCCGTCCGCAATCCAGAAGGATTACGGGTCCGACGGCCGAAGTCGAAGATCCGCTCCCGATATCAGGCGGCAAGCAACACGTTCTTCCGTTCGATCGAAATGGATCTTCCTGACATTTCTGGGACGCAGGCCCCGCTCAATAGCCTTCGCACGATCCTCGACGGCTGCATGGAAGATCTATCAGCCTACAGCCGACTGCTGGGCCGAGACCCAAATGTTCGCGGAACGCTGCGCGGCGACCTCCTGCTACCACTGGAGCTCCGCCGGGGACGGGCCTCCTTCGCCGATTGCCGGAACGCGCTCGATCAATCGACAGTTGGCGGCTTGGCAACGGTCGGCGACGTGGCACGCGCCCTCGATCTGGAGCTAGGGCCGGGCACCGAGAAGCTGCCTGCAGTTCTCGTTCGGCAGATGGGCCTCGCGCTCGACGCGCTGGATCTCGGGTTCGAGCCCGATCGCCGCTACGGTCCGGCCGCTGCGCTCCGGGCCGATGGACGCATCGCCCTGTTCCCGGCAAGCCTTGGTGGGGCCGTCGATCCCGAACGCTCGGTCTACGCGGCTGCCCGCGGCATGGTTGAAGTCGCAATGCTGGCCGCAGTGTCGGACGGGACTGTCGCCTCCTCAGAGATGGACGCCATCGAACGCCGTCTGCGCTCGACACCCGAGCTCAAGGAAGAGGAGATCATCCGGCTGCTCGCGTGCGGAAACGCTCTTGCTGCGGATCCGCCAAAGGTCCGTGCAGCCCTGAAGAAGCTGACGGACATCGCTCCTGAGAGCAGGGCGGCGCTCGCGGCCTCCGCGGTCGAGGCAGTGCTAGCAGATGGCCGGGTCCTGCCCGACGAGGTTAGGTTCCTCGAGGCGCTCCACGCGGCGCTCGGGCTACCCGCGAGTGCGCTCTATTCCGCCCTGCATCGCAGCGGTGAGGATGCCGGTCCGGTGGAGGTTCTGCCAGCCACTCACGAGCGCATGGTGCCGCTGCCTGACGAGCCAAAGCGGGCGGGCGTTGCCATCGACGCCGCCAGGCTTGAGAGGATCCGCGGCGAAACGACGCAGGTGTCCGCGATGCTCGCGGCAATCTTTGTCGAGGAGGAGCCCGAACCAGCCCCCGCCCCTCCGCCTAAGGCAAGCGTCGCCGCATCGGCTTTCGCTGGCCTCGACGCCCCCCATTCTAATCTTCTTATTCGCCTTCTGGCCGGCCCGATGGCTCGGACCGATTTCGATGCACTCGCGGCTGAGCTGCGCCTGATGCCAGACGGCGCCATCGAGACATTGAACGAATGGGGCTTCGACAATTTGGGCGAGCCGATCGTGGAGGACGACGACGACGTGCGCGTCTCCTCCGAAGTGACTG
>CAZPOS010000409.1:0-2948 GCA_964588065.1 uncultured Reyranella sp.
CGCTGAGCATCAACGGCGGCCAGCACATGTACTGACGGACCTGGCGGACGGGCATGCGCCTGTCCGCCAAGTCCTCGCCGATGTCGGAGGGCCCGCCTAGGCGATACCCTCCGGCACCGTGCCGGGCCGCGCATATGGGAACATGTGCGGCACGAAATCGACCTTCCCCAGCGCAACACCCTCCGCCCGCAGTATCGCGTAGGCGGTGACAAGGTGGAAGTAGAACTGCGGCAGCGCCCAATCGCGCACATACTGCTCCAGCGTCAGGTCGAAGATCAGCCCCATCGGCAAGTCGTGCGCCACATCGCGGGTGTCGTCACCATCGCCTGCATGCGCGGCCAGACCTGCCACCAGCGCCAGCGTCTCTTCGATACGCGCCAGTGCATCGGCGATCGTCCCGGGGTTCTCTCCCGCATTGCGGCCTTCGTCCAGCAGTTCGGTGACCCGCGCCGGAAACGCCACTCCGATCAGGCGATGCATTCCTTCGATCGCCTGCACACAGACGAAGCGGACTTGCGTCGAAAGCGGCAGCATATCGGGCGCCAGACGAGCCGAGAGAAGGTCCTCGGCCTTCTTCGGTTCCGTATGGTCGCTCGCCTTGCGCAGCCAGTTGGCGAGCGACGTGAGGCCGTTGGTGTAAGTCGCATCGAGCGTGTCGCGGATTATCATGCCCGCGCTTCTCACTCTTCTCTTGGTCAGGCGCAAGGCCGGTGCGCACGTGGCAATGTCGCCCGATCACTTCGGAGAACACGCATGAGCAGCGCACGAGAAACGGTCGACACCTTCCTCGCCATGTGGGACCGTCCCGGCGGCTTTGCCGACGCGGTCCGCACCTATTTCACGCCGACCACCCGTTACGAGAACGTCGGCATGTCTGACACGACGGGCATCGAGCAGGCGCTCGCCTTCATCGGTGCATTCGAGAATTCTTGCGGAGGCCCGGTCAGCATCCGCGTTACCACCCTGGCCAGCGCGGTGAACGGTGGCACCGTGATGAACGAACGGATCGACGAAGTGATCGATCAGACGGGTCGCGTCATCACCACGATCCGGTTGATGGGCATTTTCGAGACCAGCGGAGGCAAGATCGCAGCCTGGCGCGATTATTTCGACACCGCCGGTCTCGCCGCCTCGCGCGACGATTAGCGGATTAAGGCGCGCGTCCCGCCTCAAGTATGGGAAGTCCGCCCTCTGTCGGGACGTAGATGATCTGGCCCTTCGATTCTTCGAGGTTCTGGATATAGAGGTAGCGCAAGTAGCCCTCCGGCCCGCCCAGGCTATCTGCGACGATGCGATTTGCTTCGGCAAGACCTTTGGCACGCTCGACTTCAGCGGCTGCCTTCAGCTTCGCGCTGTCGAGAGACGCCTGCGCTTCGAGCACTGCGATCTTCCGGTTTTGCGTCGCCTGCGCCAGTTCAGCCTCGCCCGCGGTTTCGGCGTTCCAGACGCGCACCGAATTGTAGGCCGCGCACGAACCGAGCCCGCCACCGACGATGACCACCAACAGGAATGCGAGGGCGGCACCGAGCTTGAAAATCGATTCGGCGGGATTTCCCATGTGACTGCCCCTCATCTCGCCCAGCCTCCCAAGCGATAATCGCTTCCCCGGGCGATAATCCGTTAATTCAAAAAATTGCTTTAAAAAAAGGGCGCGTCTCCCGCTGGAAACGCGCCCCTTTTCGCTGTCGCTTCAACGCCGCTCAGCGCGGCAGTTCGGTGACGCCCATCAGCGCCTCGTCCACGCTGCGTGCGCACTGGCGGCCTTCGCGGATCGCCCAGACGACAAGGCTCTGGCCCCGGCGCATGTCGCCGCAGGCCCAGATCTTGCTGTCGCTCGTCCGGTAGCTGAAGGTATCGGCGGCCACATTGCCGCGCGGATCGTAGTCGAGGCCCGACTTGTCGAGCATGCCCGACTTCTTTGGTCCGACGAAGCCCATCGCCAGCAGGATAAGATCGGCCTTCAACGTGAATTCGCTGCCCTCGATCTCGCGCATCTCGCGGCCCACCCATTCTATCCTAACGCATTCGAGGCCGGTGACCTTGCCGTTCTCGCCGACGACCCGCTTGGTCAGGATCGCCCAGTCGCGGTCGACGCCTTCCTCGTGGCTGGACGAGGTGCGCAGCTTGAGCGGCCAGTTCGGCCAGGTCAGCGCCTTGTCCTCCTTTTCCGGGGGCTTGGGCATGATCTCGATCTGCGTGACGCTCGCCGCGCCCTGCCGGTTCGAGGTGCCGACACAGTCCGAACCGGTGTCGCCGCCGCCGATGACGATGACGTGCTTGCCGGTCGCGGTGAGCGTGCCGCGCGGGGCGGCGCGCTGCTCGTCGTCACCCGCGTTGCGCTTGTTCTGCTGGGTCAGGAATTCCATGGCGAGGCGAACCCCGCTCATTTCCGAACCCGGGATATCGAGCGTGCGCGCATCTTCGGCGCCGCCGGCCAACACCACCGCGTCGAAGTTTTCTTTCAGCGTCTTCAGCGTGATGTCGACGCCCACCTCGGTCGAGGTGCGGAAATTCACGCCCTCGGCCTCCATCTGCGCCGCACGGCGGTTGATGAGGTGCTTTTCCATCTTGAAGTCGGGGATGCCGTAGCGCAGCAGGCCGCCGACCCGGTCGTTCTTTTCGAACACCGTGACCGAGTGGCCGGCGCGGGCCAGCTGCTGGGCAGCGGCCAGGCCAGCCGGGCCGGAGCCGACGACGGCCACGGTCTTGCCGGTGCGGGCCTTGGGCAGTTGCGGGGCGATCCAGCCCTGGTCCCAGCCCTTGTCGACGATCGCGCATTCGATCGACTTGATGGTCACCGGCTGGTCGACGATGTTCAGGGTGCAGCTGGCTTCGCACGGGGCGGGGCAGATGCGGCCGGTGAACTCGGGGAAGTTGTTGGTGGAATGCAGCGTTTCCAGCGCATTCTGCCAGTCCGATTCATAGATCAGGTGGTTCCAGTCCGGGAT
>CAZPOS010000410.1:0-2934 GCA_964588065.1 uncultured Reyranella sp.
GTTCTGCGCCTGACCCAGGAGTTGCTGGGTCCGCCCGATCGACTGCTGCAGCTGCTGTAAGGAGGAGTATGGCAGGCTCGTGAGATTGCGGGCCTGGTTGATCAGCATCTGCGCTTCGTTCTGCAGAGACAGGATCTGATTGTTGACCTGCTCGAGCGTGCGCGCCGCGGTCAGCAGGTTTTGCGAATAA
Source organism: uncultured Reyranella sp. (assembly GCA_964588065.1). GTDB lineage: Bacteria > Pseudomonadota > Alphaproteobacteria > Reyranellales > Reyranellaceae > Reyranella. The sequence goes on from CAZPOS010000410.1 coordinate 191, forward strand.
TTGCTGGGATCGAACACGGTCATCTGCGCCGAGGCCGGGAGCGGACTACCGGAGAGGGCGAAAATGGCTGCGAGCGTCACGCCGTAACCACGGATAGATGTCATAACGATTCTCCTGTGTTGAAGTCGGGGATGAGATCGGCAGCCCAGGGCACCGCGCGCGCCTGAAGCCAACCGGCAAGGAAGCCCTCACGGCCATGTTCGGCGAGAATCCGTTCGATCAGAGCCTGGTCGGCCTTCGACGAGGCCGCCGTGAGGGCAAGCGTCACCGCGCCAAGGCCAAGCTCGAAGAGGCGATTGCCGCGGCGGGACTGGCAGTAGTAGTCGCGCTTGGGCGTCGCCCGGGCGAGAATCTCAATCTGACGATCGTTGAGACCGAAGCGGCGATAAATCTCCGTGATCTGCGGCTCGATCGCCCGCTCGTTTGGCAGGAAGAGCCGGGTCGGGCAGCTCTCGATGATGGCCGGCGCGATGGCGGCGCCATCGATGTCTGAAAGCGATTGCGTCGCGAAGACGACGGAGGCGTTCTTCTTGCGCAAGGTCTTCAACCATTCGCGCAGCTGGTCCGAGAAGTCCTCGTCATCCAGGGCGAGCCAACCCTCGTCGACGATCAGCAGGGTCGGGCTGCCGTCGAGACGTGCCTCAATTCGATGGAAGAGATAGGCGAGAACGGCAGCTGCGGCACCTGTTCCGATGAGCCCCTCGGTCTCGAAGACCTGTACCGAAGTGCTGCCGAGCCGTTCGGCCTCTGCATCCAGCAGGCGGCCATAGGCACCTCCCAGGCAGTAGGGCTGTAGGGCCCGCTTGAGGGCGGCCGACTGCAACAGCACCGACAGTCCCGTCATAGTGCGCTCTTCGACGGGTGCCGATGCCAGCGACCCGAGGGCCGACCACAAATGATCCTTTACTTCGGGCGTGAGGACGATCTTCTCGCGGGCCAGGAGTGCTGCAATCCAGTCGGTCGCCCAGCCTCGCTCCGCGACATCGTCTATGCCCGCCAGTGGCTGGAGGGCCACGGGATCCCTCTCCTCGCCCAGCGCGCTGCCGAGGTCGTGCCAATCTCCACCCATCGCGAGCGCAGCGGCACGGATGGAACCGCCGAAGTCGAAGGCGAAGACCTGCGCCTTGTCGTATCGCCGGAACTGCAACGCCATAAGGGCCAGGAGCACGGACTTGCCGGAGCCTGTCGGGCCGACCACGAGCGTATGGCCGACATCGCCGACATGCAGCGAGAACCGGAAGGGCGTCGCCCCCTCGGTCCTGCCGAAAAACAGCGGCGGCCCACCGAAGTGCTCATCGGTCGCGGGTCCGGCCCAGACCGCCGACAGCGGGATCATGTGCGCCAGGTTGAGCGTCGAGACCGGCGGCTGGCGCACATTGGCATAGGCATGCCCCGGAAGTGAGCCCAGCCACGAATCGACGGCATTGACCCTCTCCACCATGCAGGTGAAGTCGCGGCTCTGGATTACCTTTTCGACGAGACGCAGCCGCTCGTCGGCGATGCGCGGATCCTCGTCCCATACCGTGACGGTCACAGTACAGTAGGCCGCGCCGACGGCGTCCGAGCCGAGTTCCTGCAGGGCAGCATCGGCGTCGATCGCCTTGTTGTGCGCATCGGTGTCGACGAGCGTCGTCGCCTCGTTGGTCATCACCTCCTTGAGGATGGCCGCAATGGACTTCCTCTTGGCGAACCACTGACGGCGGATTCGCGTCAGAAGCCGCGTGGCGTCTTTCTTGTCGAGCAGGATCGCCCGCGTCGACCAGCGATAGGCGAAGGCCAGACGATTGAGTTCTTCGAGCAGCCCCGGCGTGGTCGTTCCGGGGAAACCGACGATCGTGAGCACCCGCAGGTGGCAGTCGCCAAGCTTCGGCTCAAGCCCGCCAGTTAGGGCCTGATCGGCCAGCAGCCCGTCCAGATACATGGGCACTTCCGGCACGCGCACACGCTGGCGCCGGGTGGAGATGCAGGAATGCAGGTAAGCCAGCGTCTCTGCGTCGTCGAGCCAGCGGCACTCGGGCATGAAGCCGTCGAGAAGATGCAGCATCCGGTCCGTCCGGTCGATGAAGCCGGCCAGGATCTCACGAGCATCCGCTCCCGCAGCGCGGTGGCGGCCTTCATAGAAGAAGCGCTCCGCACCAGCAGATTCCCAAGCCGGTGGGAGATACAGAAATGTCAGATAATAGGCCGATTCGTAATGCGTCCCCTCTTCCTCGAAGGCCGCCTTTCGCTCCGCGTCGACCAGCGCCGATGCCGCGTCCGGAAACCTTCCCTCCGGGTAGATACTGGCAGGCTGCCGCTGCGCTTCGACGAACAGCGCCCAGCCCGATCCAAGCCGACGCAGGACATTGTTCAACCGTCCCGCGACGCCGACCAGCTCTGCCGGCACCGCCGAATCGAGGTCGGGGCCGCGGAACCGCGCGGTCCGCTGGAAAGAGCCGTCCTTGTTCAGGACGATGCCGGGAGCGACGAGCGCTGCCCACGGCAAGAAATCGGCGAGGCGCGTGGCCGAGTTCCGGTATTCGGCGAGATTCATCATGACAGTCCCCTCAGACGCCGAGCCGGCCCGGGATGCGCAGGTGGCGACGCACCACCTCGACGAAGAGCGGGTCGCGCTTGGCCGCCCAGACGGCCACACCGTGACCGACAAGCCAGATCAGCAGGCCGGCGACCCAGAGGCGCAGTCCCAGGCTGATGGCCGCCGCCAGAGTGCCGACGCCAGGGGCCGCGCTTGCTCCGGAGAGGTT
>CAZPOS010000411.1:0-780 GCA_964588065.1 uncultured Reyranella sp.
GACCATCGTGAACACACGGCTGGCCGAGCTGCGCGAGGCGAAGCTGGTCGAACTGGACGACGCGACGGGTTACCGGCTCACGGCACTGGGAAACGAACTGCTGCGGCTGTTCCTGCCGCTGCATGTCTGGTCGGAAAAGTGGGCGAAGGCGACGGCATAGCCGCCGCGCGCCTCATTTCAGGAAAGGATTGTCGCTGCCGCGGCCCTTGCGCCGGGGCGGAAAGTTCTCGGCCAGATAGTCGACGATTTCCGAGCGCTCCTCGGCCTTGATCGGCGGCATGCGATGCTTCTCCAGCATCAGGTCGATGGTCGAATCCCAGAGGTCACGCGTCAGGCCCTGGGCCTTGATCAGCGCGACGCCGTGGCAGGCCGTGCAGGTGTAGAAGGTGAGCTCGCGGTTCTTGCCCTCGGGCAGATCCTCGACCGTGTCGTTGTGCAGCGGCGGCTTGCCCTTGTCGGGATCGACCACGGGCGGTGCCGCCGGGACCTTCGGGGCCGGCGGTACGTAGACGTACTTGTCCCGGTGCAGCGCTCCGGCGCGATCGAAGGCGAGCAGCAGGAACGTCGCCGCCAGGCCGAGGACGGCGGCGTGTATCACATTGAGGCGGGTCAAGATTCGACGAGCACGCGGATGCGGTTGATCGGATTGGCGCCGTACCCTTGCGGGTTCCAGTTGGCCGCCTGGAAGGGCTGGGTCACGCCCTTGCTGTCCGTCGCCTTGGTCCAGACCTCGTAGTAGCCCGCGGTCGGCAGGTCGATCGAGGCGCTGAAGTTCTGCCA
>CAZPOS010000411.1:790-2928 GCA_964588065.1 uncultured Reyranella sp.
TTGTTGACCGGCGCGTCGACCTTGGCGGGTTTCCAGGTCACGCCGTAGTCGGTCGAGATGTCGACGCTCTTCACCTCGAAGTCGCCGGCCCAGGCATGGCCGCGCAGGTCGAGCTTGCGCGAGGTGAGGCGCGTTCCGTCGGCGGGGAAGGTGATGATCGAGCGCACCGGCATCGATTCCAGGATCGCCATGTCCTTGTCGTTGCCCTTGCTGCCGGGGACGATCGGAGTCTTCGGCACCCGGTAGGAGAAGCCGCCCATGCCGGGGCCGTCATGCTCCTTGTCGCGGATCCAGAGGCGGTTCAGCCACTTGGTCGACGCAGAGGCGGGCCAGCCCGGGATGACGAGCCGCACCGGCGCGCCGTGGATCAGCGGCAGGTCCTGGCCGTTCAGCTTGAAGGCGATCAGTGAGTGTTCCTCCATCGCCTTGGCGATCGGCACGCCGCGCGAGAGGGTGGGCTTGTCGGTTTCGCCGGCCAGGGTCGGGTCGGCGCCATAGGCGCCGGTATAGACGGCGGAGGGCTTCAGGCCGGCGGCCTTCAGCACGTCGGCGAGCCGCACGCCCGTCCACAGTGGGCAGCCGGCGCCGCCGTTGGTCCACTGGTTGCCGCGCGCCTCGGGCGTGAAGAAGGAGCGGCCGTTGCCGCCGCATTCCAGCATCAGCTGGTAGGTGACGGCGGGGAACCTGGTCATCAGGTCGCCGACGCTGATCTCCATCGGCGTGTTGACCTCGCCGTCGATCTTGACCTGCCACGCCTTGGGATCGCCCGTGACGTCCGGCACTTGTCCGTTGTTTCGGATGAACAGCTTGTTGGTCGGCGTGACGTTGTCGTCGAGCAGCTCGGCTTGAGTCTCGGCGACTAGCGGCTTGTCGCCGAGGATCGCGAGCTTCGCCTTGCCGTCCATCTCGAGCAGCTTCGGCCCCTTGGGCGTCGCCGACGCGCCCTGAGCATAGGCCGCGCTGCCCGCCGGCAGGGAAGCCCCCAGCGATGCACCGACAGCGGCCATTCCGGCGCCCTTCAGCACATTACGGCGAGACGCCTTGGACGTTTCGGAACGAAGCATTTTTTCCTCCCTGAGGAGGGTTTCTTAGCTCAACCCTTCCGCCGCGTCAGCCATCCGGACAGGATCAGGGCACAAGCCGCGATGATCACGACGAGGGTGGCGAGCACATTGATTTGCGGATCGACGCCGAGCCGCACGCTGGAATAGACGCGCATCGGCAGGGTCTGCGACTGCGCCCCGGCGACGAATTGGGTCAGGATCAGATCGTCCAACGATAACGTGAAGGCGAGCAGCCAGCCCGAGCCGACGGAAGGTGCGATCAGCGGCAGGGTGACGGTGCGGAAGGTCGTCCAGGGCGTCGCGCCGAGGTCCATCGCCGCTTCTTCCAGCGCCCGGTCGAAGTCGGTGAGGCGGGCCTGCACGACGATGGCCACGAACGCGATCGAAAAGGTCGTGTGGGCGATGGCGATGGTGAGGAAGCCGCGGTCCGGGCCGCCGAACAGTCTTTCGGAGCCGACGAACAGCAACAGCATCGAGATGCCCATGACGACTTCCGGCATCACCATGGGGGCCACGACGAGGCTGCCGAACAGGGTGCGTCCCGGGAAGCGCGGGGCGCGCGCCAGCGCGTAGCCGGCGGCCAGCCCGAGCAGAGCGGCGCACGTCGCGCTGGCCAGCGCGATGCGCAGCGACAGCCAGGCGGCCTGCAGCATCGCCTCGTTGGCGAACAGCGCGCGCCACCATTTCAAGGAGAAGCCCGACCAGACGGTGACGAGGCGCGATTCGTTGAACGAATAGACGATCACCAGCGCGATCGGCAGATAGAGGAAGGCATAGCCGAAAGCCAGCATGCCGAAGGCGAAGCGGGCACGGCCCGTCATGTGGCCGCCCTCATGTGCGCTTCTCTAGGCTGCGTGCCTGGTTGCGCTGGAAGAGCGCGATCGGCCCGACCAGCAATACCAGCAGGCAGACCGCGACCGCCGAGGCGAGCGGCCAGTCGCCGTTGGTGAAGAACTCGTCCCACAGCACCTTGCCGATCATCAGCGTCTCGGTGCCGCCCAGCAGGTCGGGGATCACGAACTCGCCGACCGCTGGGATGAACACCAGCAGGCAGCCGGCGACGATGCCGGGCAG
>CAZPOS010000412.1:0-2914 GCA_964588065.1 uncultured Reyranella sp.
CCTCGACAAGGTGACCGAACTCTTGTCGAAGCGGCTCGAAGTGCTGCGCATCAGCAGCGAGATCGGCAGCAAGACCAAGAGCTCGCTCGACGCCCGCCAGCGCGAGATGGTGCTGCGCGAGCAGATGGCCGCCATCCAGCGCGAGCTGGGCGAGGACGATTCGAACAAGCAGGCGATCGCCGATCTCGACAAGGCGATCACCGAAGCGAAGATGCCGCCGGAGGCCGAGACCGCCGCGCGCAAGGAACTTCGCCGCCTGCAGCGCACGCCCGAGGCGTCGGCCGAGCACGGCATGATCCGCACCTATCTCGACACGCTGGTCGAGCTGCCCTGGGCGCTGCCCGAGGCGCGCAAGGTGCTCGACGCCGATCATTTCGGCCTGGAGAAGATCAAGAAGCGCATCGTCGAGTATCTCGCCGTGCGCAAGCTGGCGCCCGAAGGCAAGGCGCCGATCCTGTGCTTCGCCGGCCCTCCCGGCGTCGGCAAGACTTCGCTCGGCCAGTCGATCGCCAAGGCGATGGGCCGCAAGTTCGCGCGCGTGAGCCTGGGCGGCGTCCATGACGAGGCCGAGATCCGCGGTCATCGCCGCACCTATATCGGCGCGCTGCCCGGCACGATCATCCAGGCGATCCGCAAGGCGGGCGCGCGCGACTGCGTGATGATGCTCGACGAGATCGACAAGATGGGCAGCGGCGTGCACGGCGATCCGTCGGCGGCGATGCTCGAAGTGCTCGACCCCGAGCAGAACGGCACGTTCCGCGACAACTATCTCGACGTGCCGTTCGACCTGAGCCGCGTCGTCTTCATCGCGACCGCCAACATGCTGGACACGATCCCCGGCCCGTTGCGCGACCGCATGGAGATCATCCAGCTCAGCGGCTACACGGCGGGCGAGAAGCTGCAGATCGCCAAGCGCTACCTCGTGCGCCGCCAGCTCGAAGCCAACGGCCTCACCGCCGACCAGGCCGGCATCGACGACGAGGCGCTGGAGCTGATCATCGGCGGCTATACGCGCGAAGCCGGCGTGCGCTGGCTCGAACGCGAGATCGGCCGCGCCCTGCGCCATGTCGCGGTGCAGGTGGCCGAAGGCACGGCCACCAAGGTGCAGATCGGCAAGGCCGACATCGAGGACCTGCTGGGACCGGTCCGCTTCGAGAACGACGTGGCGATGCGCACCAGCGTGCCCGGCGTGGCCACCGGCCTCGCCTGGACGCCGGTGGGCGGCGACATCCTGTTCATCGAGGCGACGCGTTCGCCCGGCAACGGACGGCTGATCCTGACCGGCCAGCTCGGCGACGTGATGAAGGAGAGCGCGCAGGCGGCATTGAGCGTCATCAAGAACAAGGCGAAGTCGATCGGCATCGACGCCGCCCTGTTCGAGAAGAACGACATCCACGTCCACGTGCCGGCCGGGGCCACGCCCAAGGACGGACCGAGCGCCGGTGTCGCGATGTTCATGGCGCTCGCCTCGCTGATGACCGGCCGCACCATCCGAAGCGACACCGCGATGACGGGCGAGATCAGCCTGCGCGGCCTCGTCCTGCCGGTCGGCGGCATCAAGGAGAAGGTCGTGGCCGCGGCGGCGGCGGGCATCACCCGCGTGATGCTGCCGGCGCGCAACAGGCGCGACTACGACGACATCCCCGAAGAGGTGCGCAACACGCTCGAGTTCATCTGGCTCGAGAAGGTCGACGACGCGGTGGCGCAGGCGCTGACGCCGGATGCGCCGGACGAGAGCGAAGAGGGCTGATCTTTCCTCCCCGTCATATTCCTCTCCCCCGATAGGGGGAGAGGTTAGGTGAGGGGGGTTCAGGTGGTGCGTAGCCCCCTCACCTAGCCTCTCCCCCTAGCGGGGGAGAGGAGATTGATGGGGGATCACGAGATCCGCAGCGACAGCGGCGAGATCTCGTCGCCGGGGCGCTGGGCGTAGTCGAGCTTGACCGAGTCGCGCAGCATGCGGGCCTGCGCTTCGGCGAGGCGTTCCATGGCGGCCTTCGGGTCGAGATGGACGGGATCGCCGTCCTTCAGGACCACCTCGCCATCGACGATCACCGTCCGCACGGCGCGATCGGCGGCATGGAAGACGAAGGAGCGCAACGGGTCGCGCGCCGGCTGCATCAGCGGATGGTCGAGGTCGACGAGCACGATGTCGGCCGCCATGCCCGGCGCCAGCGCGCCGATATCGTCGCGTCCCAGCGCGGCCGCGCCGCCGAGGGTCGCGGCCTCGAAGGCACCGGCGGTGTCGAGGCTGCGGATGTCTTCGCTCATCAGGCGGCCGGCGACGATCGCGAGCCGCATCTCCTCGATCAGATTGTGCGGCGCGCAGTCGGTGCCAAGGCCGACATTGACGCCGCGCGCCCGATAGCGGCCGACATGATCCATCGCGAGCCCATACCGGGCGAAGGGCTGCGGGCAATGCGCCACCGACGCGCCCGCTTCGGCGATCAGGTCGAGATCCTTGCGCGTGTGCCAGGCGATCTGCGGATGATCGTCGAGCAGGATGCAGTGCGCCATGATCGTGTCGGACTTCATCAAGCCCTGTTCGGCGGCCCACTGGATCGGCGTCATGTTGTGGCGGCGGATCATCTCGCGCACCTCGACGACCGACTGGCCGACATGGGTCGAGAAACGGCGGCCGGTTTCGTCCGCATGCTTGCGGCCGGCGGCAAAGAGTTCCGGCGTCACCGTGTCGATCTGGGCCGGGAAGACCACGGCTCCCAGGCGACCGGAATTGTGCGCTTCGGCCTCGTCCATCACGCGCCTGGCCTTCTCGAACTGGGCAAGGCCCGCCGCCTCGTCCCATTTCCAGGTCACGGTCTGCGGCGCGGCCATGCCCCATCGCGCCGAGGCGAAGGTCGGCGCTGCATAGAAGCGCATGCCGCTCAGCGCCATGGTCTCCAGCCAGCCCTCGAAC
>CAZPOS010000413.1:0-2908 GCA_964588065.1 uncultured Reyranella sp.
AGCACCGAGGACAAGGGACTCAAGGTCATCGTGGCCGACGGCGAGTGCCAGCTCGCGCGCCAGCGCCGCATTCGCCCGCAGATCGCCGCCCAGCTGAAGCGCGGCGAGCGGGTCGTGCGCACGCGCTACGGCGTCGACGACGAGGTCTGCACCGGCGACCATTCCTGCATCCGGCTCTCGGGCTGCCCCTCGCTGGTGGTGAAGCCCAGCCCCGATCCACTGCGCAGCGATCCGGTCGCCAGTGTCAACAATGGCTGCGTGGGCTGTGGCCTGTGCGGCGAGGTGGCGGACGCGGCCGTGCTTTGTCCGTCGTTCTACAAGGCCGACATCGTGCAGAACGCGACCTGGTGGGATCGTCTCAAATGGAGCGTCCGCTCCAAGGTGATCGGAGCGATGGCCAGTGCCTAGGCCCGTCACCATCCTGATCGGTGCGCTGGGCGGCGATGGTGGCGGGGTGCTGTGCGACTGGATCGTGTCGGCGGCGCAGAGCCGCGAGCTTGCGGTCCAGGCGACGCAGATCCCGGGCGTGGCGCAGCGCACCGGCGCCACCACCTACTATGTCGAGGTGATGCCGGCGGGTGGCGCTCCGTCGTCCGTGCTGGCGCTCAATCCGGCGATGGGCGAGGTCGATGTTGCGCTGGCGACCGAGCTGCTGGAAGCCGGCCGCATGATCTTCAACGGCTTCGTGACGCCCGACCGCACGACGCTGATTGCCTCGACCCATCGCGTGCTGGCGATCGGCGAGCGCATGGCGATGGGCGACGGCAGCTTCGATGTCGGCAAGCTGCTGCGGGCCGTCAAGGAGCGCAGCCGCGAGCAGATCCTGTTCGACATGGACCAGGCAGCCGAGGAATCGGGCGGCGTCATCAACGCGGTGCTGCTGGGCGCGCTGGCCGGCTCGGGCAAGCTGCCGATCCCCGACAGCGCTTTCGAGGCGGCCATCAGGCACGCGGGCAAGTCGGTCGACACCAATCTCGCGGCCTTCGCCTTCGGCCGCGGCCATGCGCGCGGCGAACTCGAGCAGGCGGTACGCGAGCACCGAAAGCGGCAGACGGCGGTACGGGGCGTCGAGGATCTGATCGAACGCGTACGCCGGGCTTACCCTGCCGCAGTCCTCGATGTCGTTGAGGAAGGTATCCGTCGGCTCACCGCCTATCAGGACCGGCGCTACGCCGCGCTCTACCTCGACCGGCTCGACACGATCCACGCGCTGGGCTCGGCCGAGCTGCTGCGCGAGGTGGCGCGCCATCTCGCCGTGCGCATGTCGTTCGAGGACGTGATCCGCGTCGCCCAGGCCAAGACCTCGGCCGAGCGGCTGGCCCGCGTGCGGGCCGAGGTTCGCGCGAAGGATCACGAGCCGCTGGAGATCACAGAGCATTTCAAGCCGGGTATCGAGGAGATCGCCGCGATCCTGCCGCCATCGCTGGCGCGGCGCCTGCTGGCTTGGGGCGAGCGGACCGGCCGCCTCGGCAAGACCTACTTTTCGATGCATGTGCGCACCACGACCATCCTGGGTTTCGCGCGGCTGCGCCTCCTGGCCGGGCTGCGCTGGTGGCGGCCGCGCACCTTTCGCTATGTCGAGGAGCAGGCCGAGATCGAGCGCTGGCTGGGCCAGATCCGCGCCGCGGTGCCGCTCGGGCTCGACCTCGCGCGGGAGATCGCGGAATCGGCGCGCCTGATCAAGGGCTACGGCGATACCCACAGACGCGGCCTCGGCAACTATCGCCGCATCGCCGACGAGGTGATCGCGCCGGCGCTGGCCGGGCGCCTGTCACCGCGCGCCGCGGCCGACGCCGTCGCCAACGCGCGCGTTGCGGCCCTGGCCAACCCCGAGGGCCAATCGCTGTCGAAGACTCTGGCGGCCATCGCCTCCGCGACCTCGCCGCTGCGGCAGGCCGCGGAATGATCGACGTCGCGGCGCTGGCGCGGCGGGACGCCTTTACCCGCGGCCTCGGCATCGAGTTCGTCGAGGCCTCGCTCGGCAGGGCGGTGACGCGGGTCGCGATCGAGGAGCGTCACCTCAACTTCAATGGCGTGGGCCATGGCGGCCTCACCTTCACCCTTGCCGACGCGGCCTTCGGCTATGCCTGCAACTCCCAGGGCGTGGTCTCGGGCAGCATCGACGCCCACATTGTCTACAGCGTCGCCGTGCGGCTGGGCGACGTCCTGACGGCCACGGCCGTCGAGATCTCACGTTCCAGCAAGGCCTCGAACTACCGCATCGACGTGGTGCGCGGCGATGGCAAGATGGTCGCAGCGATGACCGGCACCGCGCTGATCAGCGGCAAGCCCGTCGTGGTGTAAGTCGGCTCAGGCCGCGCCCTTCAGGATATCCGCCATCTTCTCGCCGACCATGATCGAGGGCGCGTTGGTGTTGCCCGAGGGCATGGTCGGGAAGATCGAGGCGTCGGCGACGCGCAGGCCCTGGATGCCATGCACCCGGAGCTTGTCGTCGACCACGGTGCTCGGGCCCTCGGGGCCCATGCGGCAGGTGCCGATCGGGTGATAGGCGGTCTGCGAATTGTTGCGGATCCAGGTCAGAATCTCCTCGTCGGTCTGCACCGAGGGGCCGGGCGAGTACTCTTCGTCGCGATAGGGATCCATCGGCTTGGCGTCGACGATGCGCCGCATCATGCGGAAGCCGGCGGTCATCGCATCCTGATCGATCCTGTCGGCGAGGAAGTTGAAGCGGATCGCCGGGTGGGCCTTCGGATCGGCCGAGCGGATGTGGATCGAACCCAGGCTTTCGGGGCGGAGCTGGTAGCAGGCGATCGTCATCGACGGGAAATCCTGCAACTTGCGGGTCTTCGGGTCCTTGATCGAGTAGGGCACGAGATGAAGTTGGATGTCCGGCGTCTCGAGTTCCGGCCGGGTCTTGAGGAATTCCACGGCGGCCTCGCGGCCCTGG
>CAZPOS010000414.1:0-2896 GCA_964588065.1 uncultured Reyranella sp.
TTAGAGATATTATAAGAATTTTGGGGAAACGCTGGCCCATGTCTAAGGTAATTGTATTACCTGTTCGAGTTCAAGGAAGCGAAGCCCCTGTTGAAATAACCTCTGCAATTCGTTATGCTAATAAGTATGAAGTCGGTGATCTCGTTATTGTCGGGCGAGGAGGCGGATCTATAGAAGATCTGTGGGCCTTCAATACAGAGATTGTTGCAAGAGCTATTTATGAATCCGAGATACCTGTGGTCTCAGCTGTAGGGCACGAACCGGATATTACCATCTCGGATTATGTAGCAGACCTTAGGGCCGCTACGCCATCCAACGCAGCAGAGCTTTCCGTGCCAGAGCAAAATGAACTTCGGGAAATACTTAAAGCATTAGACTTACGTGCCGGACAGGCCATGGGAAAGATTTTGACAAGAATGAGATCACGGGTTGAAAACATAGCTTCTCTTAGAGTTTTAAACGATTATTCTACATACATAGATCAGAAACGTATGGATATTGACAGCCGAGCGAATTCCCTAATTTATCGCTATGAAGAACTCATTACCACAAAAAAACATCAATATGTGCATTTGGCTGCATCCCTTGAGGCTTTAAGCCCGCTGAAAGTTTTGAGCCGAGGGTATTCTATTGTTACAGACCAAAACGGTAAGGTTTTAACCAGAGCTTTAGAGGCAAGTGTAGGAGAAAGGCTTAAGGTTAATTTAAGCAATGGGTCTTTGGTATGTGGTGTTGAAGAAGTAGGAAGTGAATAATGGAGGTACAGAAATGGCGGAGAAAAAGCTCAATTTTGAGCAATCAATAGAAAAACTTGAAATCATAGTAAAACAGCTTGAAAAGGGTGATGCGCCCCTTTCCGAATCCTTAAAGCTTTTTGAAGAAGGTACGGCTCTGTTGTCTTCATGTACAAAATTGCTTGATCAGGCTGAGCAAAAGGTTGTTAAGCTAAAAAAAGGAGAAAACAGTGAGCCAGAAGAACTGCCTTTTGGGGAGGAAAATGCTTGAACGAGCTATATAAAGATAGATTCAATGAATACAAATGTATGATAGATAAATATCTTAATTCTTTTCCAGAAGGTAAGGATAAGTCTCATTTAGGTCTTTATGAATCAATGAGATACAGCCTTCTCTCAGGTGGAAAGCGTGTACGCCCGGTGTTAACCCTCGAATTCTGTCGCCTTAGCGGAGGAAATCCTAAATCTGCTTTGTCTGTGGCTTGTGCGCTTGAGATGCTTCACACCTATTCACTTGTTCACGATGATTTGCCCTGTATGGATAACGATGATCAGCGACGGGGTAGACCGTCTAATCATAAAGTTTATGGTGAAACTGTAGCTGTTCTTGCTGGTGATGCTTTACAGGCTGAAGCTTTCCTTACTATATTGAATTCCGAATTGAATGAGGCCTCACGATGTGAATGTGCAAAAATTCTCGCTGAGGCTGCTGGGAAAGATGGTATTTGCGGGGGTCAGTATCTAGACATGCTTGGTAATTTACAAGCATTATCAGGACGCGAACTACAGAATTTGTGTGAAATGAAAACAGCAACTATGATTGCTGCAGCTTGTATGATGGGAGCTGTTGTCGGAGAAGCGGATGAAAGACAAAGAAAAGCAGCCGCTAATTTTGGCAAAAATATAGGCCTTGCTTTTCAGATAAGAGACGATGTACTTGATGTTTTCGGGAAGAGTGAAGAACTTGGTAAACTTATATGCTCCGATTCTCGAGTGGGAAAAAACACATTTATGAGTTTTTATGGAGTTGAAAAATGCGAGGCAATGATTATCCAATTGACAGATGAGGCAAAAACCTATATAAGTGAAGCCTTTTCTGACATTGACTTTTTATGCTTGTTTGCTGACAAGCTGGTTACAAGAACCAAATAAGAATATTCATTTTAATGAATATTCCTTTTAAAATCGACCTTTGTCTCTTGATATAACGGTCGATTTTTGCTATCATAAATAATATTTATACTAAATAGAGGTAATTAACTTTGAATATTTTGAGTTCCATCAACTCTCCGCTTGATGTTAAAGCGCTTGATTCTTCTCAGCTTTTTCAGCTCTGTGGTGAGATTAGGGCTTTTTTGATAGAAAACGTATCAAAGACAGGCGGGCACTTGGCCAGCAATCTGGGAATTGTAGAATTAACTGTTGCTATTCACAGAGTTTACAACACGGAGAATGATCGCGTCATTTTTGACGTAGGCCACCAAAGCTATGTTCATAAGCTACTTACAGGCAGATTGGAAGAGTTCCCGACTCTTCGTAGATTAGATGGTCTTTCGGGATACCCAAAGCCTACCGAAAGCTTACATGACGCCGCAGTTGCCGGGCATGCTTCAAACTCTATTTCTGTAGCACTCGGAATGGCACGGGCACGTTCACTTATGCATGAAAATTATAGTGTCGCTGCGTTAATTGGCGACGGGGCAATGACCGGAGGCTTGGCATTTGAGGGTATGTGCAGTGCCGCTGATTCCGGGGAACCGATAGTGGTAATCCTAAATGACAATGGTATGGCTATTGCCGATAATGTAGGCGGAATGGCCTCTCTAATTTCTAAACTTCATCTAAAACCAAAATATTTAGATTTTAAGAGGAGGTACCGCCGGACAGTTGGTAAGATTAAACCCTTATACAACTTTAATCATAGAATTAAAGAATGGCTTAAGGAAAAAATTCTGCCTCACAGTATGTTCGAAGAACTGGGGTTTTTGTACCTTGGACCTATGGACGGCCATGATATTGAACAATTGGAAGCTGTCCTTACATGGGCAAAGGAGCAAAAAGGACCGACACTTGTTCATGTAATTACACAGAAGGGTAGAGGCTATTCATTTGCTGAGGACAGGCCTGAAGCCTACCACGGGGTCGAGGCATTCGATTTTGAT
>CAZPOS010000415.1:0-2851 GCA_964588065.1 uncultured Reyranella sp.
ATCTGTCTAACGCGCCACGTTCATCCACCGCTGGGGATAACAGCCTCGCCGGGAGGGGAAGGGTCCAGGATCGCGGATCCGATCCGGGCACAAGGCTGCGCATGACCGACCTCACGCATGTCGAACTGCTGTGGCTCGAGAAGCAGATCGAACGATGGATCCGCTTCGGCCGGCCCGCAGGCGAACAGATCCTCGATCGACGGCGGCGGATCCTCTCCTTTACGCCCGGCAGCGTCTTCGGCTTCGTGCGCTGGGCTGCCAACGACTATGGAACGATCGCCTCGCGTATCGACATCCTGCGCGCCGTACGGCCGAGCGAAGCCTGCGCAACCGTCCCCCACGTCCGGCCGGGTGCCGACATCCTGTTGCGGACTTCCGGCTGGCCGAAGGTCAAGCATGTGTTGCAGATGATCGACATCGTCGAAGCGCTTGGCGTCGATCCCGCCGACGCGGCACCGGACTATTGGCGTCATGTCCACAGTCGTCTGGCGGTCGGGGAAGCGTTGAGGCCCTACACGATGGCACGCCACAAGGCCTGGCTGCTGCGGCGGAGACTGGAGCCGTGATGCGCCGCGCTTGCGTCCTGCTGACGGCATTTGGAGCCATTGGCGCCGTGGCGCTGACGTTTGTCGTGGAGGCACCTCGGATACTTCTGTGGAACGCGTCAGCCAGCGTGCCCGTCGGGCTCTACGCGCTGGAGGCCTCTGACAGGCGGTATGTCTCCGAACTCGTCGCCGTCACGCCGCCAGAACCGCTCGCAACCTTCCTCGCGGACGGCAACTACCTGCCACGCGGCGTTCCCCTGTTGAAGCACGTCCTGGCGCTTCCCGGTCAGACCGTCTGCCGGAACGGGCTTACGGTCACGGTCGATACGGTCGCGACAGGCGTGGCACGCGAGCGCGATGCACGTGGGCGACCGCTGCCCACCTGGCACGGCTGCCGTGCCATCGGCTCGGGTGAACTTTTCCTGATGAACTGGCAATCGGCCGACTCGCTGGACGGCCGGTACTTCGGGCCGATCCCGGCATCCGCCGTCATTGGCCGCGCGCATCCGATCTGGATCGAGAAGGAGGATTGACCATGCAGCGCTCTCTCCCTCAAGCAGCCGCGCTCCTGTTCGAACGGCACCGTGACTCTTCCTCCTTCCCGGCCAGAATCCCGCAAGCCGTTGTCCGGTCGGTCGTGTTGATGCCTGTGATCCTGCTGATGTCGGTCGCGGCCGGACCTGGCAGAACGGCATGTGCCGAACCTGTCGTTACCGTGCCGTCGAGGAGCATATCCTCCGTCGATCCCTACGCGGTCTTCATTCGCGAAGCTGCGCAGCGATTTGGGCTGCCGGCCTCCTGGATCAGCGCGGTGATGGCGTTGGAAAGCAGCGGCGACGCACAGGCCCTCTCGCCGCAAGGCGCCATGGGACTGATGCAGATCACGCCCGATACATGGGCTGGCTTGCGTACCCGCCACGGGCTTGGTGCTGACCCGTACGAGCCACGCGACAACATCCTTGCCGGCGCAGCGTACTTGCGCGAGATGCACGCCCGCTATGGCTCGCCAGGTTTCCTGGCCGCCTACAATGCAGGTCCTGCGCGCTATGACGAGTACCTTGCGACGGGCCGCGAGCTGCCGGCCGAGACCCAGCTCTATGTCGCCACGCTCGCACCGCTGATCGGAGAAGGGCAGCCCGGTGGCATGGTTGCCGTCAGTCGCCGCACCCTATCGTGGCAGGAGTCGCCGCTGTTTGCGGTGCGTGGTCCGCGCAGTCCTTCAGCCAGGCCGTTACCATCAGAAGTGCCACCAGACCGAACATCGGATAGCCGTTCCGTTACCGGCGTATCTGCGCTGGCACCACAAACTGGCGGACTGTTTGTCCGTCGTGAGGACGCAAAGCGGCTGCCGTAATGCGACGCGCCCTTCCTTCGTTCGCGTTCAGTCGTTCATGCTGACGTGCCTGTGGGATAGTCGCTCGGAGGCCCCAGGATCATGGACGGCAAGATAAAGCGGGTGGCCCCGCTGCCGTCGCTGCGCTTCTAAAGGCCTGTCTGCACTTTGTTTTTTGAGACCGCTGCGCCGGCTCTTCGCGACAGACATGCGTCTCTCGAAGCGGTTTTCTCTTTGTATTCAATGCTCCGAGCGCCATCGCTTCTGGGACAGCCCCTTCCATTGCTACGCCGGAAGAACCTTTTCTACGCCACGAAGCGATCCCCGCGTTCTGACGCTTGCGGCGCTTCGTTTCGCTGCCAATCGTTATGCCATGTCGCGTGATGACGACGATTTCCGTCTCCGGCCCGGAAGAATCCAGGATCGGGGCGACGCGCGGATCGGGAGAGGTCGCGCCGGGAGCCGAGGTGGCCGTGCGTCTACGTTCAACGGGCAAATTCAGCAGGCTATTCGACGGGCTGGCGGCAATCCCTCCCGCTTGAGCGACGCCGGGAAGCGAGGTGGCCGGTTCAACGAACGGGGGCGCGGTGCCTCGGTGGCTGCGGTGCTGAAGAATCGGAAGCCCTGGAGCCGCGACGGTGGCATCCGCACGCGGTCATGGCGGGTCGCAGTCAAGGCGCGGGTCGTGAAGCTCAATCCCCAGTCCGGTGCCGCCCGAGGCCCTGCCGCTGACGAAGGCCTCGAACAGGCGTTCCGAAATGCGCGGCGGAATGCCGGGACCGTCATCCTCGACCTGGATCACGCAGTCACCGCCTTCATGCGCGGCGCTGACCCGGACGTGGCCCTTGCGGTCGGGTCGCGTCGCGTCCGCCTCGATCGCCTGCCGGGCGTTGCGCATCAGATTGACCAACACGCGGTGGAGTTGGTCCGGATCGGCCAGGACGCTGAACCGGGCGGGGATGCTCTTGATCAG
>CAZPOS010000416.1:0-2851 GCA_964588065.1 uncultured Reyranella sp.
GTGAAGTTCCACGACGGCACCGACTTCAACGCCGACGCGGTGATCTGGAATCTCGAGCGCATCTTCAACAAGGATAGTCCGCAGTTCGAGGCCAACGCCGCCGGCATCATGCGCTCGCGCGTGCCGATTCTCGCCAGCTACAAGAAGATCGACGACAACACGGTGGCGCTTACCACCACCGTCGTTGCCTCCTATTTTCCCTGGATGGTGCCCTACATCCTGACCGCCTCGCCCACGCAGTGGGAGAAGGCCGGTAAGGACTGGAACAAGGTGGCCGCCGCCGGCGGCGCCGGCACCGGACCGTTCAAGATCACCAAGGTCGTGCCGCGCCAGTCGGTCTCGCTGGGCCGCAACGACGACTATTGGGATGCCGCGAAGAAGGCCAAGGTCGATTCGGTCCTGCTGCTGCCGATCCCCGAGGCCAACACACGCCTGGCGGCGCTGCGCTCGGGGCGCGTCGATTGGATCGAGGTGCCGCCGCCGGACGGAATCCCGTCGCTGAAGCAGGCGGGCTACGTGATCTCCACCAACTCCTACCCGCATGTCTGGCCGTGGTTCTACAACATGGCCGCCAAGAACAGCCCGCTGGCCGACGTCCGCGTACGCCAGGCGCTGAACTATTGCATCGACCGCGGCGCCATCGTCTCGATGCTGAACGGTACCGCCGAGCCGTCGGTCGGCTGGCTGAAGCCTACGGATGCGGCCTTCGGCAA
This sequence comes from uncultured Reyranella sp., assembly GCA_964588065.1. Taxonomy (GTDB): domain Bacteria; phylum Pseudomonadota; class Alphaproteobacteria; order Reyranellales; family Reyranellaceae; genus Reyranella. The sequence goes on from CAZPOS010000416.1 coordinate 714, forward strand.
TCCGGTGAACAAGTACACGTTCGATCCGGCCAAGGGCAAAGCGCTGCTGGCCGAGGCCGGCTTCACGCCGCAGAAGCCTCTGTCCTTCAAGGTCATGATCTCGACCTCGGGCTCGGGCCAGATGCTACCGCTGCCGATGAACGAGGCCCTGCAGGAGAACCTCAAGCAGGCCTGCGGCGTGGACGTCCAGGTCGATGCCGTCGAATGGCAGGTGCTGCTCAACGCCAGCCGCGCCACGCCCGATGCCCCGTCGCTCAACGGAGCGATGGCGCTGAACGTCAGTTCGCCGTCTAGCGACGTCGGCATGATGTACCGCTATTTCGCCGCGGCGAACTTCTCGCCGATGGGGTCCAACTTCGAGCAGTGGAACGACGAGAAGTTCGAAACGGCGCTGAAGACACTGGCCGAGGCGACGGACGACGCGACGATCCTGCAGAACTTCAAGGTGGCGCACGAGCGGCTGGTCGACAACCCGCCCTGGCTCTACATCGTCCACGACCTCAATCCGCGCGCCTTCAGCAAGAACGTGCAGGGCTTCGTTCCGGCGCAGTCCTGGTTCGTCGACCTGACGAACGTCAGCCTGAAGTAGGGACCGGCCGAATGCTGGCCCGCTGCCGCCATGGCGTCAGCGGGCGCAGAGCTTGGGAATCTTCGACAGGATCTCGATCGAGCAGGTCTCGGTCGGGAAGAGGGCCCAGACGGCGGCCAGGACGACCGCCAGGAAAATGAAGGGCCGCAAAACGCGAAATACGACCGGCAACAGCAGTTGCAGGACCCAGTAGGCCGCGAGCAGGCCGACGACCACGGCGAGCACGCGATACTGCATGCTCCAGCTGTCCCAGGGACCGAGATTTGCCCGCGCGAGGAGCTCGTTGAGCTGTTCCACGATCAGTCGCGGAACGGATCGGTCATCAGGATCGTATCCTCGCGCTGCGGACTGGTGCTGAGCAACGCCACGGGGCAGCCGACCAGTTCCTCGATACGGCGAACGTACTTGATGCAGGTCGCCGGAAGTTCGGCGAAGGAGCGGGCGCCCTGGGTGCTTTCGCTCCAGCCCTCGAATTCTTCCCAGATCGGCTTCAGCTTGGCCTGCGCGCCCATGGTGAAGGGAAAGCGCTCGATGCGCTTGCCGTCGAGTTCGTATCCGACGCAGACCTTGATGGTCTCCTCGCCGTCGAGAACGTCGAGCTTGGTCAGGGCAATGCCGTCGATGCCGTTCAGCTTCACCGCCTGGCGCACCATCACCGCATCGAACCAGCCGCAGCGGCGGCGCCGACCGGTGTTGGTCCCGAACTCCTTGCCGCGGTCACCCAGCCGCTGCCCGATCTCGTCGGTCAGCTCGGTGGGGAAGGGGCCGTCGCCCACACGGGTGGTATAGGCCTTGGCGATGCCCAGCACGTAGCCGACCGAGCCGTTGCCCATGCCGCTGCCGATCATGGCCTGCGCCGCCACCGTGTTGGACGAGGTGACGTAGGGATAGGTGCCGTGATCGATGTCCAGCATGGTGGCCTGGGCGCCTTCGAACAGGATGCGCTTGCCGGCCGCGCGCAGACCGTCGAGCCGTTCCCACACGTCCTCGGCGAAGGGCAGGAGCTTGGGTGCGAGTTCCAGCAGCTCGGCCGTAAGGTGGGCGGGATCGATGGTCGGCTGGCCCAGACCGGTGCGAAGCGCATTGTGGTGCGCCAGCAGCGTGTTGACCTTCAGGGGAAGCATGTCCGGCTCGGCGAGATCGCCGACGCGGATCGCGCGGCGGCCGACCTTGTCCTCGTAGGCCGGGCCGATGCCGCGGCGGGTCGTTCCCACCCGGATCACGCCGGGCGCATCCTCGCGCCAGCCGTCGAGATCGCGGTGCAGCGGCAGGATCAGCACGGCATGGTTGGCGATCTTCAGGCTGGCCGGCGTCACCGACAGTCCCTGCTCGGTGACCTTGCGGACTTCTTCCAGGAAGTGCCAGGGGTCGATCACCACGCCGTTGCCGATGATCGAGAGCTTACCGGGACGGACCACGCCCGACGGCAGCAAGGCGAGCTTGTAGGTCTGGTTGCCGATGACCAGCGTATGGCCGGCATTGTGACCACCCTGGAAGCGCACCACGACCTCGGCGCGCTCGCTCAGCCAGTCGACGATCTTGCCTTTGC
>CAZPOS010000417.1:0-2838 GCA_964588065.1 uncultured Reyranella sp.
TGAGATTGAGACCAGCAAACATCATCCTCCCTGTGATAGGCAATAGGCATCCTTTCGAACCCATGCTTAACAGGCTTCCCAATCATTTTCCATCCACTAATATTGAATGAATCTTTTACTCTGTTTGTGAGACCTTTTACCCCTGCTTTCTCTTTTTCGAATCTGTACATGTAGGTTAAATCCCATGCTTCAACATACTCCTTTACCTCTTTATTCTTTTCATCAAAAAGAGAGTATTTCCTTAGGAATAATCTCTTCTCTCCTGTCATAGGGTCGTAATGCATATAAAGAGTATCCCCATCATGATAAGAGAAGTGTCTATATTGAAGAACACCTTTATTATAGAAGAAGCATATTGCAGCATCTCCAGTAGTTTTAGCTGCATTGACAGCCTTAAAGAATGCTACTTCCATATTTTTATCTTTCCATGCCTGCCTGAAGAACATTAGCGTCTCCTTATTGGCATCAGAAGGGACTATAGTAGAATCCTCTATTAAAATAGGATTCCCTGTTAAGTGTATCACCTGTTTAGTAGCAATAACCTGTTGAAAAGGAAATGCCGTGCGAGATACAAGCTCTACTACATCTTTCCCGTCTTCATCTTTCTTCCATATATCAGGATAGTAGAGGGGAGAGTTTATTTTGTGCCCTGTAACATAGTATTCTCGAAGGAAGTCTGCTTGTGTAAGCACTTTACCTTGTATCATGTCATTAGGCACAGCGGCGAATAAATTGGAGGAGCTTTGTCCGTAGTATCCCCCCCAGTAATCTGGCGTAATTCTTATAAAGGGTTTCTTGACTAAATAGTCATCTATCACCCTAGCATCCAAGTGTTGCTCCATGATTTGTTTTTAGTTAAATTAAAATGTTCATGCATATATAGCATATCAATAAAGTCAGGAGATTGTTTATTACCTAACAAAAGTTTCATCTCAGGCTTGCTTATTAACTGAAACTTTCCGTTAGTAGTAACTTTCTGGACAAGAGCCGTACGTTGATGCTGAAGCTCTTCTTCAAAAGTTTTAATTCCTATTTTTTTTGATAGCAGTTGTTGATTGACTGAAGCTCTCCCTTCTTTCACCCTTCTCACCCACTTATCGGCACACTCCGCTTTGTAATTTGCATAGACCCTTGAATCTGATGCAGCCGAGTTGTTGTTAAACGGAAAAGCTTTAGGAAAATATTCTTTAAGATACTGACCTATACCATCAGAGTCGAACATAAGATTATCTTCACGAACTCCAAACAATTTTATATACTCCTTAGCTATATTTGCAGCTGTGATAGAGCCCACATTCGTAAATTGCTTGAAATCTAAAAGATGGTCTCCGTCGAATATACCTATCGTAAAGCCATCTCGAGACAGAGCTACATCTATTACCGCTGTAATCCGCCCTGTTTTCTGCTCTGTATTATGGAAATATTTCTCCATATCTTCATACGTGAGAAGAACATCTCCTTCATCATCGTCTCCCCATATTCCTTCTATATCTTTAAAAGACTGTCTTCCTCCTTGCTGTGCGAGTCTGCCGAGATACATAGGGTCTTTACTCCTAAATATTTTGTTTTCTGCGTACTCCCCTTCGATGAAACTTATTGAAGAGATAAGGTCAAATTTATTCCCTCCCGTAGAAGTTAATTTCTCATCATATATGGCATCTATATAGTCTTTTGCTTTTTCATAAACTTCTTCCTTGGTATTACCCCAAGCAATTTCCCCAATATCAGAGCCATGTTTAAAGAAATATCTTACTTTCCCGCTTCTCCCCTGTATAATTTCGTGCGTATCCTCATCTATCCACCAACTAATAAATTTGTAAACCCAGCTTTTTTTGGACACAGGATTACATGAAGCGGTGAACCTGTTTCTAATTCCCAAAGAGTTCCTGTTTGAGGCTAACAATGTAAAGAATGTTTTAAAAGAAATCTGAGGGAGCTCATCTATAATCATCTCAGGTATTTCTACTCCTCTAAAACGCCTGTCTACTTCTGCCTCATTGGCTAAATGTTCAAATGTTATCTTTGAGCCAGAAGGGAATTTTGCCGTAAAGTCTCCTTCGGTAAAATATGCTTCTTTTTGAAATAATATCTTACATTCTTTCCATAATCCTCGTTTAATGTCATCTTCTTCTCGCCTAAAACCATGGCATGAATAATTTGCATTATCACTGTAATACATAGGAGAAAGAAGCATAACAAAGGTTTTACCTGCCCCACGCTTTCCTCCGATGATTTTTATATCAGCAGGATTTATTAAGACATTCTCTTGAAAACCTTCTTGCGGAATAACGTTTAGCGAAGGCTCATTTTTGCTTGCCAAAGCTAAAGCTTCATCTCTAAGACCTTGTATATATTCATTAGAGTAAACTTTTGCCCCTACTTTTAAAAAAACGCCATCAAATTCCATTTATATTCAGTATTTTAAACAAAGATATAAAAAATATAGATAAAAATGATTGTATTATAGTTTTTATTTATATCTTTGTATTGGATGTTAGCATATTGATTATAATATCATTATCATAAGTGCTCTGAATCGGCAGACGCAGTGTTTCGAGTACACCACTTATGGCAGGGTACAAGAGAGTAACCTTAAATCTAATCAATTTTGTTCCTTTATCCTGTGTCGGGGTTAAACTCCCGACGCAGGATTTACAAAAGCTTAAATCTAACATGAAAGAAAAAATCTTTTCAAAACTAAAAGAGACCATAGGAAAAACCAGTCTCAGCGAGAGAACGCTACAGAAAAAAGCTGAAATTCTAGCTAAAACTATAACTTCAGAAGACCTCTTGACAGAGGATTTGATGGCTGATGTTATTGATGAATTGAAAACCTTA
>CAZPOS010000418.1:0-2824 GCA_964588065.1 uncultured Reyranella sp.
AGGCCGTGGGTCGCGCGCCGAACAGCATCCTCGGGAGAAGTCGTGGCCAACCTGAGACCCTGCGCAAGAGGACTGGCACACCGGGCGAAGAGGCGGCGGCCATAGCGTAGAAAAAGGGCGGCATCGTCTCAGCCCAAGCGGTCATCGACAGCGCGGCTCGCCCTACCTTGTCGGCTTGCCAGAGGAACGGGCCTCGAAGTGCTCATAGAGGGATGCGTACGCCTGTCGCGTCGAGGCAAGCGTTCGTTGCCACGATCTTTGCCAACCTGTTCGATGTGGGAGACGAAAAGGCATCAGCGACCCTGGTCGTGCAACCGCGCGTCAGCAGGCGAGTAAGCGCTCCCGGCGCCCCGCCCGTCCGGCGGCGGGGCCAACAGCGCCAGACGCGAGAAGGCCGTGCAGCCGGAGACAACGGCGCCGACCACGGCGAATGCCGTCTGCCATGCATTGCCGGGCGTGCCAATGCCCGCCAAGGCAAACGACACCTGATAGCCAGCGATTGCAGCGGGAACGCCATAGAGCATACCGAAGATGGCGCGTATGAGTGGCGTGCGCGTGCCCGCAAAGGCGAATTGTCCAAGCGCCAAGGTCGCGCCGCCCACCAGCAATCCGACGGTGACCGCACCGGTGACACCTGCCTCGCTGTGAAACGCCGCCAATCCCGCAGAGAGTCCGGCGAAGGTGGGGAGCGCATAGATGGCCAGCATAAACAGCAACCGGCAGAAAAAGCCAAGGCCGACGATGCTGAGAACGATGCCGACAGCAAACATGGTGGATCTCCGTGACAAGAGTCGAACGGTCGCGCCTTCCACCACCACCATGGCGCCGGCTGATCTTATCAGGATTGAAAGTGGCAGAAGAGAGACTTTTGGTTGCAAATGAGCGACGCTAATGCCCTGACTTCGAGAAACCGCATTCCAGCCAAGGGGGAAAGATGGCTAGGGTCCGCCGCAAGAACGACCTGCCGGTCTCGAAGATCCGCCGCTATCTGGAGCCAGGCCCAATCGTGCTGATCACATCGGCGCATGGCGACGAGCGCAACATCATGACGATGGGGTGGCACACAGTGATGGAATTCACGCCGTCCCTCATCGGCTGCGTGATCGCCGGCGGCAATCACAGCTTCGGCCTGATCCGGCGCAGCAGGGAATGCGTCATCAACCTTCCGACCACGGCGCTCATCGATGAGGTGGTCGGTATCGGCAACACGTCAGGGGCGCAGATCGACAAGTTCGAGAAGTTCAACCTGACGCCTCAAAAGGCACAGGAGGTCAATGCGCCACTGATCGCCGAATGCCACGCCAGCTTCGAATGCCGGCTGGCGGACGGCCGCCTGATCTCGAAGTACAACTTCTTCATCTTCGAGGTGGTGAAGGCGCATGTCGCGGCAACGCCGAAGCATCCCGAGACGCTTCATTACACCGGTGACGGCGTGTTCGTGATCGCCGGAAAGGTCATCAGCCGGCGATCGCAGTTCAGACCGGGCATGCTGTAAGAGCCGGCGACCTACAGAAGCCCGAGCGACCGGAAGGAAGCATGATTGCCGTGCCCGACCACGATATGGTCGTGCAGCTCGATCCCGAGAGCCTCGGCGGCCGCTTTCAATTCCCGCGTCATCCCAATGTCGTCCCGTGATGGCTTTGAATCGCCAGACGGATGATTGTGAACAACGATCAAAGCGGAGGCGTTTAGAATCAACGCTCGCTTGATGACCTCGCGCGGGTAAACGGGCGTGTGATTGACGGTGCCACGCTGCTGCACCTCGTCAGCGATCAGATTGTTCTTGGTATCGAGAAACAGGATTCGAAATTGTTCGACCTCCTCGTAAGCCATTGCCGTCTGCAGGTAGGCGATCAGCGCCTGCCAGTTGCTGAGCGCGGGACGCCTGCGCACCTCGGCCTTCGCCATGCGGCATGCGATCTCGCGAACAAGCCGTAACGCGGCGATGTCGCGGCCCGTCAATCCGAAGGCGCGAAGCTGCGCCGTTTCGGCGGTGATGACATGGCCAATGCTGGGAAAGTGCTGCAAGAGGGCAGAAGCTCGTTCGGTACCGTGCGAGGAAGCCAGCAAGCCGGCGAGCAGATCCTGCTCCGTTGTCTCTGTCGACGGCAGAACGGCAAGATTGCCATTCCGGACGTAGCCTTGGCGCAGCGACGCAGATGCAGGAGTCAGAGGAGATATAGCCATGGATCATGTCCCGGAGAGCAGGAAGGGGCGAGCCGCCGCCCGCTCTCTGAAGGCCCGACGGCTCACCCGCTCCCGGCCTTCCTCTTGCTCTTACGGGTCCGGCTATGCCCGTGGGCGCAGGAAAGAGGTGGCGCTCACGCGCCACCAGAACCAAAGCGCCAGACCGGGATGCCCAGCTTGCGTGCCTTGTCGGCGAGGTTTTCCTGGATGCCTGAGCCTGGGAACACGATGACGCCGATCGGCAGGATTTCCAGGATCTGGTCGTTGCGCTTGAAGGGTGCGGCCTTGGCGTGACGGGTCCAGTCTGGCTTGAACGGAACGTGGGTGACCTTGCGGCTGTCGGCCCAGCGAGCGGCGATGCGCTCAGCGCCGGTCGGTGAGCCACCGTGCAGCAGCACCATGTCGGGATGCTTGGCGCGAACCTTGTCGAGCGTCGCCCAGATGAGCTGGTGGTCGTTGAAGTCGGCACCGCCGGTGAAAGCGATCTTGGGACCGACCGGAACGAGAAGTTCCTTCTCGGCGCGGCGCCGCGCATTCAGGAACTCGCGGCTGTCGATCATGGCGGCAGTGAGAGCCCGGTGATTGACCATCGAGCCGGTGCGTGGCCGCCAGGTCGAGCCGGTGTGGACCTCGAAGC
>CAZPOS010000419.1:0-401 GCA_964588065.1 uncultured Reyranella sp.
GTCGGCGGCACCGAGACGGGCGCGACGCAGGGCGTGCTGCACATCCGCACCCCGGCACTGATGAGCGGCTATCTCAACCGCGAGGCCGATACCAAGAAGCGCCTGATCGACGGCTGGTACGACACCGGCGACGTGATGCGGCGCGACGAGAACGGCTTCGTGTTCTTCGTCGGCCGCGCCGACGACGTGTTCCAGTGCGGCGGCGAGAACGTCTATCCCGGCGAGGTCGAGAAGCTGCTGGGCCGGCATCCCGACGTGGCGCAGGCCTGCGTCGTGCCGGTGGACGACGACATCAAGGGGCAGAAGCCGGTGGCCTTCGTGGTGCGACGGCCGGGGGCGAGCCTCGACGAGGCGACGCTCAAGACCTATGTGCTGGCCAATGCCCCCGCCTACCAGCATCC
>CAZPOS010000419.1:411-2799 GCA_964588065.1 uncultured Reyranella sp.
CGTCGTGCCGGTGCCGGACGAGATCAAGTACCAGCTTCCGGTCGCGTTCGTCGTCGCCAAGCCCGGCACCTCACCGACCGAAGAGGCCCTGCGCCGCTTCGCCCTCGACAACGGTCCCGCCTACGCCCATCCGCGCGCGGTGTGGTTCGTCGACGAGCTGCCGCTCGCAGGCACCAACAAGATCGACCGCAAGACCCTGGTCGACCGCGCCGTCGCGACCTACGCGAGGGACGGCGCCAAACGCGTCTGACGTCAAAGGAGCGCGCCACTCCAGTGGCCCCCAGCGGTCGTAGCTCTCCTTCAGAAGCGTTGCCAACTCCTGCGGCGTGGAGGACTTCACCTCGAGGCCCATGACGGCGAGGCCGTCGATCACGTCCTTCTGGGCAAGGGCGGTGCGCAGTGCTTCGTTGGCGCGGGTCACGACCGGCGCCGGGGTGCCGCCCGGCGCGAAGAAGCCGAACCATTCGGAGAACACCAGGTCCTTGTAGCCCTGCTCGGCGAAGGTCGGCACGTTGGGCGCGAAGCGGCTGCGGGTCGCGCCGGAAACACCGAGGAGACGCGCCTTGCCGGCGGCGACCTGCTGGGTGAACTCGCCGACCGGACCGGACACGGCCTGGATCTGCCCGCCGACCATGTCCTGCACCGCGGGCTGCGTGCCGCGATAGGCGACATGCTTCAGCTCGATGCCGCCCGCCTGGCCCAGCAGCACGCCGATGAAGTGCGGCACCGAGCCGGAAGCCGGCGAGCCGTAGTTGGCCTTGTCCGGGTTGGCCTTGCACCAGGCCAGGAACTCCGGAATGTTCTTCACGCTCTCGGGCACGGCCGGGCCGACGCAGAAGCCGAAGTCGAAGGTGCAGGCGAGCGTCACCGGCGTCACGTCGGTGAAGGCGTCGTAGCTGAGCTTCTTGTAGATGTGCGGATAGATCATCAGCATCGAGGCCGGCGTCTGCAGGATGACGCTGCCGTCGGTCGCCGCGCCCTTCATCGACTGGATGGCGATCTGGCCGCCGGCGCCCGGCTTGTTCTCGACGATCGCCACCTTCGTGTAGGAGGTGCCCTTCAGCCCCTCGGCGACGCGGCGGCACAGCGTGTCGGACGTGCCCCCCGGCGGGAAGCCGGTGACGATGCGCACGGAGTCGAGCGGCGCGGTGCCCTGCGCGCCGGCGCGGCCCGCGAGTCCCAGGGCGGCAAGGGCAGCGGCAGCACCCGAGGCGCGGACGAAGCCGCGGCGGTTGTGGTCGGTCATCTCATTCCTCCCGGTCGGTTCTTGTGGGCGGACTGTCGCCGAAACGCGCCGTGCCGCCAAGCCCAACCGACGCTTCGGCCGCCCTATTTGCGCAGGACGGCGTCGAGTTCCGGCAGGGGGAAGTCCTTCCAGCCGGGGACCTCCGAAACCTCGGGGAAGTCCTCGCCGAACGGCTTCGTGGCATCGATGCCGACGGACGACGAGTAGCCGCCGTTCGTATAGGGATCGAGGGGCGCCGTGGCAGTACGGTCGACCACGAAGACGTCCTGGCTCGGCTTGACCCGGAACGACTGGGCCCACTCGACCTCGGCCGGATTGCGGATGTCGATGTCGGGATCGACCACGATCACCCACTTCGGGTGCAGGTTGCCCGACATCGCCGCGAGGATCGCGTGGCGCGCCTCGCCCTCGTAGCGCGGCTTCATCGCGATCACCACGTAGGTCTGCACCCCGCCCGAGCTGTTGATGGAGATGTCCGAAATGGTCGGGAACTGGGCCTGCAGCTGGCGCAGGATCGAGGTCTCGAACGGGATCTGCTTCAGCACATGGTTCTCGGTGATCGGCTTGCCGGTCAGCAGGCCCTGGAAGATCGCGTTCCGGCGATGGGTGATGGCGGTGATGCGAGCGACCGGCTTGGGCGAGGCCGGCGTGTAGTAGCCGGTATATTCGCCGAGCGGCCCTTCCATCTTCTCCGTCTTCGTATCGACGACGAACTCGATCACGATCTCGGCCCAGGCGGGCACCTTCAGGTCGTTGCTGACGGCCTTCACGAGCTCGACCGGCGCGCCGCGCAGGCCGCCGGCGACGAACCAGTCGTTGGTCGCGTCGCTCGACTGGACCTGGCAGGAGAACATGGTGAGCGGATCGACGCCGATGGCGACCGCACCGTGCAGTTCCTTCCCCATCGCGACGGCATGGGCCATGTTCTTGCCGAAGCGATGGTTCGGCGCCGAGAACACACCGAGTTCCTTCGGCCCGTGTACCTGAAAGCGGTAGTTGCCGATATCGGGAATGCCGGTCTCGGGATTCTCCGACACCACGATGCCGGCGGTGATATAGGGACCGCCATCCTTCGGGCTGTAGATCGGCACCGGCAGCTTCGTCACGTCGATGGCATCGCCGGTCAGCACCACTTCCTGGCA
>CAZPOS010000420.1:0-2777 GCA_964588065.1 uncultured Reyranella sp.
CTCAGTAGATCTTGAGATCGTAGTTCAACACGACGCGCAGTTCTTCCGAGTCGGTGACCGTGCCGCCTTGCCATACGGTCGAGCGGCCGTACTGCACGCGGAACCAGAGCCCCTCCAGGGGCCTGTGGTCGGGGCGCCAGTCGATGTGGAAGTCCCATTCGGTCTCGACCAGGGGCGCGCCGGCGGCGGGCGCGGCGGTCCAGCCGTTGAAGTAATGCGCGGCCAGAGCGATCTGGGGCAGCCCGAGCGGCTTCAGCGTGTGCGACAGGCCGATCATCACCGCCTGTTCGCCGGCCCGCTGGAAGCCCTGGATCAGCGCGTCGGTGTAAAAGGGATTGGCGCTCCACGGCGTCAGGATGCCGAGGCCCGGATTGGTGACGGAGTATCCCAAGGTCAGAATGCCGGTCTCGTAACCGAGATCGACCTTCATGCCGAGCTGGTTGGTGGCGAAGGCGTTGCCGCCGTTGATCAGGGTCTGGCCGGTGCTGTTCTGGGCGACGAACTGCGCCGCCGCGAGCGCGGTGAAGCCGCCGCCGAAATCGTGGCCGATCTTGCCTTCGGTGTAGAAGATGTTGAGCAGGTCCTGGCTGTAGTAGTTGATCGCACCGATCGAGGCCGGTCCCCAGTTCATCAGGCCGCCCGCGATGCCGACGCCGGCATTCGAGGTCGGTGCGCCGGCGGCGCTGGCCATCGACTGGAAGGTGAGGGCGGCGCGCGGCTTGATCGCGTCGACGTAGGCGGCGCCGTAGCGAAAGCTCGGCCCATCTGCGTCTCCTTCATAGGTTCCCACCAGCCTGTAACCGGAGAAGGTGTTCGGCGACATGCGGTTGTCATGCGCGCCGAGAAAGGGCGTGTTGTAGAGATGCCGGCCCAGCGTGATCTCGTGGGCGTCGCCGAGATGGACCTGGGCATAAAGCTGGCCGAACACCGCATAGCCCTGCTGGTCGCGCAGCAGCAGTTCCGTATTGCCGTATTGCGGCGGCGCGACGACCGGGAAGGAGGTGTAGAGCACCGCGCCCAGCGAGACGAGGTCGAACAGCTTGCCGGTCTCGGCCGAGATCGAGCCGCCGGTCGCCCAGGCCTGCTCGATATGGGTGCTGCCCGGCACGTTCACGGCATCGCGGAAGTAGCTGCGCGCGTCGATGCTCAGTCTGGAATCCCGCAGGAAGGCCGGCGTGTCGCGCCACCGTTCGCGCAGCTCGGGAAAGGCGGTGAGCGGCGGCGGCTTCGGCGGAACGAAGATCCGCTCGATCGCCGTCAGGTCCTCCGACGGGTTCCTCGGGATTGGATATTCCTGCTTGCTGGCCTGCGCCAGCGCGCTGCCCGACCCGGCGATGATGGATCCGATGAGGCCCGCCGTCGCAAGCCCGGTCGCCGCGACAGGTTTCACGACGGTAAGGACTCGAACAATGGTACGAACCTCTCCTCTCGTTGGCGTCGCTGGCATTCAAGCATGGAGATGCGCCGATTGCATCGATGTCAGGCGATGTAGACCTGCGCACGATGGTAGCCGAGATAGTCCCTCTGGCTGTCGGAGAAGCCTTGCGCCAACCAGGGCATTGGCGCCTCGGAGAAGCCGAGTTGCTTCCAGGCATGCTCGCCGAGCCCGAGCCGACGAAGGTCACCCTGATCGAAGCGCGGAGAGACGCGGACTTCGCCACTGTCCTCGAAGGAGATGAAGCCGCGATCGAAGAGGAGATCGGCATCGGGAGTCAGCAGGAGTCCGTTGGCGCCATCGAGCCGTTGGTCGGCGGTCTCGCAGGATCGCCACGGCCGGATGTGACTGGCGATCAACAGCGCTTGATTGGTGATTCCGGTGAGGCGGCAGGCTTTCTCCATCTTCTGCACGTTCGACCGGAAGATGCCCTGACCACGGCGCGCCTGGATCGAGGCATTGCGAATCGTGTCCTCGAGCCTGAGGTCAGTACGAATGCCGGCTTCGACGCGGTCCTCGAGTTCGTCCGTGACGGCGCGGAAGTTCAGCCGGTTGGCGCCGCCGGTTTCGAGACCGACAAGGTCGATCTGCGCGTGCGCCGTCACGATGTCGTGGACTTCGCGCGGAATGGCCGCGAGGTAGACTCCCTGATTGCCGTCGCCGGTCGAGGCACGGATCGGCGAGTACTTCTCCGGCAGCAACGGCGCGATCCGGGCCAGCAGATCCTTCGGACGCACGGGCGGGTCGAGGCGAGTCCAGTATACGGGCAGCAGCCAGCCTTCGTTGTTCCAGTACCCGCCTGTCGTGCCGAACTCCGACGGCTTGGGCGCCGTGAAGGCAAATTCTGCAACCCGCCCGACATAGCGGATGAGCTGGTTGGCATAGGAGAGAACGAAGTCCCCCGGATTCGCCGCGCGCATATTGTCGTAGAAGCGGTTGCGCGCGCCGTTCGCCGAGGTCTTCAGCGACCAGAGGTACTGATGCTCAATCTCCTGATTGAACGTCTGCTTGTGATTGACCCACCAGAACTGGCGCATGCGACTGCAATCTAGCCGCCCGATGGCGGAGAGACCAAGAGGCCGCGCATCGCCCAGCCCCAAATCCCCCTTTCGTTCGGCCCGGTCGCCCGCCATAAGACGGGGCGGGGGAGGGCCGATCGACGGCCTTCGGAGCGGACAGGGAATACGGGATGGCCGGGCTGTTGGGGGATTGCGGGACAGGAGTCCTGAAGCTCGTCGTCGTTGGCGCGGCCGGTGCGTTGCTGACGGCCTGTGGCAGCAGCGACAGCCCCTCCTACCAGGAGCAGGCGCTGCGGGCGTCGGAGGGCGGCGACCTGAAGGCC
>CAZPOS010000421.1:0-2770 GCA_964588065.1 uncultured Reyranella sp.
CGATCACCCGGTCCCCGACCTTGTAGCCGGTGACACCCTCGCCGACCTCGGTGATGTCGCCGGCGATCTCGTGGCCCGGCGCGAAGGGGCGCTGCGGCTTGAACTGGTATTTGTCCTGGATGATCAGCGTGTCGGGGAAGTTGACGCCGGCCGCCCGGGTCGCCACGCGCACCTGCCCCTTGCCCAGCGGCTTGGACGGCATCTCGACCAGCTTCAGGCTCTCCGGCCCGCCCGGCGTTTCGCTCAGCATTGCGCGCATCGTCTTACTCCCCATACCGGTGTTTCATCCTGTGGCGCCCTTGATACGATGGCGGGCCGGCCAGCGTCCATCCATGCTAGGAAGGCCCCCTTCCGCGAGGAGAAAGATGGCAGGACTTCATTACGAGGACTTCACCGTCGGCCGCGTGTTCGAGCACGAATGGACCCGCACCGTGACCGAGATGGACAATGTCCTTTTCAGCTCGCTCACCATGAACGTCCAGCCGCTGCATCTCGACGAGGAATTCGCCTCGAAGACCGAGTTCGGCCAGCGCATCGTCAACAGCCTGTTCACGCTGGGCCTGATGATCGGCATCACCGTGAACGACACCACCCTCGGCACGACCATCGCCAATCTCGGCATGACCGACGTGCGCTTTCCCAAGCCGGTGTTCCACGGCGACACGTTGCGGGTGCGGACCAGGGTCGTGAGCCTGCGCGAGAGCAGGTCGCGTCCCGACGCCGGCATCGTGGAGTTTGCCCACACCGCGATCAACCAGCGCGGCGAAACCGTCGCCGAATGCACCCGCCAGGCGCTGATGCGCAAGAAGCCAAAGGACTGAGAAAAGATGCGATCCTTCCTGTTCGTGCCCGCCGATTCCGAGCGCAAGCTCGCCAAGGGCCCCGCGTCGGGCGCCGACGGGCTGATCCTCGACCTCGAGGATTCCGTCGCCACCGACCGCAAGACGGTCGCGCGCGACATGGCGCTGGCCTATCTGAAGGGCGCCGACCGCAGCGGCCCGAAGCTCTATGTGCGCGTCAACGCGCTCGATACCGGCCTCACCCTGGGCGATCTCGCCACCGTGATGCAGGGGAAACCGGACGGGATCGTCTTCCCGAAATGCGTCGGCCAGGCCGATCTCGACCTGCTGTCGCATTACCTCGACGCACTCGAAGCGCGCGAAGGCATCGAGGCCGGCGCGACCCGCATCCTGACCATCGCTACCGAAAGTGCGGCCGCCATCCTGGCGCTCACCGCGGCGCCGGCCAAGCACGCGCGGCTGATCGGCCATTCCTGGGGCGGCGAGGATCTGATGGCGGATCTCGGGGCGCTGGCCAAGGGCCCCTCGCCCGGCGTCTACGATGACACGTTCAAGCTGGCGCGCACTGTCAACCTGATGGCCTCGGTCGCGGCCGGCGTCACCGCCTACGACACCGTCTATCCCGACATCCGGAACGTCGAGGGGCTGCGCGCCGAGGCGCAGGATGCTCGCCGCATGGGTTATGGCGGCAAGATCGCGATCCATCCCGACCAGGTCGCGGTCATCCACGAGGTGTTCACGCCGTCCGAGGCGGAAATCGACTGGGCGCATCGCGTCATCGCGACCTTCGAGGGCAATCCTGGCGCCGGCGTCCTCACGATGGACGGCAAGATGCTGGACAAGCCGCATCTCGTGCTGGCGCGCCGCCTCGTCGCGCGGAAGGGAGGATGAAGGACAATTTCGGCCTCCTCGCGACCCTCGACCGGCTGTTCTCCGGCGACCGCAACTCGGTCCTCTCACTGAACGAATTCCTCGAGGGGTTCGAAGGCCGCTCCTACGCTTTCGCCGTTCTCGCGATCAACGTCGCCAACATCATCCCGTCGGGCATTCCCTGGCTGTCGACGATCACCGGCGTGCCGATGCTCTACGTGCTGGGGCAATATTTCGCCGGCCACCCCGTGCCGTCGCTGCCCGACGCGATCGGCCGGCGTGGCCTGCCGCGCGGCAAGCTGCAGGACTTCCTGAACCGCGCCCGCCGCTTCATCCGCTGGCTCGAGACCACCGTGCATGCCCGCTACGAGGGATGGGTGAACGGCGTGCCACGCCGGCTCCTGCTCGCGGCGTTGTCGATCGACGTGCTGATCCTCGCCCTGCCCATCCCCTTCGACAATTTCTTCCCGGCCTGGGCGATCCTGTTCTTCTGCTTCGCCCTGATCGAGGATGACGGGCTGATGGCCATGCTCGGCTGGGCGATGACGGCGATCACGGCCTGCTGGACCGCTTTCCTCCTGATGGTCGGCCACGCCGCCATCTCGGCCGCGATCACGGCGTTGAAGGCAGCCCTGTTCCAGCACTAAGCGAATCGTATGGACGTCCCTTGCGGCGCTCGGGATGACCGCAAGGCGCTAATAGGACCTCGGCAGCCCCAGCACATGCTCGGCGACGAAGTTCAGGATCATGTTGGTGGAGATCGGCGCCACCGTGTAGAGCCGGGCCTCACGGAACTTGCGCTCGACGTCGTATTCCTCGGCGAAACCGAATCCGCCGTGGGTCTGGACGCACATCTCGGCCGCCGCCCAGGAAGCTTCGGACGCCAGCATCTTGGCCATGTTGGCCTCGGCGCCGGCGTTGATGCCGGCCTCGTACATCGCCGCGGCCTTGCGCACCATCAGGTCGGCCGCCTCGATCTGCGTGTAGGCGCGCGCAATCGGATACTGCACACCCTGGTTCTGGCCGATGGCCCGGCCGAACAGCTTGCGCTCCTTGGCGTAGCTCACCGCCTTTTCGACGAACCACTTGCCGTCACCGAT
>CAZPOS010000422.1:0-2757 GCA_964588065.1 uncultured Reyranella sp.
CGCGCCGGCGCTGATCCATTCGGACAGCGACCTGATCAAGCGCGCGATCCGCGACATCTACAACCGCGAGATCGAGGAAGTCGTGGTCGAGGGCGAGCAAGGCTACCGTTCGGCCAAGGAATTCATGAAGCTGCTGATGCCCAGCCACGCGCGCCGGGTGAAGCAGTATGCCGAC
This sequence comes from uncultured Reyranella sp., assembly GCA_964588065.1. GTDB lineage: Bacteria > Pseudomonadota > Alphaproteobacteria > Reyranellales > Reyranellaceae > Reyranella. The sequence goes on from CAZPOS010000422.1 coordinate 176, forward strand.
CCGGTGCCGCTGTTCCAGCGCTATGGCGCGGAGGACCAGCTGACCGCGATGTACGATCCGGTCGTGCAGCTGAAGTCGGGCGGCTATCTGGTCATCAACCCGACCGAGGCGCTGGTCTCGATCGACATCAACTCGGGCCGCTCCACCAAGGAGCACGGGATCGAGGCGACCGCGCTGTCGACCAACCTGGAAGCCGCCAAGGAAATCGCGCGCCAGTTGCGCCTGCGCGACATGGCCGGCCTCGTTGTCATCGACTTCATCGACATGGAGCATCATTCCTCGATCCGTAAGGTCGAGAAGTGCATGAAGGACGCGCTCAAGAACGACCGTGCGCGCATCCAGGTCGGCCGCATCTCGGGTTTCGGCCTGATGGAAATGAGCCGCCAGCGCCTGCGCACCGGCGTGCTGGAGGCGACCACCCGCCAGTGCCCGCACTGCGACGGCACCGGCCTCGTCCGCACTGCGTCGAGCGCGGGCCTTTCGGCGCTGCGCCTGATCGAGGACGAAGCCGCCAAGGGTCGCGGCACCCTCATCTCGCTCTATGCCTCGACCGAGGCGGCGATCTACCTCCTCAACGCCAAGCGCGCCGATCTGGCCGAGATCGAGGACCGCTACGGCGTCAACGTCGAAGTCATCCCCGAAGGCGAGAACGAAGGCGCGAAGATGCGCGTCGGCTCGTCGGGACCCAAGCCGAAGGACGCCCCGAAGTTCGAGGTCATCCACGACTACGACGACGAGGAGGTCATCGAGGAGGAAGAGGACGAGGAGGAAGAGCCCGTCCGCGACAACCGCCGCGAACGCCGTGGCCGCCGCGACCGTGGTGGCCGCCGCGACCGGGGTGGTCGTGACGAGCGCGGTGGTCGTGACGAACGGGGTGGTCGTGACGATCGCGAAGAGCGCGATGACCGTGGAAATCGCGAAGAGCGTGACGAAGACGACGAGCGTCCGGAACGCGGCCATGACGACGACGAGGGTGGCGAAGGCCGCCGCAAGCGTCGCCGTCGCCGCCGTGGTGGTCGCCGCAATCGCAACCGCGACGGCAACGGCGAGACGACCGAGAACGGCAATGCCGAGGGCGGTGACGTCATCGGCGCCGAATCGGGCGAGCCCGAGAGCGACGGCTTCGTCGAGGTCGCGGCGACCAGCGAGGCGACCGAAGAAATCGTCATCGGCCCCGTGACCGAAGGCGACGAAACCGAAACCGCTGCCACCGACGAGGATGAAGGCGCGCCCAAGAAGCGTCGTCGTCGCCGTCGTCGCAAGGGCGAGGAAGGCGATGCCGAGGCGGTCAGCGAAGGCGAAGCGGAGGCGGCCACGGCTGTTGAAGCCGCTGCCGAGGAACCGGTCGTTGAAGCTGCGGCCGAACCGGCCCCTGAAGCCGAGGCCGAAGCCGAGCCGAAGCCCAAGAAGCGCCGCACCCGCAAGAAGGCCGAACCGGCTGCCGAAACCGAAGCTGCGACCGAAGTCGCGGTCGAGGATCCTGCTGCAGACGAGGCGCCCGCCGCCGAAGAACCGCTCGAGGAAGCGAAGCCCAAGAAGCGCCGCACGCGCAAGAAGGCCGAGCCCGCCGCCGAAGCGGTCCCCGAAGAAGCAGCCCCCTCCGCCGAGCCTGCCGTGACAGAAACGGCAGCACCGGCCGAGGCAGAAGCGCCCGTCGCCGCGGCAGAATCCGCAAGCGAGAGCGATGACGCCAATGCCGAGCCGCGCCGCGGCTGGTGGCAGCGCACCTTCGGTAACTGATTACCGACCAGGAACTGACAGACGACGGGGTCCGCGCCACAACGCGGGCCCCGTTTTCGTCAGAACTCTATCGAATGGCCGTCCCAGGCGAAAAATCCGCCGCTGTCCGCTGGCTCCAGGCCTTCGAGCACGGCGACCAGCTGCGATGCCGCCCTGTCGGCATCGAACAGCCGGTCGGGTGCGACACTGCCCTGAAACGGGCGTGACAGGCCGGTGTCGACCGTGCCGGGATGCAGCGCCACTGCCACGGCTTCCGGATCCTTGCGCCGCAGTTCGATGGCGAAGTTGCGCACCAGCATGTTGAGCGCGGCCTTCGACGCGCGATAGGCGTGCCAACCGCCGAGCCGGTTGTCACCGATCGACCCGACGCGCGCCGACAGCGCCGCGAACCGCCCACCCGGCGCAAGGTGCGGCAGCATGTGCTTGGCGACCAGAGCCGGCCCCGTCGCGTTCAGCGCGAAGACGCGGGCAAAGGCATCGGGATCGATCGACGCCCAGGACCGCTCGGGCCTGACCAGCGGCAGGTCCTGCAGGACCCCCGTCGCGACGAAGATCCTGTCGACGGGGCCGTGTGCCGCGATCTGCGATGCCGCCTCGCGGATCGATCCTTCGTCCAGGAGATCGAACCGGAAGCCTTCGCACCGCGCAGTGTCCGGCAAGCCGCCTGCGCGCGATGCAGCGTAGACGCGTGCGACGTCGTCGCGCGACAGCAAGGCCCGGACCAGAGCCGCCCCGATGCCGCCGCCGGCCCCGAAGACGGCGGAGCGCATCACTCCTCGCCCTTCGTGGCCATCAGACGCTGGACGAGTTCGAGATCGGATGCCTTGTCCACGTCGACCGCG
>CAZPOS010000423.1:0-540 GCA_964588065.1 uncultured Reyranella sp.
CCACTCGCGGGCTCGACACGACGTCCGTTGCACGATCACGCGGAGGGGGAAGAGGAGGTACGCAAGGTGGCGGCGCCTGGCGTGGCTGGCCTCAGGCAGGCCGCCACAGCATCGAGGAGCTGCGTGGTCTCGCAAAGCACGGCGCCGATGTCGCAGGCATAGCCACCTGCCACCAGCGCGTCGATCCGATGCACAGCATAGGCCGGGCCGAGGCTCTTGATGAAATCGGTCAGCGGACGACCGGGCGCCGGCAGGCCTAGCTGCCGCGCCTCGTCGAGGGCGCGGACAAGGTCATGACGGATATCGCGGACCAGCGCATCGTCCGTCCAGCCATGACCCAAAAGATGCGCCTTCAAACCCAGTTCGCAGGAGATCGCGAGCGAGTGCAGTGTCGGCGCAAGCGCAATAGATGCGCCAATCTGCGCGCCGCGATGAAACGCGCGCGCACGATCGAGAAACACGGCTGCAAGCACCGGATCGCCGGGCGCCGCCAATCTTTCGATCGCGCGCCAGCGGCGCGGCGTCAGTTGGCGGAGCCAG
>CAZPOS010000423.1:550-2754 GCA_964588065.1 uncultured Reyranella sp.
GCGTCCACGCAAAGCAGCTCCGCGCGGCGGACGCGCAGATGCCGCAGGCAGGCGCCATCAGCTTCGTCCACATCGCGGCCTGTCGACCATAACGACAGCAGCTTCGCATTCCAGTGGCGGCCATGCGCGGCGCGGAAGGCAAGGAGCACGCACACACTGGCGCGATCGGGCATGAACATGATGCGGAACCTCCGAAAGGGAACAAGGGACGCATCCACCCCGCCCCCTCCCCTCCGGCACCGGCATTCGTGAGATTGAGAAAAGCCGGCCGCCGAAGCGGCCGGCACGGCGGTCAGCCGCGGGATAAAGCCGCCGGCGGCGTTCCGAGCGGTCCGCGGCGATCGACGACATGGATGCCGCGCGCCTTGGCCTCAATTACCAGCCTTTCGGTGACGCCGTTGCCCTGGAAGGCGATGATGTAGCGCGGCTTGACCGAGAGCATCTGCTCGTTGCGCCGGAAGCCGGCACGATCGCCGAGCTTGCGATCAAGGCCGAACCGCAGCTGCTGGATGCCGTTCTGCTCGGCCCAGGATGCTGCAAGACGCTCGATGCCCTTCATGTCGCCGCCATGGACGAGATACATGTCGCCCACACGCTCGCGCACGGCCTTGAGGGTCCGCAGCAGATTGTCGGCAAACTGCTTAGCCTCGTCATCGCTGGCGAAGCGAAGGCGCCCGCCGGCGAAGACCACGGGCGTGCCATGGACCATATTGGCATCGCGCACCCGCTCGCGCCGCGCCTGCAAATAGGCCCGGCCATCGACGATCGCAGCGGTCGTGCCGAGCGAGATGCGGTTGCCGGTCGCGGGCACCCAAGAGCGACCGGTCTCGTGCAGATAGTGGCGCGCCGCGGTGTCGCGCATCCCCTCATAGGCCTGGGCGGACTGCTCGACCTTGCGGGCGAGATCGATCTTGTCCTCGAGATCGGCGGTCGCGATCTCCGACCCGTCCTGCTCGGCGAGCAGGAGCCGGATCTCGTCGGTCAGGCGGTCGATCAGCTGATGCTTCTTGGCGGCCGCGCGGTGAAAGAGATTGACGAAGCCCCAGCCCAGATCCTCGATGTCGCGTTCGAGCGCGGTGAAGGGGAAGAGCGCGAAGAGATCGCTCCAGATGGCGCTGACGGTCTGTTCGAGCGCCTCGGCCGGTGGCGGCGCTTCGATCGAGCGTTGGTCGCCCGTTAGGTCGAGATGGCCGAGTTCGAGTGCTTGGAGCACTGCTGAAAGGGAGCTGGTCATGAGGGATTGCCTTTCCGTGTCGCAGGGCCGGCGGCCTTCCCGCCGGATGCGCACCCTCCGGGCCATCGAAAAAGCGGCGGCGGCACCGCCGGGCAACGCCCAAGGGGAACCCGATAAGGTCCGGGTGGTGCGGGCAGGCGCGCCTCGGCGCGCCAACACGGCCGGGCCGTTCGGGTTGCCGCCGCCAGCGCGATGGCCCATGTGCCGCATCCTCTGGCGAAAGGCGCGAAGGCCCTGTCGCGTCAGGCATTCATGGCGCGGAGAAGCCTAAAGAAAGGGCTCCCGCGAACCGGGCTCCCGACAGGGACAAAGCGGCATCCACGCTCGCCGCGTCGGAAGAGCCCGGCCGTCAGGCCGTCGACCGTGAGGCCAGATATTGTGCCGCGTCGCGCTTGGCGGCTGCCGCCTTGCGTTCCGAATAGCGGTCCACGAGCTGATCGGCATGGCTACGTGTCAGCACCGTGAAGCGCACCAGCTCCTCCATGACGTCGACGATCCGGTCATAATAGCTTGAGGCTCTGAGACGGCCGTCCTCGTCGAACTCCTTGAACGCCATCGCGATGCTTGACTGGTTGGGGATGGTGAACATGCGCATCCACCGCCCGAGCAGCCGCAACGTGTTGACCGCGTTGAACGACTGTGATCCGCCCGAAACCTGCATGACTGCCAGGGTCCGGCCCTGGGTCGGACGCATGCCGCCGAATTCGAGCGGCAAATGGTCGATCTGGGCTTTCATGATGCCGGTGATCTGGCCGTGCCGCTCGGGGCTGCACCAGACCATGCCTTCGGACCAGAGCGCATGCTCGCGAAGCTCATGCACTGCCGGGTGGTCATCGTCCTTGATCTGGTCGGGGAGCGGGAGATCGGACGGATCGAAGATCCGCACTTCGGCGCCGAAGAGGATGAGAAGCCGGGCCGCTTCCTCGACCGCGAAACGACTGAACGACCGCTCGCGCAGCGAGCCGTAGAG
>CAZPOS010000424.1:0-2744 GCA_964588065.1 uncultured Reyranella sp.
CGCCGCGCGCGGCGATGCCCTTGTCCCAGGCCATGACCAGCGGATCGCGGATGCCGCCGCCATGGGTGTTCTGCTTGTAGCGGCGCAGCGGCGTGTTGGCCGCCATCGCCCAGCCCCACGGGAAGTTCGAATGGGTGTCGGGACCGCCGATATCGTCGATGCGCGCGATCTTCTCCTCGAGCGATTCGCGGCGCAGATTGTAGGGGCCCATGGCATTGATCATGCCGAACGGGCCGCCCTCCTGGCTGGCGCCGTTGTCGGACATGACGATGACCAGCGTATCGTCGAGCTGGCCGCTGCTCTCGAGGAAGGCCATCAGGCGGCCGATATGCTGGTCGGCATGATCGAGCATGGCGGCATAGGCAGCCTGCAGCCGGGTGAACATCCGGCGCTCGGGCTCGGCAATCTCGGCCCAGGCGCGAACGGAGTCGTTCCGCGGCGGCAGCTGCGTGCCCTTAGGCACAATGCCCATCTCGATCTGGCGCGCGAGTCGGCGTTCGCGCTCGGCGTCCCAGCCTTCGGCGAACACCGGGTCGTACTTGGAGACGAGGTTGAACGGTGCCTGATGGGGCGCATGACAGGCGCCGAACGCGACCCAGGTGAGCCAAGGAATCTCGGCATTGTCGGCGACGTGGTCGGCGAGATAGCGGATCGCCTGGTCGACCAGGTCCGATGTCAGGTGATAGCCGGTGGCGAATGTGCCCGGCGGGTCGACCGGCGTGTTGTCACGCACCAGTTCAGGAGCAAACTGATCGGTCTCGGCATCCATGAAGCCGTAGTAGCGGTCGAAGCCGCGGCCCAGCGGCCAGCCGTCGAACGGGCCGGTCGCCCCCGACTCGGTGAGCGGCGTCACGTGCCACTTGCCCAGCATGTAGTTGCGATAACCATGCGGCCGCAGCATCTCGGCGATGGTGCCGGCCTCGCGGCTGATCTTGCCGCGATAACCGGGATAGCCGGAATCGAAGTTGGCGAGGCAGCCGACGCCGACCGAATGATGGTTGCGGCCGGTGAGCAGCGCGGCGCGCGTGGTCGAACACATGGCGGTCGTGTGAAAGCCGGTGTAGCGCAGCCCGCGCTTGGCGATGGCGTCGATGACCGGGGTCTCGATCGGCGAGCCGTAGCAGCCGAAGTCCGAGAAGCCGACATCGTCGAACAGGATGACGAGAATGTTGGGCGCGCCCTTGGGACGCTTCGGCGTCTCCGGCCAATGGGGCTGCGAGTCCCGAACCGTCTTGCCGATCTTGCCGCGATGTTCCGTCATGGGTTTCCTCTTCTCGTTGACGCGGTTGTCCGACACTTGGGCAGCGCGATCAACCTTGTCGCAGTTCATGCCACTTGTTAGGGAAAGTCATGGCTCACTTCACCGCCGATGGGCTCGACCTCGCCTACGACGAATTCGGTCCCGCCGATGGCCGCAAGGCGATCGTGCTGGTGCACGGCTTTTCCGCGAACCGCACCGAGAACTGGAAGCGCATGGGCTGGTACGACGCCATCGCCGCCAAGGGACTGCGAGGCTTCGCGCTCGACAATCGAGGCCATGGCGAGAGCGCCAAGCCGCATGACCCGGCGCTCTACGACCGCGAGGCGATGGCCCGCGATGTTTTTGCATTGATGGACCATGCCGGCGTCGAGCGCGCACACGTGCTGGGTTTCTCGATGGGCGCGCACATCGCGCTGACGGCCGCCCTGCTCGATCCGGGCCGCATCGATCATCTCGTGGTCGCGGGCGTGGGCGGCAGACTGTTCGATCCGCCGCGCGCCGAGGGCGCCATGGCCGAGGCCATGGAGGCCGACAGTCCCGACGACATCGCCGATCCGATGCTGAGGAGCTTCCGCCATTTCGCCGACGAGCAGAAGGAAGACCGGCTGGCCCTGGCGGCCTGCTCGCGCGGACCGCGCCTGCCGCTCACGCCCGACTCACTGATGGCGATCCGCCGCCCGACCCTCGTGGTCACTGGCGCCCGTGACCAGCTCGCCGGCCCGCCGCAGGGACTGGCCGATGCCATCCCCGGTGCCAAGGCGGTGACCCTGCCGGGCTGCGATCACTTCTCCTGCATCGGCCATCCGATGTTCAAGGCGACCGTGTTCGACTTCTTCGACGGCTGGCTCGAGTAGCCGGCGTGGCGCGCGTCAGCTTCAAGTCGATCCAGGCGCGCGCCGCCCGGCGCAAGGGCGGCGAGACGGCGCTGGCGGCCCTGCTGCCGAAGAAGCGCGACAACAAGGAACTGGCGAAGCTGACGGACGACCGCGTGCTGGCGGAGATGGCGCGCCGCGTGTTCTGCGCCGGCTTCGTATGGAGCGTGATCGACAAGAAGTGGCCGGGCTTCGAGGAAGCCTTCCTGGGCTTCAACCCCAAGCGGCTCCTGTTCCAGCCGGCCGAATTCTGGGAGGGGCTCACGCGCGACACGCGCATCGTGCGCAACCCGACCAGCATCCGCTCGGTGCGCGAGAACGCGAAGTTCGTCACCGAGGTCGCGGCGGAGCATGGCAGCTTCGGCAAGTTCCTGGCCGCCTGGCCGGCCGACGACCAGATCGGCCTGCTCGAGATCTTTGCCAAGCGCGGTTCCCGGCTGGGCGGTTTCTCCGGCCAGTACCTGCTGCGCTTCCTCGGCCGCGATTCCTTCATCCTGACCGGCGACCTGATGATGTGCCTGCGCGATGCCGGCGTGCCGATCAGCGAGAAGGGCACATCCAAGAAGGACCAGAAGCTCGCCCAGGTGCAGATCAATGAATGGGCCGCGGAA
>CAZPOS010000425.1:0-2735 GCA_964588065.1 uncultured Reyranella sp.
GTTAGCGTCCGCGCTCGTGGTGTAATTTCCGGTGTAGGCGATGGTGTATTCCGGGGTGGGGCATGCCCCACCCCGGAATGCGGCGTCGCTGGTGGCCACCGGGTTCATCGTTATGGTGGAGTTTGCACACTTCAACCGTGACGAAGAGGAGTTCCCGATGACCGAGGACAGATTACTGATCGAAGAGCTTGCTGCGAAGGGCGGCCAACCGGATTTTTTGCGCACCATCGCCGAGAACGTGCTGCAGCTGATCATGGAGGCCGACGTTGATGGCCTGATCGGCGCGGGTCGCCACGAACGCAGCAGCGAGCGCGCGACCTGGCGCAACGGCTATCGCGACCGTTCGCTGGATACCCGGGTAGGCACGCTGAACCTGAAAATCCCCAAGCTGCGTGCTGGGTCCTATTTTCCGGGCTTCCTTGAGCCCCGCAAGATGGTCGAGAAAGCGCTGGTTGCGGTGATCCAGGAAGCGTGGATCGGCGGGGTCAGCACCCGGCGGGTCGATGAACTCGTCCAGGCCATGGGCATGACCGGCATCTCCAAGTCCACCGTCTCCAAGCTTTGCAAGGACATTGACGAGCGCGTCCATGCCTTTCTGAAACGCCCGCTCACCGGCGAATGGCCGTATCTCTGGCTCGATGCCACCTATCTCAAGGTACGCGAAGGCGGGCGGATCATCAGCGTTGCCGCAATAATCGCCATGGCCGTCAACACCGAGGGCCGGCGCGAGATCGTCGGCCTGCATATCGGCCCCTCGGAAGCGGAGGTCTTCTGGTCCGACTTCCTGAAGGACCTTGTTCGGCGCGGTCTTACCGGCGTGAAGCTGGTCATCTCCGATGCTCACGAGGGCCTCAAGGGCGCGATCACCCGCGTCATGGGCGCCACCTGGCAGCGCTGCCGGGTGGGGCTGTTGAAAAAGGTAGCGCTTCGTGATTCAGTAGCATGGTGAAGGTCATGGAGGCGGCCGATGCTGGGCGAGCGCAAGGCGGAACAGTTCGAATTTTTTGCTGGCAGCCTTCGCGATCTGATTCCTGATGAGCACATCTTGGCGCGGGTCGATCGTGTGCTTGATCTTACCTGGCTGCGCGACGAAGTTGCGAGCCTATACTGTTCCGATAATGGTCGACCAGGGATCGAACCCGAAGCCGCGCTGCGGCTGATGCTGGCGGGCTTCCTGCTCGGCGTCGTTCATGATCGTCGGCTGATGCGCGAGGCGGCAGTCAACGTCGCGATCCGCTGGTTCTGCGGCTTTGGTCTGACCGAGCGATTGCCGGACCACTCGTCACTGACCCGCATCCGCCAGAGATGGGGCGAGGCGCGCTTCCGGCACATCTTCGAACGCACGGTCACCGCCTGCGTTCGCGCCAGGATCGCCAAGGGCGAGGTCGTTCACATTGACGCTTCGCTGATCCGCGCTGACGTCAGCTGGGAGGCCCTCGCGACGCGCTGGGTCGAGAAGGTGGGCCAAGAGAATGAGCCCGTCGACGAGCGGGAGCGCGACTCTAAGCAGACGGGAAAATACAAGAAGGTCTGCACGACGGATCCAGACGCGACAATGTCGACGAGCGGGCGTAACCAGCGGTTGGAGCCCTCTTACAAACAACATACCTCGGTCTGCGACGTCGCCGGCGTGATCGTCGACATCACGGTGACGACAGGCGAAACGAACGAGGGCGCCGAGTTGGTGCCCGCAATCGAACGGATCGAGACCTTGACCGGCACCCATGTCGCAACCGCGACAGCGGACGCCGGGTACGCCTACGCCAAGGTTTATGGCGCGCTCGAGCGGCGCCGGACGGACGCGGTGATCCCGCCCAAGGCGGAGCCGATCCGGTCGAAGGTGCCGATGCGGCGCTTCCGCTACGACGCCAAGCACGATGTCCTGAAATGCCCACGCGGCAAAACCCTCAAAGCGGGACGCGCGGTGAAGCATGGTCGCTTCTTCACGTCCCGGGCAAAGGACTGTCGCCGATGTGACATGGCCGCGCTGTGCTTATCGGGTGGGCGTTCGAACAAAGCCGTGGTGCTCGGCAACGACTATCCAGCGTTGTTGCGGGCGCGCCGTCGCCGGCTCAGTTGGTCCGAGCAGGACGTCGATCTCTACCAGCGCCATCGCTGGCGCGTTGAGGGTGCCCACGGTGAAGCGAAGAGTTGGCACGGTCTCGCACGCGCCGTCAGGCGGGGCCTCAGCAACATGCGCATCCAGGCCTATCTGACCGCGGCGGCAATGAACCTGAAACGGCTCGCCACGGCGCTGTTCGCTTTGCTCCTAATAATCATGCGTGCACCGCGCCGCGTCGGCAATCCGAGCTTCACCGCTCAGGGCGCTACCGCCTGAGACAGGTTGTTCAACAGCCCCCGGGTGCACTTCATGCGCAATGCCCTGTCCTATGTGCCCAAGGGCCAGAACACTGTCGTCGCCGCCGCGATCCGCCAGGTCTTCCTGCAGCCCGATCAGAAAAGCGCAACGCAGGTCTGGCGACAGGTCGCCGACCAGTTGCGCACCCGTTGGCCCAAGCTCGGCGCCTGCATGGACGAGGCCGAAACCGACGTGCTCGCCTACACCGGCTTCCCCACCCAGCACCGCACGAAGTTACACTCGACCAATCCGCTCGAGCGGCTGAACAAGGAGGTCAAGCGACGCGCCGACGTCGTGGGTATCTTCCCCAACGAAGACAGCATCGTGCGCCTCGTCGGCGCCGTGCTCCTCGAACAGAACGACGAGTGGCAGCTCC
>CAZPOS010000426.1:0-2731 GCA_964588065.1 uncultured Reyranella sp.
TCAAGGCCAGCAAACGCCTCGACATGGACGACCGCACCGAGACGCTGATCCGCAGTCTCAAGCGATCGGGCTCTGACTATTCGGAGGTGTTCATCAAGGGGCCGGAGACCGAGGCGATCGGCCGGCTCGTGCTCGACGACTATTCGGCGACGCTGTTCTCGAGCTCGCCCCAGACCTTCGCCGCGATCGACGCCGAAATCGCCCGCGGCCACCAGCTCGCCGACGCAATCGAGCGGATCGCCTTCGCGGGCCGCACCTGAATCCACCCTCAAGCAAGGACCTGAAAACCCATGTCACTCCACCTCGTCACTCCCTCCGAACCGGCGCAGGAGCTTGCCGCGGAGGACGAACTCCCACCGCCCGGCAAGGGCTGGCGCGGCCATGCCGCCGACACCTGCTACATCCTCCTCAAGGCGGGGGGCTTCCTGGCCACGACCTACCTGATGACGCTCGGGCTGCCGCTCCTGTTCTTCCTGATGATCTCGGGCGGCGACGTGGAGCTGTTCTTCGCGCAGCTCGCCAATTTCGCGGACCGCTTCCTCGGCGCCGATCCCGACCGCCAGGTCGGCTTCGTCAATGAGCTCAAGTTCGGCCTCATCAGCCTCGCCACGCTGGTCGCCTGCCTGCGGCTGCCCGGCTTCCTGTGCGAGGTCAACGATGGACTCCGGGAGGAAAGGCCGTGAAGAACATATTGGCAACACCAGTCCTGCCGAAGGGTCGCTTCGGCGTCAGCCTGACGGGAATCGCGCTCGCGCTGAGCATGGTCGGCTCCACGCTCTGGGGCCTGTGGGCAACCGACAAGCTGCTCGCGCTCGAGAAGCGCGAGGTGGTCACCGTCCAGCTGAGCGGAATCATGGGCGACTTCGTCGAAGCCGAAGCGCGCGCCGGGCGCAGCCCTGAGGAAACCCGCCAGCGGGTCCAGGCCTATCTCAAGGCGGTCGAAGCTTCGGTCGGCCAGCTCTCGCGCGAAGGCCGCACCGTCCTCGTCGCCGAAGCGGTGGTGGCGGGCAGCACCCCCGATCTCACCGAAGCGGTGCGCGCCGACGTCGCGCGCCGGATCGGAGCCTCTCCCGATGCGCGCCGCTGACACGCGTCCCTCGGCATGGCCGCGCCTGGCGCTGTGGGGCGGCGTCGGCGCCGTAGCGCTCGCGCTCAGCTCGCTGTCCGCGTTCGCGCGCGACCACGCGCTGATGATCAACGCCAGCCCGAGCCTGCCTTACTGGGCGGTCTGGCTGACCCGCGGCGCCGAGCCGCAGCGCGGTGACATCATCCTGTTCGATCCGCCAGCCACGCCGCTGCTGGTGAAGCACTTCGGCAGCGAGCCGAAGCCGTTCGGCAAGCGCGTGAGCGGAGTGCCCGGCGACATCGTGACCGAAAGGAACCGCGCTTTCTTCGTCAACGGACGCCTGGTCGCGAAGGCCAAGCCGCGGAGCCGGCTCGGCGAGCCGCTCGCGCTCGGTCCGAGCGGGACCGTTCCCCGGGGCTGCTACTTCGTCACCACCGAGCACAAGGACGGCTTCGACAGCCGCTACGCGGCGATCGGCTGGATCTGTGCGCCGCGGATCCTTGGGGTCGGGAGGCCGATCCTGTGAACCGGGCCACGCTCCTCGTCGCCCCGCTCCTCGCCTGCTTCGGCACGGCCACCCCGGCGCTCGCCCGCGACTACGGCCAGCAGGGCGCCGTGTGGCCGGTCGCCGAGCCCGACCTGCTTGCGCAGATCTACGCCCGGCTGACCCGGCTCGAAAAGACCGGGGAGACCGCGCGGCTCAACGAGGAGCTGAAGCGCCGCACGATCGCGCGCGTCAACCGGCCCGAGCCCGTCGCCGGCGTCGGCCCGGCCTCGGCAACGCGCCGCTGGCGCTTCGATCCGACGATCACCGTCGAGCGCAACATTGCCGACGACAAGGGCCGGGTGATCATTGCCGCGGGCCGCCAAGTCAATCCGCTCGACACCGTGCCGCTGCGCGCACCGCTCGTGTTCCTCGACGGCGACGATCCGGCGCAGCTTGCCTGGGCGGCGCGCCGCTTCGCAGCGACGCGGGCAAAGCTGATCCTCGTGCGAGGCGCGCCGCTCGAGCTGATGAAGGCCCGCCAGCGCCGGTTCTACTTCGACCAGGGCGGCAGTCTCGTGAAGCACTTCGGCATCCGCGCGGTTCCCGCGACCGTCGAGCAGCAGGGCCGCGTCCTCGTCATCACCGAACAGGCGATCGAGCCGCAGAAGGGCAAGGCATCATGACCCGCAGGAGCCTCCATTCCCGCATCGGCGCCTTGTTGCTGCTGCTAGGCGCGAGCCTGCTGGCCGCCAGCCCCGCACAGGCCGAGGCCGGGCCCGGCCGCTGCACCGGCAAGTTCGTCAACCCGATCACCGACATCTGCTGGTCGTGCCTGTTCCCGATCTCGGTCGGGAGCCTGAAGATCTGGCCCTCGGAGCGGCCCGACACCGACAACCCCGATTCCCCGGTCTGCCTGTGCGGCCTGAGGCCCGGGGTCGCGATGGGGTTCTGGGAGCCGGTTCGCCTTGCCGACGTCAGCATGAAGCCGTGGTGCTTCGTCAACCTCGGCGGGATGAAGCTCGATCCCGGCTTCGACATCGGGTTCAAGACGATGGCCGGCCCGTCGGCGGTCGGCGGGGCGACGCAGTACAACTCGCAGTGGCACGTCCACTGGTACGCCTATCCGCTGATCTACTGGATGGAGATCGTCGCCGATTTCCTGTGCCTTGAATCGGGCT
>CAZPOS010000427.1:0-2690 GCA_964588065.1 uncultured Reyranella sp.
TGCAGCACCGGCGGATGCTTGTCGGCGATCATCGCCAGCTCGTCGAGCCGGCCGCCGGCCAGCCCGCCCAGCCGCTCGAAGTGCGGCGTCATCTGGTGCAGCAGGCCGGGCTCCATGTAGAGCCGCATCAGGTCCTGGAACTGGCGGTCGATCGAATGGAAGTTCTGGCCGTGCGCATCGGCTGCGATGTGATGCGCGCCGTGCGGCCCTTCGTTCAGTCCATGGGTCATGTCGGGCATCGTTTCCTCCGTCTCGTCTTGTTGCTATCGCCAGCCCTGCGTCAGCACGCGCGTCACATAGGGCGGCACGGTCTCGGTGGCGGGGCCGTAGATGTGTTCGTGGAACAGGCTCTTGTTGTCGGTCGGTTCGAGATTGAGTTCCACCGTGCGGGCGCGCGGCGCGTGGCGGCGCACGTGCAGGACGAAGCCCGCCGCGGGATAGACCTCGCCCGACGTGCCGATCGCCAGGAAGAGGCCGCAGCGCTCCAGCACCGCGTAGATCTCCTCGAGATGCATCGGCATCTCGCCGAACCACACGATGTCGGGCCGCAGCTCCCCCACCGCGCCGCAGTTCGGGCAGACCGAGGCGGGCGTGAGGTTCTGATCGGATTCGAACACCGTCTTGCAGTGCATGCAGCGGATTTCGCCGTCGCGGCCGTGCATGTGGATCACGCGCCTCGACCCCGCCATTTCGTGCAGCGGGTCGATGTTCTGGGTGATGACCGTCACCTCGCCCTCGTACTCGCGCTCCAGCCGCGCCAGGGCCCGGTGCGCCTCGTTCGGCTGGATGCCGGCCGCCCGGAACATGCCGCGCGTCTCGTTATAGAAGTCGAGCACCTTCTTCTTGTCACGATGCCAGGCTTCCAGGGTCGCCACCTCCTCGAGGTCGACCCGATTCCACAGCCCGTCGATGTCGCGGAACGTGTCGATCCCGCTTTCCTTGGAGATGCCGGCGCCGGTCAACACGGCGATGCCGGGCGGAAAGAAATCCTGATGCATGCCGCCAATCTAGCGCCGTGCTAGTGTCCGCGGCCATGACCATTGGCATCCTGTTCGTCTGCACCGCCAATCTCTGCCGCTCGCCGATGGCCGAGGGTGCGTTCCGAGCCTTGGCGGCGAAGGCGGGCCTTGCGGACGTGCTCGACATCGATTCGGCGGGGACGGGCGCCAGCCATATCGGCCAGCCGCCGACCCGGCTCGCCATCGAGGTGGCCGCCGCTCGCGGCTACGACATATCCGGTCTCCGGGCGCGTCAGGTGACGGCCGAGGACATCAGGCGCTTCGACTACATACTGGCGATGACCCGGAACCATCTCGTCGAGCTGCGCTGGCTGGCGCCGCGCGAGCTGGCCGACCGGCCGCAGCTCCTGATGAAATACGCGCCGCCGGTCGGCATTCACGACATTGCCGACCCGTTCGGCGGCACGGCCGAGGACTATGAACGTGCCCTCGGCCTGATCGAGGCCGCGGCGCGCGGCCTCGTCACGCACCTCGCACCCGAGATCAGAAAGGCCATTTGAGGCCGAGCTCGCCGAAGCGGTTCAACACGTTGAAGGTGAGCCGCGACACGTCGTTGTCGAACTTGTTGTGCGGCAGGCTGCCGCAATAAGTGATCGAGCCCACCGAGAACACCGCGCCGCCCCTGGGCTTCTCGACATAGGTCATGTCGGCCCGGATCAGCTGCTCCAGCGTCTCACCGGGAATTGTCGTGGCGAATCCCAGCCGCTCCTCGTGCACGACTACGAAATTCCGCCGGTCGTGGCCTTCCGACGAGGCCAGCACCACCGCGTTCAGCGGGCTGCCCAGACGATGGTCGAGGCGGTCGAGTTCGAACCCCGCCGCGCCGCCGCCCGAGAAGCCATAGCCGCCGAAAAGCTCGTCCTTCACGCCCTCGAACACCCAGGCATGGGTATTGTCGCGCGCCGCCGGCGACTGCCGGTAGGAATCGCCCACGAAAGTGCCCTGGCTGGAGAAACCGATACCGCAGAGCAGGTTCGGCGGCCGGTCCGAACGCCGCCACAGGCCACCATAGGCGCCGTCGAAGGCATGATAATATTCGCCGGGCTCGGCGGCCCAGGTACGGATCCCGCCTTCGGTGCGCCGCACCTCGATCGCGCCGGGCACCTTGGGCGATTGCGCCACCCGCCAGTAGAAGCCGTTGCCGCCGAGATACATCAGCCGGCCGCCGCTCTCGGTATAGGCCTGCAGCGCATCGAGCGTGCCCTCGGTGTGATATTCCGGATGCGAGCCGGTCAGCACGACCTTGTAGGAGGCGAGCAGCTCGACGCCCTTTTCGTCGAGGTCGTGGTCGGTCACCACGTCGAAGGCGACGCCCATGCGGTCAAGCCAGCCGGTGAGATGCGTGTCGGCCGGCAGATGACGCAGGCCGGAGCCCGCCTCGTCGTTGAAGCTGAGGAAGTTCGGCCGCCAGGTCAGCAGCGGCCGCAGCCGCGAGGAATAGGCGACGCCCGATCCGTCGCGGTGATGATTGTAGGTCGACAGGCCGTAGTCGCCGTGATGGTCGGGATTATGCGGATAGGCCTTCCAGTCGGCGACCCGCTGTTGGAAGGCATCGTCGAACATGCCGCGCGAGAAGTTGGAATAGACCTGATAGGTGAAGGTCGAGGCGAGGTAGCAGACCTTGGCCTGTGGCTTGCCGACCTGCGGCCGCACGAAGAACGGGATGATGTC
>CAZPOS010000428.1:0-662 GCA_964588065.1 uncultured Reyranella sp.
CATATAGATGCAACCTATACTTATCGAGATTTGGTTGAACAACCTTTTTTAAAAAACCACAACTTAATTTTAAGAGCTTTCACTCGATTTTGCTTTGAATTACATGAAAACGGTGTAGAATTTAAAGATCATTCACCTGGAAATACGCTGATCCGAATAAATGAAAACTCTGAATATTCTTTTTATTTAGTGGATTTGAACCGAATGAACTTTTTAAAGGAATTGTCTTTTGAACAACGTATGTACAATTTGCGAAGATTAACTCCAAAAAAGGATATGATTGCCGTTATGTCGAGTGATTATATCCACAACAAACAGAAGAGAATATTTTTCAATTGATGTGGCAATACACTTTAGATTTTCAAGAGCGTTTTCAAAGAAAACAAAAACTAAAAAAACGTTTAAAATTTTGGAAAAAGTAGCTTTTTACTTTTTCTGCAAACGTTTTATTTCTTTGTATCGCTCCTTAACTCCTTGAGCATAAACTTTACAAATAACGAAGCCTTTTTTACCGTCTAAAAATCCTAATCTAAAGAAATAGCGGTTTAAAAAGGTGTAAATCGGATGTAGAAAGGCTAAAATTGGATTGTAATTCGCCCCTTCGTTTAGTTTTTCAATAGCTTTTAATCTCACCACCCCCGAAAACTACAGCTCCCCTTAAT
>CAZPOS010000428.1:672-2452 GCA_964588065.1 uncultured Reyranella sp.
AAGTGCTGATGATGAGCGTAAGAATAATGAATCAAATAGTTTTGAAGAACGGCGACGTTTTCGTTAAAGTTTAACTTTTCATGAACGATTCCGTTGTATCTAGCATTTTCTTTTTTAAACAAACGCAAATTCTTATCAGATTGTAATCCAGAAAAACGTACAGGCTGATTGAAAAAATAAAATTTTCGTTTAAGATAATAACCTCTTTTGCTAGGCTCTGAATTCAAAGTTTGCAAAATTTCGTTTTTCAATTCTTCTGGAATACGCTCATCTGCATCTACAAACAAAATCCAATCGTTAGTAGCAAAATCAATTGCAACATTACGTTGTTCTGAAAAATTTTCAAAATGATGTTGATACGCTTTTACATGAGGAAATTCGTTTACAATTTCCATTGTTTTATCTGAACTAAAAGAATCGACCACAATAATTTCGTCTGCAAAATTCAAATTTTGAAGCAGTTCTCTAATGTTTTTTTCTTCATTAAGAGTGATAACTAATGCAGTGAGTTTATTTTTATTAATTACTTTCATTAACCAAATTAGTTTTGATAAAACGGGTCAGTAAATCTCCGAAAAAACTTGGTGAAAACATCTGATAAAGCTTTTCGTTTTCACTTTTAATTTCTTTTAATTGTTTATTCTTAAAAAGCTCTGGTTTGTAATCGTTTAGATGCACAGAAACGTGTTTTACTCCGTCTTCAAAAGTGTTCCATGCAGCTTTTTCAATCCAAGGCGAAAAAATAATAAACGTTGCTTTATTCAATGCTTTTGCCATATTCATGGTACCTCCATCATTTCCAATTACCATAGAACACTGATTCATTAGCGCGAGTAATCCTCTTAGATCATTTCCTAAAACATTGAAAAAAACTTTTTCCCTAGTTTCCTCCTCACAAGAATCTAAAACTTTTTTTGCTTTTTCAACTTGATTTGGAAGATAATTAAACAAAATTTGCACCTCATTTTTAGCCAACTCATCTGCCACTTTTGTCATGTAATGAAGCGGATAGGTTTTGGTGTCGTTGCTTCCAATAATATTAAGCATAATTATTGGTTTTTGCAAATCAATTTTGTTTTGAATTAAAGTATTAATAGCTTGTTGATTTTCAGTAGCTGTAACTTTTATAACTGGTTTTGTAATCAATAAATCAGTGCTAATTTCTAAAGGACTCAACAACTTTAAACGATGTTCAATAACTAATCCTAAGTTTGTTTGGGGTTTTGGATGGCGTTCAATTAAATGAGTATACAAGAAATTAGAGACTCCTTTTTTGAATGAAATTTTTAAAGGTGCTTTAGACAAACCTACAATAATCCAACTTTCTAGTTTACTGTAAGCGTCAATGATGACATCGTAATTTTCTTTTTTTAATTGAAGAGCAAATTGAATAAAAGCTTTTTTGTTTGATCTGTATTCTTTCTTAAAAAAAAGAACGTTATAATTTTTTTCATTAGCTTCAATTACAGGATATGTACTTTCATATATCAAGTAATCCACTTGAGCATTCGGATAGGCTTTGCTTAGCGTTTCACAGAGGATTGTGCTAACCAAAACATCTCCAATCATTTTTTGTTGAATTACTAATATTTTTTTCATCCTTTTTTAACTGAAAGTTATTTTTACAAAAATATTAAAATACTCTATATTTGTTGACATGAAACCGAATATTTCAATAATAGTCAGTACCTACAATTCTCCAGCATGGCTCGAAAAGGTCATTTATGGGTTTAGTGTACAGTCTTACAAAGACTTTGAGCTGTTGATTGCCGATGATGGC
>CAZPOS010000428.1:2462-2685 GCA_964588065.1 uncultured Reyranella sp.
GATTACAAAAAGAAGTCGACTTTCCTATCATTCATGTGTGGCATCCCGACAATGGATTTCAAAAAACCATCATTTTAAACAAAGCTGTGCTGCAAACCAACGCAGATTATATTATTATGACTGATGGCGATTGTATTCCAAGAAAGGATTTTGTTGAAACGCATCTAAAACTGAGAGAGAAAGGTTATTTTTTATCGGGTGGATATCACAAACTACCAATGTC
>CAZPOS010000429.1:0-2665 GCA_964588065.1 uncultured Reyranella sp.
GGCGCGACTGCGGCAGGCGATCGCGCGTGCCGTAGACAGGGGGGGCGAGCTGGTCGGCGGTGCGGCCGGCCCAGTCGCGCTGGTTTACCGTTTCGAGCCGCTTGCGCTGGCCCTCGACCAGCCCGGCAGTCGCTGCCTCGACGTCCACCGTCAGGACCTGGCCGTCCTTCACGACCTGGTTGCCGTCGACATAGACGTGGCGGATGGCGCGGTCGCCCGCCGAGTAGATCAGGCTGCGCACCGGCTCGTGGGCGGGCTGCATGTAGGGATGGCTCATGTCGACCAGCGAGAAGTCGGCCTTGCAGCCCGGCGCCAGCCGGCCGAGATCGGGCCGGCGCAGCATCTTCGCACCGCCGATCGTGGCGGCCTCGAAGGCGTGCCGCGTCGTGCCCATCTTGTAGTTCATCGTGACGGCGCGGGCGAGATAGCAGACCAGCCGCATCTCATCGAGCATGTTGTGCGGGAAGGTATCGGTGCCGATGCCCACGGTGATGCCGGCATTCATGTAGCGGCCGATCGAGTTCATCACCATGCCGCGTCGTGCGAAAACGGTCGGGCAATGTGCCACCGAAGCGCCGGACTCGCGCAGCCGTTCGAAATCGTTGGCATGCGGATAGTGGATCTGCGGATGGTCGTTCAGGAAGATGCCGTGGCCAATGATGAGGTCGGGCCCCAGCACACCGATGGACTCGAGCCATTCGATGGGGGTCTTGCCGTGGCGGTGGACCATCTCGTGGAATTCGACGACCGCCTGGCAGGCATGGGTCTGCATCGGCAGGCCGCGGCGCCTGGCTTCCTGCAGCGCCTCCTTGAAGAAGCCTTCGCGGCAGGTGTCGATCTGCGCCGGCCCGACCATGCCGGAAATGCGGCCGCTGGGATGCTTCGCCGCTTCGTCGAGCGTCGCCATCGAGGCTTCGAAGGCCTTCTCGCCTGCCTTCTCGTCCCAGGCATACTCGACCGTGTGGCCGTTCTTCGTGTACCAGACGCCCTGGCGCATCATCGGGCAGACGACGGCTCGGATGCCGGTCGCGGCGAGGTCGTCGGTCCAGCCGGGGCGCGCCATCGACAGGTCGGTGATGGTCGTGACGCCGCTCTTCAGCAGCTCCGAGACCGCGACCTTGGAGGAGGGACCGGCATCCTCGGGATTGAGGCCGAACACCGTCAGGTATTCGTAGAGCGAGCTCTGGCCGAGTTTGTCGCTGCCATACTCCTCGGTGAGCCCCTTGTTGGCGGGCTCCGAGAAGGGATGGCTGTGCACGTTGACGAGGCCGGGGATGGCCATCATCCCCTTGCCTTCGATGACCGTGTCGACCGTGCCCGTGTAGCCCGGTCCGACATGGGCGATCTCGTTGCCCTTGAACACGAGATCGGCATTTTCGAGATAGACGTGCCGCCCTTCGGCCTCGTCCCACGCGACGACGTGGTCGAGGCCGGCGATCTTGGTCGTCTTCATAAGCGCTTCGCTCCGGTTGCTGGCTGACTGCTGGCTATTTGTAGGCGAGGCCCAGGCCCTTGTAGAGGCCGCAGCCATAGTTGCCGTGGGCCTTGATGGGCTTCAGCTTGGCGCCGGCCACGACGAACAGCGGCTCGTGGAACAGCGGGATCCAGACGAAGGCGTCGTGCACCTTCTGCTGCACCGCCTGGTAGGAGGCCGCGCGCGTTGCTTCGTCGAGCGCGGTGGAGCCCTTGTCGAGCAGCTCGTCGGTCTCCTTGTCCTTCCAGTTCATGCGGTTCGGAGTCGGCGCATTGGTCGACCGGAAGTAGAGGTTGAGCGCGTCGCCGGCGCTGACATAGGGGAAGCTCATGCCGAAAGCGTCGAACTCCTGCGTGGCGAGCTTGCCCCAGGCGACCGTGGCGTCGAACAGCTGGATCTGCAGGTCGACGCCGACCTTGCGCAGGTCGCCCTGCACGGCCTCGGCGATCTCCTTGAAGGCGCCCGAGATGCCGTAGATCACCGGCGCCAGCTTCTTGCCGTCCTTGTAGCGGAACCCGTCGGCGCCCTTCTTCCAGCCCGCCTCGTCGAGCAGCCGGTCGGCCTCCTTGATGTTCTCGCCGTAGGCTGCCTTGTTCAGCTTGCCGTTGAAGTCGAGGACGTTGGGCATCAGCATCGTCGAGGCCGGATCGGCGAAGCCGAAGGTCACGGCCTCGGTGATCGCCTTCTGGTCGACCGCGAGGTTCATCGCCTGGCGCACGCGCACGTCGTTGACCAGCTCCTTGTCGACCTTGAAGCCGATGAAGTAGGTCCAGAAGAAGTTCTCGGCCTTGGTCACCGAGAGGTTCTTGTTGGCCTGCAGTTCCTTGATCGACCAGTAGGGCACGTACTGGCTGGCATCGGCCTGGCCGGCCTGCAGTGCGGTGACGCGGGTGTTCTCCTCGGGCACCACCTTCCAGATCACCTTGTCGACCTGCGCCTCGGTGTAGTCGTAGATCGGCGGGCCCCACTTGTAGCCCTTGTGCTTGGTGAGCACCGTCGAGTCGCGCGGCGTCCAGCTCTCGAAGCAGTAGGGGCCGGTGCCGTCGAAGCCCTTGACGCCGAAGTCGGCGCCGAGCTGCTTGGCCTGGTCGACGTTCAGGACCGTGTGGAAGTACTGCGTCATCTGGTAGAGGAGCTCGGAGAAGGGCTTCTTGAGCTTGTACTCGACCGTGTAGTCGTCCGGTGCCGTCA
>CAZPOS010000430.1:0-2643 GCA_964588065.1 uncultured Reyranella sp.
GGCGGCTTCCTCAACGCGCCCGACGTCTACATGGACAAGATCGCGGTGGGCGGCGGGCTGCCCGAGGGCATCGTCGATCTCGACAAGAGCGTGTCGGAGAACCTGAAGGACCTGGCGAAGGCCAAGAAGGTCGACGTCAACGACCTGGTCGTCTGCATTCTCGACCGTCCGCGCCATTCCGACCTGATCGCCAAGGTGCGCGCCGCCGGCGCCCGCATCATGCTGATCGGCGACGGCGACGTCTCGGGCGTGATCGCCACCTCGACCGGCGATTCAGGCATCGACATCTACATGGGCTCGGGCGGGGCGCCGGAAGGCGTGCTGGCGGCCGCGGCTTTGCGCGCCATCGGTGGCCAGATCCAGGGCCGTCTGCTGTTCCGCAACGACGACGAGAAGGCCCGCGCCAAGAAGTGGGGCATCACCGACCTCAACCGCAAATACTCGATGACCGACATGGCCAAGGGCGACGTGATGTTCGCGGCCACGGGCGTGACCTCGGGGTCGATGCTGAAGGGCGTGCGCCGCTTCCACAACGGCGCCGAGACGCATTCGATCGTCATGCGCTCGAAGACCGGCACGGTGCGCTGGGTCTCGGCGCATCACAATTTCTCGGTGAAGACCGGCCTGCCGAGCTGGGCGTAAGCCCGGCGGCATTGGCCGGCGTCCCGGAGCGGGTCGATGCCGCTTCGGGTTAGGATGGCCGCATGTTCGACTCTTCGAGGACCGAGCGCCCGGCGTTCCTGGGCGTCGAACGATCGCTGACGGGAAAGCGCTGGGCCACGCGGCTCGGCGACGAGCGGCAGGCGCTGGCCATCGCCCAGCGCCACGGGCTGCCCGACGCGATCTGCCGGCTGCTGGCGGCGCGCGACGTCGGGCTCGACGCCGTAGAAGACTTCCTCGAGCCGACGCTCCGCAAGTTTCTGCCCGACCCGTCGCACCTCAAGGACATGGATGCTGCGGTCGACCGCCTGGTGCGGGCCGTCCAGGGCGGTGAACGCGTCGTGGTGTTCGGCGACTACGACGTCGATGGCGCCACCTCATCGGCGCTGCTGCTGCGCTTCTTCCGGGCCGTCGGTGGCAATATCGGCGTCTACATCCCGGACCGCCGCAAGGAAGGCTACGGGCCCAACGCGCCGGCTCTGCTGAAGATCCGGGAAGAGGGCGCGTCCGTCGTGGTCACGGTCGACTGCGGCATCACCGCCTTCGAGCCGCTCGGCGAGGCACGGCGCTCAGGCCTCGACCTCATCGTGATCGATCACCACATGGCGGAGATCGCGCTGCCCGACGCCGTGGCCGTGGTCGATCCCAACCGGCTCGACGACGAAAGCCCGCACAAGCATCTCGCCGCGGTGGGTGTCGCCTTTCTTCTCTGCGTGGGCGTGAATCGCGCCCTCCGCCAGGCGGGCTGGTACGGCACCGCGCGGCCCGAGCCCGACCTGCGGCAGTGGCTGGATCTCGTGGCGCTCGGCACCGTGTGCGACGTCGTCCCGTTACTCGGCGTCAACCGCGCCCTGGTGAAGGCAGGCCTCCAGGTCATGGCGCAGCGGCGCAATGCCGGGCTCTCCGCCCTGGCGGACGTGGCACGGCTCAAGGAGGTGCCCGAGGCTTATCATCTGGGCTTCCTGCTGGGGCCCCGGGTCAATGCCGGTGGCCGGGTGGGGCAGGCCGACCTGGGCGCGCGCCTGCTGTCCAGCGACGATCCGCACGAGGTCGGCGCGCTGGCGGTGCGGCTCGACGAATTCAATGCCGAGCGCCGCGCCATCGAGCGCGACGTGTTGGACCAGGCGATCACGCGGATCGACGGCCTGTATGGACCGGACGCCAAGGATCTGCCGTCGGTGCTGGTGGTCGAGAGCGAGGGCTGGCACGTCGGCGTGATCGGCATCGTCGCCAGCCGCCTGGTCGAGCGCTATGCGCGTCCGGCCTTCGTGATCGGCATGGACGGCGCCTTGGGTAAGGGGTCGGGGCGCTCGGTGCGCGGCGTCGATCTGGGGGCGGCGGTGATCGCGGCGCGGCAGGCTGGCCTGCTGGTGAACGGCGGCGGCCACGCCATGGCCGCCGGCCTCACGGTGGCGCGCGACTCGCTTCCCGAACTCGGCCGCTTCCTCGACGAGCGCATCGCTCCGCAGCTCGGCGCCGCACCGCCGGTTCGCGAGCTGGGTATCGACGCGGCCCTTGCACCGGCGGCCGCCACGGCGGAACTGGTCTCGATGATCGAGCGCGTCGGTCCGTTCGGGGCCGGCAATGCCCAGCCGCGCTTCGCCTTGACCGGGGTGCGAGTGAGTTATGCCCAGCCGGTCGGGGAGGGCCACGTTCGCTGCACCTTGGTCGGCGCCGAGCGCGGCCGGATCGACGCCATCGCCTTCCGGGCCGGCCAGAGCGCTCTGGGACCGGCTTTGCTCGATTCTGCGCGCCCTGTGCTGCATGTGGCGGGCGCGCTGAAAATAGACCGTTTTGGCGGCCGTGAAACCGTTCGCCTGCAGATCGACGACGCCGCGACGACGGCGGGCTCTGTGCTCGCTTGATTTCCGGCGTTCAAGCCGGTATCTCAGCCGCTCTTCGGCTTCGTTCCCTTCGTCTAGAGGCCTAGGACACTGCCCTTTCACGGCGGCGACACGGGTTCGAATCCCGTAGGGAACGCCA
>CAZPOS010000431.1:0-2623 GCA_964588065.1 uncultured Reyranella sp.
GCATCCCCGAGATCGTCAGCCAGGCCTTCCATCGCGCCATGAACGGCCGACCCGGTCCGGTCGTCATCGCCCTGCCGGAGGACATGCTGGTCGACGAGGTCGAGGTCGCCGATGCCGGTCCCTACAAGGTCGCGCGCGGCGCGCCGGCGCCGGAAGACATGGCGACCTTTCGCGAACTGCTGGCCGCGGCGAAGCAGCCGCTGGTCATCCTGGGCGGCGGCGGATGGGACGCGAAGGCCTGCGCCGACATCCGGGCCTTCGTCGAGGCCAACCACCTCCCGGTGACGACCTCCTTCCGCAACCAGGACCTGATCGACAACCGCCACGACAATTTCGTCGGCGATCTCGGTCTTGGCGTGAACCCGCCGCTCGGCAAGCGCATCAAGGAGAGCGACCTCATCATCGCGATCGGTCCGCGGCTCGGCGAGGCCACCACCGGCGGCTATACGATGTTCGACCTGCCGGTGCCCGCACAGAAGATGGTGCATGTGCATGCCGGCGCCGAGGAGCTTGGCCGCGTCTATCAGGCGACGCTGCCGATCAACGCTGGCATGGCGCAGTTCGCGGCGGCCGCGAAGGCGATGAAGCCGGTCGATGCCTCGGCCTGGAAGGCGGGCGTCGCCGAAGCGCGGGCCGACTATCTGAAGAACATCGAGCCCTCGCCGATGCCCGGCTCGGCCAACCTCGCGGAGATCGTGGGCTGGCTCAACAAGCGCCTGCCGGACGACGTCATCGTCACCAACGGCGCCGGCAACTATGCCGGCTTCGTGCATCGCTACTTCCAGTATCGCGGCTTCCGCACCCAGCTCGCGCCGACCAACGGCTCGATGGGCTACGGCGTGCCGTCGGCGGTGGCGGCAAAGATCGCTGCGCCAGGCCGCACGGTCGTGTCGTTCAGCGGCGACGGCTGCTTCCTGATGAACGGGCAGGAGTTCGCGACCGCCGTCCAGCACGGGGCGAACGTCGTGTTCATCGTGGTC
Source organism: uncultured Reyranella sp. (assembly GCA_964588065.1). Taxonomy (GTDB): domain Bacteria; phylum Pseudomonadota; class Alphaproteobacteria; order Reyranellales; family Reyranellaceae; genus Reyranella. The sequence goes on from CAZPOS010000431.1 coordinate 981, forward strand.
GACAACGGCATGTACGGCACGATCCGCATGCATCAGGAGCGTGAGTATCCGACGCGAGTCCACGGCACCGAGTTGAAGAACCCGGACTTCGCGGCCTATGCCCGCGCCTTCGGCGGCCATGGCGAGACGGTGGAGCGCACGGCCGAGTTCGAGCCGGCGTTCGAGCGGGCGCTCGCCGCCGGCAAGCCCTCGATCATCCATGTGAAGACGGACGCCGAGGCGATCACCTCGCGCATCACCATGAGCAAGCTCCGCGAGCAGGCGCTGGCGAAGCAGAAGCACTGACGAGACAAGAAGGGCCGGATGCAAACTCGATCGACGGGCTTGCGTCCGGCCATCGCCGCCCCTATAGAGGCGGTCCGTGGAGATTTGAGCCGACCGGCTTGCGACCACGTTAAACATCGCTAAAAGGTCGGAGGTGCTCGCAAAGCCCCCGTCCTTCCAGGTCGGGGGCTTTTCGTTTGCGCAGCTCGACGGGCGCGCGGCGAGACAGGAGAGTGAGATGGACGGTTCGATTCCCGTGAAGAAGGCGCAGGCAGACGTTTCGAAGTGGCGGGCCCAGACCCGCGCGGTGCGCGGCGGCCAGATCCGCAGCAACTTCGACGAGACGTCCGAAGCGCTGTTCCTGACCTCGGGCTACGCCTATTCGAGCGCGGAGGAGGCCGAGGCCACCTTCAAGGGCGAGAGCAACCACTACCAGTATTCGCGCTTCGGCAATCCGACCGTCACCATGTTCGAGAACCGGCTGGCCGCGCTGGAAGGCGCCGAGGCCTGCCGCGCCACCTCGACCGGCATGTCGGCGGTGTTCTTCGCGCTGCTGGCGCTGCTCAAGGCGGGCGACCGGATCGTCGCCGCGCGCCAGCTCTTCGGCTCCTGCCACTATATCGTCGCCGACCTGCTGCCGAAGTACGGCATCCAGAGCGAGCTGGTCGACGGCGGCGATCTCGCCCAGTGGGAGAAGGCCCTGTCGAAGCCCACGCAGGCCGTGCTGTTCGAATCGCCGTCCAACCCGATGCTCGACATCGTCGACGTGAAGGCGGTGTGCGACCTCGCCCACAAGGCCGGCGCCAAGGTCGTGCTCGACAACGCCTTCGCCACGCCGATCCTGCAGCGGCCGCTCGAATTCGGCGCCGACGTGGTGGTCCACTCCGCCACCAAGTTCATCGACGGCCAGGGCCGCACCCTGGGCGGCGCCGTGCTGGGCTCGAAGGAGTTCATCATCGACAAGCTGCAGCCGATCATCCGCAACACCGGCCCGTCGCTCAGCCCGTTCAACGCCTGGGTGCTGGTGAAGGGACTCGAGACGCTGGGTCTGCGCGTCGAGCGCCACTGCACCAACGCCCGCCGCGTCGCCGATGCTCTGGCCGCCCATCCGGCGATCGGCCGCGTGCTCTATCCGGGCCGCCCCGATCATCCGCAGCACGCGCTGGCCGCGAAGCAGATGTCCGACTTCGGCGGTGTCGTGACGTTCGACCTGAAGGCCGGCAAGCCGGCGGCGTTCGCGGCGCTGAACCGTCTTCAGATCGTCGACATCTCCAACAACCTCGGCGATGCCAAGAGCCTCGTCACCCATCCGGCGACGACCACGCACATGCGCATCGGCGCCGAGGAACGCGCGAAGCTCGGCATCACCGACGGCACGG
>CAZPOS010000432.1:0-296 GCA_964588065.1 uncultured Reyranella sp.
ATACCCCCGGGGGGTATATGCTATACTTATATTAACACCCCCGGGGGGTGTTGTCAAGAACAGCTTGCTTTTATACAGAAGGAGTAAAGATAGGCAATTCCAGCGGGTACAGTGTAAACACGATAAACGCAATAAATATAATTGAAATTACTGCAATTGATAAAAACACTGTAGTTCTGTCGGGCTCTGAATACTTTAGAATATGCGCAGCAAGACAAAGTGAAATAAAATAAGATATAAATACCAAAAGGATAGTAATAAACAAAGATTCAAAGCCTAGGGCTGATGTATACCCG
>CAZPOS010000432.1:306-2595 GCA_964588065.1 uncultured Reyranella sp.
AAACAACAATTAAGGGTGCTGATGCTAAAGAGGCTGCTGCTGCCGCAATCCATTTTTTTAATGCTATATCATATTTTTTGCTTTTTGCAAGATACATAGCTATCCACCACAGTAGAAACGGGAAAAACATAAACTTCAGATGTTCCCAGGTGCTCTCGTTTACAGGGTTGAACAGACCTATAAACAGCTTGTTGCCGCTTAGCTGAAATGCATAATGCGAAAAGCTTGCAACAAGTCCAAGAATTATTGAATATATTAGAATTTTTACGCCGTTCAAGATAGATTTATTTTTCATAATTTGCACTCCCTTGCATTTCTCACGTTGCTCTATAACAAATTTATGTTCATATTCGCCTTTAATATTCAAACAAAACGGCACGTCGCAAAATCTGCGGCGCGCCGTTTTCTCTATCTCTTTGACTTCGCTATTAGCTCAACGGTATTTTTACACTTTCAAGCTGAATTATACATCAAAATTTATATTAAACCCCATGGCAAGCCAGCCGTTTTCCTCCTCCGTTCCGAGGAAGGAAAAACCCCGGCTTACAAAGGCCGAATACACATCCTCCTCGCGACCTTTGGTAATGCCGCTGAGGATGAGCTTTCCGCCGGGTCTGAGCTTGTTTCGGTATATTCCCCGCATTGAAAGATGCACATCGGCTGCAATGTTGGCACATATCAGGTCATATCCGCTACCCAGCTCTGCTTCAAATTCGCCGCTCGTAAGGACGTTTCCGCAGCGGCTCTCAAATCGTTCCCCGACTCCGTTGAGCACTGCGTTTTCCGCGGCGGTATTAACAGCGTTTTTGTCGATGTCCACGCCCAGTGCGCTCTGAGCTCCCAACAGGAGGGCGGCAATTGAAAGCGCACCGCTGCCGCAGCCCATGTCCAGAACTCTATCACCGTTTCTGACATGGGGCTCCATAAGACGCAGGCAAACTCTTGTGGTCTCGTCTCCACCCGAGCCGAAGGCGGAGCCGGGGTCAACGGTCAAAACAATGTCACCGCTTGAGGGGTCTAGGTGCTCCCAGGACGGGCTGATGACAAGGCGCTTCCCCACACGCCAAGGCTTGTGAAACTGTTTCCAGTCGTTCTCCCAGTCCTCGTCTCCTACGCTTGCTCGCTCATAGGCAAAGCTGACGCCTGATAAACGAAGTCTCTCCGAGATACGCTCTGCTGCATCTTCCGCCGATTCGTCCGAGGGGATATAGGCATGAATTACTGCAAAGCTTCTATCCTTAACAGATAGCTTTTCATCTATATAGTCTACTCTGCCGATTAGAGGAAGCATCCTCTCCATATCTGAGTAGTCCTCAATGTAGATACCCGTAGGCGAATGGTGAGCTACGATCTCCCCGGCGATTTTCGCCTTTTTGATATCGACTTTATAAATTAACTCCGTCCAGCTCTTGTCCATCTGATGCCCCCATTTGTATTTGCGCAGATTTTACCACAGGCGCGAAATTATGGCAATGAGCCTTCAAGTGACTGCGAAAAAGCTGCACAGTGCAAATTTTCACTGTGCAGCTTTAATATCTTGGATTTATATACGGCCTTTTCCTTTAAGCCAGTTTACAGTATCCCTAAGCGTCTCTCTCATGGGCCTTGTGGTGTAGCCCAGTTCTGTAAAGGCCTTTTGCCGTGAGAAGAGCGAGTTTGAATTCAACGTGTAAATGGAGTATGCGGTAAAAAGCGGCGGCTGCTTCAACATTTTATAATACAGCTCTGCAAGGGGTGCAGTGGCCTTCGCCAGCCAGATAGGCATATAGCTTTTTATCTTCCTTCCGCTTATCTCTTGGAGCATGGTGAAAATTTCTTTAATTTTATAATAGTTATTCGAGAGGATGTAACACTCGCCTCTTCTGCCCTTATCGCAGGCGGATATTATTCCGTTAGCTACATCTCGCACATCGACGAAATCGTAGCCTCCTTTAACACCGGAGCTCAGCCTGCGCTTGCAATAGTCTATTATCATGGTGGTCATATGCCCTCTGCCGTAGTCATAGGGGCCGGTTATGCCAGAGGGGTGGATCACGCAGGCATTCAAGCCCTGCTTGGCGGCCTCCAGCACATATGCCGTGGCTTCCGCCTTTGTCTTCGCGTATCCGCCGACGACACTGTCGGGGTCGAATTCGCTTATTTCGCAAATTGTTGTGCCCTTGGGTTTTTCGGGTATCGCATGGACCGAGCTCACATAGACCAGCTTTGCGACATTGTACTCTCTGCAGAGGTCGACAATATTTTTTGTTCCACTCACATTTACATCGTAAAGCGCAGGGCAACTCTTTG
>CAZPOS010000433.1:0-2574 GCA_964588065.1 uncultured Reyranella sp.
CGACATCGTGCTGGTCGAACTGGGCGGCAACGACATGCTGCGCGCCCTCGATCCGGCGGCCACCGAGCGCAACCTCGATGCGATCATCGAAAAGCTGAAACAGGCCGGCGTCACCGTCTGGATGACGGGCATGCTGGCGCCGCGCAACTTCGGCCCGGAATACGTCAAGCAGTTCGACGGTCTCTACAAGAAGCTCGCCGACAAGCACGGCGTGCCGCTCTATGCCTTCTTCCTCGACGGTGTGGCGCAGGACCCCGCGCTCAATCAGCCCGACGGCATCCATCCCAACGCCAGGGGCGTCGACGTCATCGTCGAGCGCATCCTTCCTTTCGTGACGAAGAATCTCGACGATGCCGCGCCTGTTCGTCGCCCTGCCCGTCCCTGACGAGATCGCCGACGCGCTCTCGGCGCTGCAGTCAGGCGTGCCCGACGCGCACTGGGTTCCGGCCGAGAATCTTCATGTCACGCTGTGCTTCGCAGGCGAGGTCCAGGGCGGCGCAATGCGCGACTTCGAGGAGGAGCTCGGCGACATCGAAGGTCCGCCCTTCCCGGTGGCGATCGCCGGCGTCGACCAGTTCAGCAACGGCAAGCAGCCGCGCGCTCTGGTCGCCGTCGTCGAGCGCAGCGAGCGACTCGACTGGCTGCAGCAGAAGGTGACCACGGTCGCGCGCAATTGCGGCATCGAGGTCGATCGTCGCAAGTACCGCCCGCACGTCACCCTGGCGCGTTTCCCTGCGGGCGGCGAGACCGGCCACCACATCGCACAGTTCATCGCGAGCCACGGCACCTTCCGGCTGGAGCCGTGGGTGGCCGAACACTTCTCGCTCTATTCGAGCCGCACCGGCCGCGGCGGGCCGATCTACACAGCCGAGGCGACCTATGATTTGACGTTCTGAGCACTGCAACCGACAGTTTTCATGTCGCGGCTTCTGCTACGGTCGCGCCAGAGGGAAACCGCATGATCCGTCGTCTTGCTCTCGCGCTGATACTCGTCGCCGGCACCGCTCGCGGCCAACCGCTCGATCTGGATGCGATCGGGAGGCAGCCGGGAACCGAAATCATCAGGCAGGGCGACAACGTCGAGATCCGCCGCGGGGGCGTGACCATCATCGTCGACAAGAACGGGGGAGAGTTGAGTGTGGACGGATCCCGCCCTGCCGTCCTCTGCATCTGGGGCCTCGCGGTCGAGACCCAGATAGCGGCAGACCTCTGCTATCCAAATGAATATGCGCAGCTCAGCAAGATGCTTTCTGACTACGTCGATGCCGCAAACGACTTCATCGTCGCCAACAGCCTACGCCCGGTCAGCAAAGCCGAATTGGAAAAGACCATGGCGCAACGGAGGGCGAAGGTAGCCGCCCAGGTCGAAAAGTACGGCGTGCCTTCAGCGCAGAGGAGCTTCTGCCAAAGCCAGGGACAACTTCTCAGCGTCTGGAATAAGGAACTTGAAAAATTTCGACAGGAACTCTGGCAAGGCCTCGCCGTGCCACGACCGCCAGCGATGAACCCCTGTCTTTAGCGATGCTTGAAGTCCTGCACCTCGCGCTCGTGCCTTTCGGCAGCAGGGCGCCGATCTACAAGGCCGATGCGGAGTATCGGCTGACGTTCTAACTCAGGATGACAAAGGGTCACACGAACGTCAGCAGGCGCCGCGGATTTCCCACGAGGATCGCGTCGATCTCGGCCTCGCTGTAGCCGCGCTTCTGCATCATCGGCACGACGTTGCGGAAGATGTGGCCGTAGCCATGGCCGCCGAAGCTCGCCAGCCGCGTGCGATAGCAGATGTCGTGGCTGATCACGACGCGCTCCAGATGGCCCGCCTCGATCAACGCGCGGATCAGCTTGAGCCGCGTCGCGTCGTTGGGCATGTCGATGTCGGAAAGACCGTAGTAGCTCGATTCCTGGCCGAACAGGTCGAACTCCACCGTCACGCCGGAGTCGGCGAGCCTCAGCAGGCGCGGCTCGTCGAAGATCGTGCGGTCGATGTGGCTGATCACGATGCGCTCGGTCGGGAAACCGGCCGCCTTGGCGAAGTCGGCGACTTCCTGCGGCTGGTCGGAATCGCGTCCGGGATGGACGTTGATCGAGGCGCCGGTCTCGCTGGCGGCGATGAACGCGCCCTGCATAACGCGCTTCTCGGTGTCGGTCCAAGGTGCCTGGCAGCCGATCTCGCCGATCATGCCGGCACAGACGTCGGTGCCCCAGGCGCCGTCGTGGATCTGGCCGATCATCTCGGCGGCGAAATCCTCGACCGTGCGGCCGTGGTTCTTCGGATCCTGGTAGTCGTTCACGTAATAGCCGCAGCCCATCACCAGATGGACGCCGGTGCCGGCCGCGATGCGCCGCAGACCGTTGGGATCGGGTGAGAGACCGCCGCAGGACAGTTCGACGATGGCGTCGCCGCCCTCGTGCTTCATCATCGCCACCTCGCGGGTGGCGATGTCCTCGAGGTCGAGCATGTACTTGCGGCCGGCGCGCTTGAGGCCGCGGCCGTAGTTGATCTGCCAGACGTTCTCCAGGGTGATCTCGGGCAAAGGAGGCTACCCTCCAGAGGACTTTTTCCAGGGGACGGTA
>CAZPOS010000434.1:0-606 GCA_964588065.1 uncultured Reyranella sp.
CGACAGCTCCATCGGTGTCCGCACGGGCCGTGGGCACATCGTCGGAGACGGTGATTTTATTGACATCGACACGCTCCATACCGAGCTGAATGCCGAGTGCCTCGACGACTTCCTGCTCCTCGCACAGTTCCATGCCTACGAGGACACGCCCGAGCATGTCGGCGAGTGGCTGAAACGTTGGCCGCTGCGCAAGTTCCCGGTCCTGGTCGACGGCGACCGTACCGTCGTCGAAACCAGCATCATCATCGAGTATCTGCAGCTTACGCATCCCGGTCCGCTGCGCCTGATCCCCGCCGATCCGATGGCGTGCGCTTCCTCGACCGCTTCTTCGACCTGCACGTGATGAACATGATGCAGCTCGCGGTCGACGGCGCGCTCACCGGCGATCCGGTCAAGCGCAAGGACGGCCACGACGCCGCCATCGACAAGCTGGAGCGCGCCTATGCCTGGCTCGACGGTGAACTCACGGGCCGGACCTGGGCCCTCGGCGACGACTTCACGATGGCCGATTGTGCCGCCGCGCCGTCGCTCTTCTATGCCGACTGGGTGCACCGGATTCCCGAGACCTATCCGGTCCTGCGCGCCTACCGCACGCGCCTGCTGGCA
>CAZPOS010000434.1:616-2533 GCA_964588065.1 uncultured Reyranella sp.
CTTCCCGCTGGGCGCCCCAGACCGGGATTGATCGGGCGTTCACCGATACAGAAACGTCCCCAGCAGCACCCAGCGGCCGGCCTTGGGCGTGCCGACCAGCGGGGTCGTGTAGTGCCAGAAGGGCAGGCGATAGGCCGTGACGGTCGAGGGGCCGGCCACCGAGACGATCTCGCTGAAATGGCCGGCGCGGCTGTAGACCAGCCACTGGTGCTCGACGCCCGGCGTGCAGAGGCTGAGATGCAGGTCGATGTAGCCCCTCTTCGCGGCCTCGTTCTCGGGATGGTGATCGTTGTGCGGGCCGGCATAGTCGCCCGGCCCATAGCGCAGGACCTGTAGCCCCCATCCCGTCCTCAACTTGCGGCCCGCCAGCGCCTCGGCAAAGGCGCGGTAACTTTCCGATCGCATCATGCGCGCGAGGCCGATCCGTTCGGCGGCTTTCACGCCGGGCTCGCGGCGGCTCTCGAAATAGATCGTGCGCGCCCGGCTGCTCTTGGGCAGCAGCTCGGCATAGTCGCGTTCCATCCCGAAGATCGATTCCGGCGGGACGGGTTTCTCGATCGGCTCCAGCACGCCCGGCAGCTCGGCCTCGAGCGTGCGCCGCAGCCGTGCGGCCTTGGCCCGATCCAGCAGGTCCTCCGCCGCCAGGAATCGCGTCCGTGGATTGGCCAGGGCCCCGCACAGTGGATGCGTGCCCGCCAGCACGCGCCGGCCGGCGCGGCTCAGCAGCTCCTCGAACTCCGCGGGAATGTCGTTTGATCTCATCGGTCCGCCCCTCTAAACGACGTGCCTAGCATGCCTTACGCCTCGCTTCGCGACTTCATCGACCGGCTGGAGAAGAGCGGCCGTCTCGTGCGCGTGACCGCGCCGGTCTCGCCGAACCTGGAGATGACGGAGATCCAGACCCGCCTGCTCGCCGAGCAGGGCCCGGCGGTGCTGTTCGAGAATGTGGTGCGGCCCGACGGCACGCGCTCCGAGATCCCGGTACTGGTCAACCTGTTCGGCACGGTCGAGCGGGTGGCCTGGGGCATGGACCGCGAACCCGGCCAGCTGCGCGCCGTGGGCGAGACGCTCGCCTTCCTGCGTCAGCCGGAACCGCCGGGCGGCTGGCGCGAGGCGCTGGAAATGCTGCCGATGGTGCGCACCGTCATGGCGATGAAGCCCAGGACGGTGAGCTCCGCGCCCTGCCAGGAGATCGTGCTCACCGGCGACGACATCGACCTCGCCAAGCTGCCGATCCAGACCTGCTGGCCGGGCGAGCCGGCGCCGCTCATCACCTGGCCGCTGGTGGTGACGCAGGGACCCAATCCAAAGGGCGACAAGCAGGACAGTTTCAACCTCGGCATCTATCGCCTGCAGGTGACTGGACGGAACACGACCCTGATGCGCTGGCTGAAGCATCGCGGCGGCGCGCAACATCACCAGCGCTGGCAGAAGTCCGGCAAGCGCGAGCCGTTGCCCGCGGCCGTGGTGATCGGCGCCGACCCGGGCACCATCCTGGCCGCCGTGACGCCGGTGCCCGACACCCTGTCGGAATACCAGTTCGCCGGCTTGCTGCGCGGCAAGAAGGTGGAGCTGGTCGCGTGCAAGACGGTGCCCCTCAAGGTGCCGGCCGAAGCCGAGATCGTCCTCGAAGGCCATGTCAGCCTTGACGACTACGGTGACGAGGGTCCCTATGGCGACCATACCGGCTACTACAACAGCGTCGAGCAGTTCCCGGTCTTCACCATCAGCGCCATCACGATGCGGCGCAAGCCGATCTACCTGTCGACCTTCACCGGACGGCCGCCCGACGAACCGAGCGTGCTGGGCGAGGCGCTGAACGAGGTGTTCATTCCCCTCTTCCAGCAGCAGTTTCCCGAGGTCGTGGATTTCTGGCTGCCGCCCGAGGGCTGCTCCTACCGCATCGCCGTGGTGTCG
>CAZPOS010000435.1:0-2507 GCA_964588065.1 uncultured Reyranella sp.
GGCCTGCGATTTCATCGGCCACGACAAGATCGACATCGCGAAGCTGCCGCTCGACGACAGGAAGACCTTCGAGCTGCTCGCCCGCGGTGACGGATCGGGGGTGTTCCAGCTCGAAGGCAACGGCATGCGCGATGTGCTGCGCAGGATGAAGCCTGACCGCTTCGAGGACATCATTGCCGTGGTGGCGCTCTACCGCCCCGGCCCGATGGAGAACATCCCGAGCTACATCAAGCGCAAACATGGCGAGGAGGAGCCGGACTACCTGCATCCGTTGCTCGAAGGGATCCTGAAGGAGACCTACGGCATCATGATCTACCAGGAGCAGGTCATGCAGATCGCGCAGGTGCTGAGCGGCTACTCGCTGGGCGGCGCCGACCTGCTGCGTCGCGCCATGGGCAAGAAGATCCAGGCGGAGATGGACGCCCAACGGGCGCTCTTCGTCGAGGGCGCCGAGAAGAACAACGTGAAGGCGGACAAGGCCTCGTCGATCTTCGATCAGGTCAACAAGTTTGCGGGATACGGATTCAACAAGTCCCACGCCGCAGCCTACGCGCTGGTCTGCTACCAGACCGCCTATCTCAAGGCCAACCATCCGGTCGAGTTCTTCGCCGCCACGATGACCCTCGACATGGGTAACGTGGAAAAGCTCAACGGCTATCGTCGCGACCTCGACAAGATCAATGTCGAGCTGCTGCCGCCCGACGTGAACAAGTCGACGGCCGAGTTCGCCGTCGAGCGGACCGTCGATGGCAGGAAGGCGATCCGCTATGCGCTGGCCGCCATCAAGGGTGTCGGCAAGGAGGCCATGAGCCGGCTCACCGAGGAGCGCGAGGCCAACGGCCCGTTCAAGGACCTGTTCGACTTCGCCGAGCGGCTCGACCAGCGCGTGCTGAACAAGCGGCTGCTGGAAAGCCTGGTGAAGGCCGGTGCTTTCGACACGCTGAACAAGAACCGGGCCCAGACCTTCGCCGCCGTGGAAGCGCTGACCCGGCATTCCCAGGCGACCCACGAATCGCGTGGCAGCAACCAGAACAACCTGTTCGGCGACGACACTGCCCAGCGCCGGCCCCAACTTCCCAAGGTGCCGGACTGGGCGCCGATGGAGCGACTGCAGAACGAGTTCGCGGCGATCGGCTTTTACCTGTCGTCTCATCCGCTGGCTGCCTACGACCGCAGCCTGCAGCGGCTCGGCGTCTGCCGCGCTGCAGACCTGCCGGCGCTGCTGGCACGCGGCACGCCCGGCCGCATCAAGCTCGCGGGTACGGTCATCGATCGCATGGAGCGCACCTCGGCCAAGGGCAACCGCTTCGCCTTCCTTCAGTGCTCCGACCAGTCCGGCGCCTTCGAGTGCGTCGTGTTCAGCGAGCTGCTCAGCTCCAAGCGCAATCTCCTCGACGCAGGGCAGGCGGTCCTGATCTCGGTCGACGGCCGGCTCGATGGCGAGCAGGTCAAGCTGACGGCGCAGTCCGTCGAGAAGCTCGACGATGCCGTCGCCAACGCCGCGGCAGGCCTGCGCATCGTGGTCACCGATCCGGTCGCTCTGGAGTCGCTGCGCAAGGCGCTCGAAGGCAAGCGCGGCCGCGGCCGCGTCACCCTGGTCGTGCCAATGACCGACGAGTCCGAGGCCGAAGTCACCTTGCCCGGCGCCTATTCCATCGCAGGCGGCCTGCGCGACACGATCGGCAGCCTGCCGGGCGTCGCGCAGGTGGAGGAGATTTGAGCCGGCAGCCCGGCCTCTTCGAAACCGGCGCCGCTCCGGCGCCCCGGCGTGCTGCAGGGGCCGGCGATGTCCGGGCGGCCCGCGATTCACCGCTCCTGGAAGCGCCGGTGCTTCCGACGGACATCCGTCTCGGCACCTCGTCGTGGTTTTTTCCCGGCTGGCGTGGCCTCGTCTACGAAGGCGTCCATCCCAAGGTGACCCTCAGCCGCAAGGGGCTGCAGGCCTACGCCCAGATCCCGCTGCTGCGCACCGTCAGTCTCGACCGGACCTTCTATGCCTCGATCTCGGCCGTCACCTATGGCCAGTATGCCAGCCAGGTGCCGGAAGATTTCAGTTTCGTGGTGAAGGCACCGGCGCTGGTGTGCGACGCGGTGATGCGCGACGAGGAGGGCAGGGGCAAGGTCGCGAACCCGCACTTCCTCGACGCCACCCTGGCGACCCGTGAGTTCGTCCTGCCTTGCCTCGAAGGGCTGAAAGCCAAGGCGGGTCCGCTGGTTTTCCAGATCTCCCCGCTGCCGCGCGGCTTGGCCGATGAAACGCACCTCCTGATCGAGCGGCTGGAAGCCTTCTTCGCCGCCCTGCCGCGGGAGATGGCCGGTCAGGTGCCGGTTTACGCGCTCGAACTGCGCAATCCCGAGCTTTTGACCCCGCGGCTGATGCGCATGCTCGCGCGGGCGGGAATCCGCTACTGCGTCGGCCTCCATGACCGGATGCCCGAGGTCGAGCGGCAGGAAACCGCGCTCAGGGCGCTGGACGGCGAGGAGCCGGGACCGCTCGTGGTGCGCTG
>CAZPOS010000436.1:0-2498 GCA_964588065.1 uncultured Reyranella sp.
AGATCCACAATGCACGCCTGTCGACCAAGAACGCCCCTTACACCGACCTCGTGTACAAACGGCTGCAGCGTGACGGCTACCTGCACCGCGACGTGCAGCGCATGGTCAACCAGGGCCGAAACGTATTCGGCGCCTGCATGGTCGCGGCGGGCGATGCCGACGGCATGGTCACCGGCATCACGCGGCGCTTCCCCGAGTGCTATGCCGACGTGAAGCGGGTCATCAACATCGACATGGGCAAGGTGCCGATGGGCTATTCCATCGTCGTCTCGCGCCAGGGAACGGTGTTCCTCGCCGACACCTCGATCAACGAGACGCCGAGCCCCGAGCAGCTCGCCACCATCGCCAAGCAGATGGTGAAGAACGCCCGCATGATGGGTCACGAACCGCGGGTCGCATTCCTTTCCTTCTCGAACTTCGGCAGCCGCGAGATCGAGCGCATCGACCGCATCCGCAAGGCGATCCGCCTGCTCGACGCCGAGGAGGTCGATTTCGAATATGACGGTGAGATGCAGGCCGACATGGCACTCGACTACGAGCTGCTGAAGTCGACCTATCCGTTCACCCGCCTGACCGGCCCGGCCAACATCCTGGTCATGCCGGGCCTCCACTCGGCCCACATCTCCTCGCGGCTGATGCAGTCGCTGGGTGGCGTGACGGTGATCGGCCCGGTGATCGACGGCCTGTCGAAGCCGGTGCAGATCGTGCAGATGGGTGCCACCGTCAGCGACCTCGTGAACCACGCGGCGCTGGCTGCCTACGGAGCGCTGATCTCGCGGAGGTAGGGAGCGGCGCGCGGCAAACTAAACTCCGTCGTCCTGAGCGGAGCTGCCCGCAGGGCAGCGCAGTCGAAGGACCTCTTTTCCGGCGCACGGCGTGCCGAAACGAAAAGAGGTCCCTCGACTTCGCTACGCTCCGCTGGGGACGACGGTTCTTCCTTTAGGAGATCAGTCCATGAGCCTCGAAGCCTGGTGGCTCTATGTCGGCGCCGTCGTGCTGATCTCCTGCACGCCGGGGCCGAACGTGCTCTACGTGACGACACGCAGCATCCGCTATGGCCTCGGCCCCGCCTTCATCGGGGTCGCGGGCTGCCTCACGGCGCTCGTGCTGATGCTGACGGGATCGGTGGCGGGTCTCAGCGCCGTGCTGCTGGCCCTGCCCGGCGCCTTCGACCTGCTCAAGATCGCGGGCGCCGCCTACCTCGTCTATCTGGGCATCCAGGTGTGGCGCGAGCCCGTCGCGGAACAGGCCCCGCCGCCAGCGACCGCCGCATCGGGTGTTTCCCTTTATCGCGACGGCTTCCTGGTGGGCATCAGCAACCCGAAGCTGCTGGTCTTCGCCGCCGCCTTCTTCCCGCAGTTCATCGACCCATCGCGCGCCGTCGGGCCGCAGTTCGCGCTGATGGTCGCGACCTTTCTCGGCATCGAGCTGTTCTTCTACTCGCTCTACGCTCTGTCGGGACGCAAGCTGGCCGATCGCCTGATGCACGGACTCTGGCGCCGCTGGCTCAATCGGATCAGCGGCGCGGTGTTCATGGGCTTCGGCGTCGCCCTGCTGCGGTTCAAGCCCTGATGATCAGGAAACCTTCACCACGGTGAGCCTGTGCTTGCGGCCGTCGCGGGCCGTCCAGGAAATCGACTGGCCGACCGCGAGGCCGATCAGCGCGGCGCCGACCGGCGTCATCACCGACAGTTTGTGCGCGTCGCTGTCCTCGTCGGCGGGGTAGACCAGCGTCTCGGTCAGTTCGTGCTGCTCACCGTCGCCGCCGGCATCCGACCGGAAGGTGACGGTCGAGCCCATGCGCACGACGTCCGCCGGCACCTTGTCCTCGCTCACCACCTTGGCGCGCTCCATCTCGGACAGCAGCTCCTCGGCGACTTCCGGCAGACGCTCCAACGACGCGGTCGCGAGGTCGGTGAGGCGGTCGCAATCGGAGTCGCTGACGACGATGTTGGGGACGGAACGGTTACGTGCAACGGCGGGCATCGCGGATGCTCCTGCATTTGATGAAGACGAATTGTTGAAAATCGGTGATCGCAGAAAGGCGATCGTGCCCCGATGCCGGGACACAGAGACCGGCTCGGGGACTACGCTTCCGCGATCGGATGGTTCCGTCGCGGGACGCGCGAAAAGGGGCCCGAAAAGCTCATGCGGAGGAGTTAAGCCCCTCCGGTGCCGGCGTTCAAGCCGCTTTGCGCGCACGCTTCGCGAGATAGACCTGCAGGTGCGCGTAGGCCAGGCGCAGGTTGGGCGTGGCGAGTCCGGCCTTCTTCGCGCGGGCGATCATGTCGCCCACGATATGGTCGGCCTCGACCATGCCGCCCTTCTCCAGATCGTGCAGCATCGAGGCGGTGAACTTCGAGCCCTTCACGGTCAGGAACGAACGGATGGTCTTGAGCCCCTTCTCGCCGGGATCGTGACCCGCCGCGGCCGCGACCTGGCGCGCCTCGTCCACCGTCTCGAGCACGATCGCCAGGCCTTCGTCGGCTTCGAGCACG
>CAZPOS010000437.1:0-2483 GCA_964588065.1 uncultured Reyranella sp.
CGAGGCTTTCTTGCCTCGCGAGGAATGCCGGCGCAGCCGGCAGGGGAAGAAAGCTACAGGACAGCCGTTGCGGGACCGGGCTGGCTGCCGTCCGATCGCCCCTCTAGAAGGCCGGGGCGCGCTCCCGTCCGGTCCGAAGGGCAAAAGAGCGACCGAGCTTGAATCGATTCACTTGCCAGTGCTCATCCCGTTACGGCCGAGTCCAAGAAGCGAACCACGTCCTTCGGGACGAACTGCCGGCGCACCGATGCCCGGAGCCCTTCGATTCCCAGGCGGCGGAGATCGTCATTGAAGTCGTCGGAGCACGGCGACAGGGCCAACGACTCGATCCCGGCGGCGTCGGCGCGATTGCACAGCGTGGCCATCGCAGCATTACCGGCCGGGTCGGAATCGTGAGCGACATAGAGACGGCGCAGTGTCGTTGGAAGCAGCAGTGCTGCGAGATGGTTGGCCGAGAGGGCGGCGACCATCGGCAGGGTAGGCAGGATCATGCGCAGGGACAGCATGGTCTCGATCCCCTCCCCGGCGGCCATGACGTCGGCGGCCATGCCGAAGCGAACTCCGTGCCCGAGAAGGTGCCCCATGGCCCGTCGTGGTGAAGCGATCGGCGCCTTGTCGCGTCCGGAGGGATCGAGCCATGTACGGTGCGCGCCGGTGACCGTGCCGCCAAGATCGGTGACAGCGGCGATCAGTGCCGGCCAAGTCTCGGTCAGGCTGTCCTCGTCGGGCCGGTAGTAACAGCGAGGATGGAAGCGCAGCGGATCGCTGTGAGCCAAGGTCGTAATTCTGCGGCCGTGCAGATAAGCCTGAGCCAAGGTGCCCCCTATCGGCCGAGACATGGCATAGAGACGCCGCGCAGATTCGGGCGAACCGCGCGGCGCCGGCAGCCGATCCTGCCGCGATGGAAGCGGGTCCGGCGGCAACGCGAGGAACGCACGTGCCTCGTCCAGGGTATCGCGCAGGCGATCTAACCCGCGATTGAGACCTATCAAATCCAGAAGATCGCCATGCTGCCCCGAGGCGGCATCCGTCCACTTTCCGGCAGCGCCCTTGCCATGGTCCGGACCGCTCAAGCGCACGAACAGGCTGCGGCCCTTGTTGTTGGCGACATCGCCGACGAGCCAATAACGGCCCTCGCGATGGCCGTTGGAGAGATAGTGACGACATACCGCCTCGGCATTGCGCGCAAGGCGGCGGGCGAGCTCCGCGGCGGGCGATGGCATGACTGCCTCGTCATGCCGCTGCCCGATCGGCGATGCGCACGATCGGGTAGCGTTCCATCAACGCCGCCAGGATCTCCGGACCATTGGCGCCGGTTGGCACGAACAGCCGCAGCTTCCAGGCGATGATCTCAGAGATCAGCCCCATCGCCTTCAGGCGATCGACCATGCCATCCGTGAAGCCGAAGAGTTCCACCCGGAACAGGCCCATGACCTTGGCGCGGCGAACTGACAGCCCGTCTTGGAGCTCGAGGAGGGTCCGACCATCAAGCACGGCGGTCCAAGCATCAGATGGCGCGATGCTCACGCCATCGACGCAGACGGCTTGCGCCACCCAGGCCGGCGAGACCAGCCGGCCGATGATACGCTCGCCGGCATCGGTCTGGAGGCGGTAGACCCGCATAGACTCGTCCGGCAGGCGCTTCCAGATCGGCAGCAGCAGCCCCGTGACGATATGGAGCTCGCTCTCCGTCAAAGGCGGTATCTCGCCGAGTTCCCCTGTCCATGCTTGGGCAAACGCCGCTCGATCCGACCGTTGCCAGTGCGACTGCTCAAGGGCCGCCACCGAAAGGGCTGTCCGCTCCATCGGACGCACGAGCCGGACGCGGCGCTCGACGTCGCCATCGTCCAGCACGACGCTGGGCGCCGGCACCTGTACCGCCGCTCGGCCCGACTGCGCATTGACGAGCAGGGCCGCGCGAGGATCGCCGGCCCGGTCCAATGCCTCGGTCAGGGCGAGAGGCTGGTTGCGCTCCTGGCGGCGGATGGTGAATACCTGCGTCTCGGCGCCGCTGGTCGGATGGACGTGGACCACTTCGCGCTTCATCACCGTCAGGCTCTCAGCGGTCAGCGTCTCGACGCCGACATCGTAGGTCCCGGAAGCCTGCGCCCCCTCGATCTTCGCCCGCAGCAGATCCTCGAACACGCCGAACAGCGTGTCTTGCAGGCCGATGGTGAGGGCCAGCAGGCGATTGAGGAAGGTCGTGATCGGCGGCAGCTCTTCGCGCAGGCTGCCGTGCTGGTCCGTGAGATTCAGTCCGGTGGCTGCCTGGAAGGCCTCCAGCGAGCAGCCCTCGACCTTGCCGGAGAACAGCAGCAGGTAGAGTTGGCGCAGCGCCGCCCGACCGTAGGACGATTCGAGATTGTCGTCGGCCCGGAACAGGCCCTGACCACCCGTCTGGCGCTGGCCCTTGGTGATGGCACCCAGCGTGTCGAGACGCCGGGCGATGGTCGACAGGAAGCGCTTCTCCGCCTTCACGTTGG
>CAZPOS010000438.1:0-1722 GCA_964588065.1 uncultured Reyranella sp.
CGCCTTGACGGCCGGGGCGGCCAGCGAAGAGCCCAGGGTTGCGGCCGATGCGGCCAGGACGGTACGGCGGGTCAGTTTCATGAAGCGCTCCGGTTTCCTCTCTCGCCAATGGGCTGGCGTGTTGTGCCGGGGCGTTGCAATCGATATGCCATCACATATCCGCCCTTGATTTGCCGCAAGAGAATCCGCAAATCCGGGCCGACCAAGGAGATGCGTGAATGATGCGGCGGCTGGTTCTGGCGGCGGTTCTCGTGGGATGCGGCGTGGCGACCTCGGTTGCCCCGGCTGCCGTGGCGCAGGGGCTCCCGAACTCGCGCAGCGAGCTCGCCTATTCCTTCGCGCCGCTGGTCAAGCGCGTGTCGCCCGCGGTGGTGAACATCTACACGACCACCACCGCTCGTGTGCAGCGCCGCCTGCCGTTCCCGTTTCCCGGCACGCCGCAACAGGGGGCTGAGCGCGTGCAAAATTCGCTAGGGTCCGGCGTGCTGGTCGGTGCCGACGGCCTGATCGTCACCAACGCCCACGTCGTCAAAGGCGCCGACGAGATCCGCGTGGTGCTGGCCGACCGTCGCGAGTACGAGGCCAAGCTCATCACCCAGGACGAACGCTACGACCTGGCGCTGCTGCGCATCGAGGGCTCCGACGAGAAGTTCCCGTTCCTGGAGCTGCGCGATTCCGATTCGATCGAGGTGGGCGACGTCGTGCTGGCGATCGGCAATCCGTTCGGCCTGAACCAGACCGTCACTAGCGGCATCGTGTCGGCCGTGGCGCGCAGCGCCGGCGGCATCAACGACTCCAACTTCTTCCTGCAGACCGATGCGGCGATCAATCCGGGCAACTCGGGCGGCGCACTGGTCGCGCTCGACGGCCGGCTGATCGGCATCAACACGGCGATCTACTCGCAGAGCGGCGGCTCGGTGGGCATCGGCTTCGCGACGCCCTCCAACATCGTCGAGCGGATGATCGCCACCGGCACCAAGGGCGGCCGCATCGTGCGGCCGTGGCTGGGCGTCAGCATGCAGCGGGTGACTCCCGACCTCGCCTCGGGCTTCGGCCTGTCGCGACCGGCCGGCCTTGTCGTGAAGGACGTCTTCGCCGGCGGGCCGGGCGCGGCCGCCGGGCTGAAGCGCAACGACGTGATCGTCGGTATCCGCGAGCAGGTGATCGACGACGAGGCTGCGCTGCGCTTCAGGCTTTCGACTCTCAATGTGGGCACGGTCGTGCCGGTCAAGGTCATGCGCGGCGGCAAGGAAGTGGTGGTGGATCTGAAGCTCGCGGCGCCGCCCGAGGATCCGCCCCGCGACCTGTCGCTGCTCGAGGGCCGCCAGCCTTTGTCCGGCGCCTCCGTCGTCAACATGTCGCCGGCCGTCGCCGAGGAGCTCGGCCTGGCGGAGTGGCGTCCCGGCATCATCATCGTCGAGGTCAAGAACGGCGCCTATGCCAGCCGCTTCGTGCGCCCCGGGGACATGATCCTCGCGGTCAACGGCCAGGAAGTGAAGAACGTGGCCGAGCTCAAGAAGCGCATCGCCAGCGGCATCAACAGCATCAACGTGGGCCGCGACGGCGTGGTGTTTCCCGTCCAGTTCCGCTGATCCATGAAAGCGTCGGGCCGTGCCGGCTGAACTCTTCGCCTCGCTCGCCCCGACGCCGCTCGCCGAACGTCTGCGCCCCAAAGCGTTGGACGAGATTCTGGGGCAGGACCATCTGCTCGGGCCCGAGGGG
>CAZPOS010000438.1:1732-2466 GCA_964588065.1 uncultured Reyranella sp.
CCGCAAGCTCGGCTCGCTGATCCTGTGGGGGCCGCCGGGCTGCGGCAAGACCACCATCGCCCGCCTGCTGGCCGAGGCGGTCGACCTCCACTTCGAACCTCTTTCCGCGGTCTTCTCGGGCGTGGCCGACCTGCGCCGCGTATTCGAGGCCGCCCGCCAGCGCCGCAAGGACGGCAAGGGCACGCTGCTGTTCGTCGACGAGATCCATCGCTTCAACCGCGCCCAGCAGGACGGCTTCCTGCCCTATGTCGAGCGCGGCACGGTGACCCTCGTCGGCGCGACGACCGAGAACCCCAGCTTCGCGCTCAACGCCGCGCTGCTCAGCCGCGCGCAGGTGCTGATCCTCCACCGGCTGGACGCCGAGGCGCTATCGACGCTGCTGGCGCGGGTCGAGGAGGCGATCGGGCGCAAGCTGCCGGTCGACGAGGAGGGGCGACAGGCGTTGTTCGCCATGGCCGATGGCGACGGGCGTTACATGATCGGCCTTGCCGAGCAGCTCGCGCAGCTGAAGGACAGGGCACCGGTGCCGCCGTCGCGGCTGGCGACGCTGCTGCAGAAGCGCGCGCCGCTTTACGACAAGGGGCAGGAGGCACACTACAACCTGATCAGCGCGCTTCACAAGTCGCTGCGTGGCTCCGACGTGGATGCGGCGCTCTACTGGTTCGCGCGGATGCTCGACGGCGGTGAGGACCCGAAATACATCGCCCGCCGCCTGGTGCGCTTCGCCGTTGAGG
>CAZPOS010000439.1:0-2448 GCA_964588065.1 uncultured Reyranella sp.
GCGCTGCGCGTCTGGATCATCACCCGGCCGGGACCGGTCAGGTCGACCACCAGCGAGTCGGCCTTCTTGGTGATGGTGACGACGAGCGGCAGTTCCTTCTTGGTGGGATCGTCGCTGTCGAGATAGCCATCGATCGCGGTCTCGGCGCGATAGACCCCGTCGGGTAGCTTTGAGATCGCCTGGCGCATCAGCCGCTCGGCATGGTCCATCAGCGCACCGCATGCCTGCTCGAAGGTCTCCAGCCCGTAGCGCTCCACCAGTTCGACCATGCGCTCCGCGCCGATGCGCGCCGCTGCCACCTGGGCGTCCATGTCGCCGACCACGAGATCGGAGGCGCGGATATTGTCGCGCACGATCTGCCAGACGGCGTCGTTGCGGACGCCGCGGTCGTAGACCTTGATGGCCTTGAACTGCAGGCCCTCGGCATAGGCGTCGATCGCCTCGACGATACCGCAGGAGCCGGGCGACAGCGCGCCGATGTCGAGATGATGCGCGGTCGTGGCGGCGAAGGCGATCAGCCGTCCCTGGATGAAGACTGGCACGATGAACGCCACGTCCGGCCCGTGGCTGGCGCCGGAATAGGCGTCATTGTGCATGATGACGTCGCCCGGCCGGATCGTGTCGCCACGCTCCTTCAGGATGCGCTGGATGCCGCGCACATAGCCCGGGATCGGCCCCGACTGAAGCGGCGTAGACTGCGCCGATTCCGCGAGGCCGCGGCCCTCCGCATCGACGATCGCTGCCCCGAAATCCTCCGACTCGCGGATGATCGAGGAGTAGCTCATGCGCATCAGCTTGTAGCCCATCTCCACGGCGATGTTCTCCAGCGCACCCTGGATCACGCTGCTGGTAATCGGATCGATGCGGTCGGGCTTGGTCGCGGGCTGGCGGACGGTGGCGGTGCTCATTGCTTGGCCTCCTTGCGAATCATCAGGTTGCCGGCGGCATCGGCCTCGAAGCTGAAGTGGGGCGGCACGACGGTCGTGGTGTCCATCTGCAGCACGATGGCGGGACCGGCGATGCGCTCGCCGACCGGCAGCAGGTCGCGGCGGTAGAAGGTGGTGGGATAGTCGGCGAGCTTGCCCTCGACCCGGAAGGTGCCGTTGCCAGCGCGTACCGTCGCCGCTTCGAGCGAGCGGGCGCCGTCCGGTGCGGGCTTCGCGATGGCGGCGGCGCTGGCGGCACCGACGAGGCGCAGGTTCACGATTTCGATCGCAGAATCGGCGAAGTGATGGCCGTACTCGCGCTTGTGGACTTCGTGGAAGGAATCGAAGGCGCGGGCAAGGGCCGCCTCGTCGAGAACGCCGTCGGGGAAGGTGACCCTGAGTTCGTAGCCTTGGCCGACATAGCGCAGGTCGCCGCGGCGCTCGAACGTCACCTGGGCGAGATCGATGCCGTCGGCCTCGAAGCGTCCGGCCAGCTCCTTCGCCATGGCGTCGAAGTCGGCGTTGATGCGTGCGAGGTCCGCGGCGCCCGAGACCTGAAAAGAGGTGCGGATGGCGTCGTATCGCAGGTCGCTGATCAGCAGGCCGACCGCCGAGGTGATGCCGGGATGCGGCGGCACGATCACTTCGGTGACGCCCAGCATGTCGGCCACTTCGGCGCCATGCAGGGGACCGGCACCGCCGAAGGCGACCAGCGCGTAGTTGCGCGGATCGATGCCCTTCTGGACAGTGCGCGAGCGTATGGCATTGGCCATGTTGGCGTTGATCAGGGTGATCACGCCCTCGGCCGCCTCGCGGTCGGACAGGCCGAGTTCGCGCGCCAGCTCGCCGATCACCCGACGGGCCGCGACCTCGTCGAGCGCCATGCCGCCGCCCAGGAAGTTGCCGCCGTCGAGCCGGCCCAGCACCACATTCGCATCGGTGACCGTGGCCCGCGTGCCGCCGCGCCCATAGGCGGCGGGGCCGGGGACGGCGCCCGCGGAGCGCGGGCCGACCTTGAAAGCGCCGGCCTGGTCTACATAGGCGATCGAGCCGCCGCCGGCGCCGATCGTGTGCACGTCGATCATCGGCACGAGCACGGGGAAGCCGGCGATCCAGGTGTCGCGCGCCGTGGCCTCGCCGAAGCCGCCTTCGGTGACGATGCCGATATCGGCCGAGGTGCCGCCGACGTCGAAGGTGATGAGGTTGCGCTTCTCCGAAAGCGCGCCCGCCCAGTCACCGCCTATCACCCCGGCGGCGGGGCCGGAGAGGGGCACCTCGACCTGGAAGCTGGAGGCGGCCAACCGGGGCGTGATGCGCGGCCGCTCCATGGCGGTGGCGGGCAGGGGCTCGAGCCAGACGGTCTGCCAGATGCCCGTGGTACGGGTGTAGTGGCAGCCGGCGTTCTTGTAGAGGCTGCTCTGCTTGCCGACGGGTTTGGCCGAGCGGTTGTCGTCGCGGGCGCGCACAACCACCACGGCCTTGCCGCCGGGGCGGACGAGCGCGCCGATCTCGGCGAAGAAGG
>CAZPOS010000440.1:0-2423 GCA_964588065.1 uncultured Reyranella sp.
ACGTCGGCTGGGTGACCGGCCACAGCTATATCGTCTACGGGCCGCTGGCCAATGGCGCCACCACCCTGATGTTCGAGGGCGTGCCCAACTATCCCGATTCCAGCCGCTTCTGGCAGGTGATCGACAAGCACCAGGTGAACATCTTCTACACCGCCCCGACCGCCATCCGCGCGCTGATGCGCGAAGGCGAGGCGCCGGTGAAGAAGACCAGCCGGAAGAGCCTGCGCCTGCTGGGCTCGGTCGGCGAGCCGATCAACCCCGAAGCCTGGCTGTGGTACCACCGCGTCGTCGGCGACGATCGCTGCCCGATCGTCGACACCTGGTGGCAGACCGAAACCGGCGGCATCCTGATCACGCCGCTGCCCGGTGCGACGGCGCTGAAGCCCGGTTCGGCGACCTTGCCCTTCTTCGGTGTGCAGCCGGTGATGGTCGATGCCGAAGGCAACGAGCTGCAAGGCCCCTGCACCGGCAATCTCTGCCTGATCAACTCCTGGCCCGGCCAGATGCGCACGGTCTACGGCGATCACCAGCGATTCATCGAGACCTACTTCAGGACCTATCCGGGCAAGTACTTCACCGGCGACGGCGCACGTCGCGACGAGGACGGCTACTACTGGATCACCGGTCGCGTCGACGACGTGATCAACGTCTCGGGCCATCGCATCGGCACCGCCGAGGTCGAGAGCGCGCTGGTCGCCAACACCAAGGTGGCCGAGGCCGCCGTGGTCGGCTTCCCGCACGACATCAAGGGCCAGGGCATCTACGCCTATGTCACCCTGAAGGCCGGCGAGCAGTCCTCCGAGGAGCTGCGCAAGGAGCTGGTCGCCTGGGTGCGCAAGGAGATCGGCCCGATCGCCACGCCGGACGTGATCCAGTGGGCGCCCGGCCTGCCGAAGACCCGCTCGGGCAAGATCATGCGCCGCATCCTGCGCAAGATCGCCGAGAACGATTTCAGCAACCTGGGCGACACGTCCACGCTCGCCGACCCGATGGTGGTCGACGATCTCGTGAAGCACCGCGGCAAGTAAGGATTCCGATGGCCAACCCGACGATCACCCAGCTCGCCGCGGATCTGGCCGCCGGCCGCACCACCTCACGCCAGCTCACCGAAGAGGCGCTTGCCCGCATCGAAGAACCCAAGGGCGAAGGCAGCCGCGCCTTCGTGAAGGTCTGGAAAGACCAGGCGCTCGCCGCGGCCGACGCGAGCGATACCTTGCGCAAGGCGGGTCTCGTTCCGTCGCCCCTCGCCGGCATTCCGGTCTCGATCAAGAACCTGTGCGACGTCGCGGGCGAAACCACGCTCTCGGGTTCGAAGGCGCTGGATGACGCCAGGCCCGCCACGGCGGACGCGCCGGTGGTGGCGCGCCTGCGCGCGGCCGGCGCGGTGATCGTCGGCAGCACCAACATGAGCGAGTTCGCCTTCTCGGGCGTCGGCTTCAACCCGCATTACGGCACGCCGGGCAATCCGGCCGACCGCACGCGCGTGCCGGGCGGATCTTCCGCCGGCGCCGCCGTTTCGGTGGCCGACCGCATGGCCGTCGCGGCACTGGGGACCGACACCGGCGGCTCCGTGCGCATCCCGGCCGCCGTCTGCGGGCTCGTCGGCTTCAAGCCGACGGCGCGCCGCGTACCCATCGACGGCGTCATCCCGCTCTCGACCTCGCTCGATTCGATCGGCCCGCTCGCCAACTCGGTCGAGGACTGCGCCCTCGTCGACGCCGTCTTCGCGGCCGAGCCGATCTCGGTGCCTGATCCTGCGCCGCTCGCGGGACTCCGCTTCGCCATCCCGAAGCACTTCGTGATGGACGATCTCGACGCGACCGTCGCCAAGGCCTTCGAGCGCGCAGCCGAGGCGCTGGCAGCCAAGGGCGTGAAGATCCAAGAGATCGACCTCGCCGAGTTGAACGAGCTGCCGGCCATCAACGCCAAGGGCGGCTTCGCTGCCTCCGAGGCCTATGCCTGGCACAAGGAGCTGATCGCGCGCCGCGGCAAGGATTACGACCAGCTGGT
Organism: uncultured Reyranella sp.; assembly: GCA_964588065.1. Lineage (GTDB taxonomy): Bacteria > Pseudomonadota > Alphaproteobacteria > Reyranellales > Reyranellaceae > Reyranella. Next base: position 2,011 of record CAZPOS010000440.1, read on the forward strand.
CTATCCGCGCATCATGCGCGGCAAGGACATGAGTGCCGCCGATTACATCGAACTGCTGGCGAAGCGCGCCGACCTCTGCCGCCGCGTCTCGGCGATCACCTCGAACTACGATGCCGTGATCATGCCGACCTGCGCCATCGTGGCGCCGACGATCGAGGAGATCTCGACGCCCGACGGCTTCACGAAGAAGAACCTGCTGCTGCTGCGCAACACCACGGTCGGCAACTTCCTCGACCGCTGCGGCATCAGCCTGCCCTGCCATGACGCCGGCGAGCTGCCGGTCGGCTTCATGCTGATGGGCGAGACCATGGCCGACACGCGCGTGCTCGCGATGGCACGGTCCGTGGCGCCGGTCGTGGCGAGTCACTGACGCAAGCTTAAGGATCCTTCTCGCATTACTGAAACCGTGGATC
>CAZPOS010000441.1:0-2423 GCA_964588065.1 uncultured Reyranella sp.
ACGCGCGACTTCCCGACCCAGTTCATCGAGCAGGCGAAGAAGAACCCGATGCTCAACGTCCAGGAGGCCAAGCCCAACTTCCAGCTGATGTACTACGGCTACAAGACCACGCGTCCCATGGTGGCCGACAAGCGCGTGCGCGAGGCGATGAACATCGCCATCAACCGCGCCGACATCGTCAAGGGCATCATGCTGGGCAATGCCGAGCCCGCCTACACCTTCATCGACCCCAAGGCGCTCGACTTCGCGGACTCGACCAAGGGCATCATCAAGGAAGACGTCGAGCGCGCGAAGAAGCTGCTCGACGAGGCCGGCTGGAAGGTCGGCGCCGACGGCATCCGCGAGAAGGACGGCGTCAAGCTGGCGCCCAAGGTCCTGTTCACCCAGGTCGCCTATTTCCCGCGCGTCTCCGAGGCGATCCAGGGCTACATGCGCAAGATCGGCGTGGACTGGAAGATCGTCGGCTACGATTCGACCATCGCGCCGGCCGAGATGGGCAAGCAGGACTTCGAGCTGTGGACGGTGACCTTCCCCTACATCTCGTCCGGCGACCTGCTGAACTTCTACTTCGATTCCAAGAACATGCCGGCGCCCAACCGCATGAACTGGAACGACGCCAAGACCGACGAGTATCTGAAGAGGGGCCGCGCCTCGATCACCGATGCCGACCGCGCCAAGTACTATGCGCTGGCCCAGCAGAGGGTGACCGAGGAGCATCTCTGGATGCCGGTCATGAACATCGCGATGTACACGACCAGCCTCAAGAAGCTGAAGGGTGTGCGACCGCACATGCTCTACCAGAACACCTTCTACAAGGGTCTGGATTACTCCTACTGATGGAAAAGCTCCTCGAGGTCCGCGGTCTCCGCACCCACTTCCACACCGACCGCGGCCTCTTCCGCGCGGTCGACGGCATCGACTTTTCCGTCGGGCGCGGCCGCACCGTCGGCCTGGTCGGCGAATCCGGCTGCGGCAAGAGCGTCACCTCGCTCTCCGTCATGGGCCTGGTGGCAAGCCCGCCCGGCCAGGTCGAGGCCGATGCGATCCTGTTCAAGGGCCGGGATGTGCTCGGCCTCTCGCCCGACGAGCGCCGTCGCCTGCGCGGCGGCAAGATGTCGATGATCTTCCAGGAGCCGATGACCTCGCTCAATCCGGTCCATACGATCGGGCAGCAGATCGTCGAGGCGATCCTCGCGCACACGCAACTGTCGCCGCAGGCCGCCAAGGCCCGCGCCGTCGAGATGCTGGAACTGGTGCGGATTCCTTCGGCGAAGCAGCGGGTCGACGACTATCCGCATCTCCTGTCCGGCGGCATGCGCCAGCGGGTCATGATCGCCATGGCGCTGTCCTGCGAGCCCGCTTTGCTGATCGCCGACGAGCCGACCACGGCGCTCGACGTCACCATCCAGGCGCAGATCCTCGACCTGCTGCAGGACCTGCAGCGACGGCTCGGCATGGCGATGCTGATCATCACGCACGATCTCGGCGTGATCGCCGAGATCGCCGACGAGGTGGTGGTGATGTATGCCGGCAAGATCGTCGAGAGCGCGCCGGTCGACGCGCTGTTCGCCGATCCGCAGCACCCCTACACGATCGGACTGCTGGGCTCGATCCCCCGCATCGAGGTCGACCGCGAACGCCTGTCGACCATCGAAGGCTCGGTGCCCAGTCCCAACAACCAGCCCAAGGGCTGCCGCTTCGCGCCGCGCTGCCCGTTCGCCGATCCGCGCTGCCACGTCGAACCGCCGCCGCTGCGCGACCTCGGCCCGGCGCATCGCGTGGCCTGCTGGAAGGCGCCCGTCGAACGGGCGAGGGCGGCATGAGCATGGCAACGGCGCCCGCTACGCCCGTCCTGCAGGTCGATAGGCTGGTGAAGCACTTCCCGGTGAGCCGCGGGCTGATCCGGCGCAAGGTGATCGGCATGGTTCGCGCCGTCGAGGGCGTGAGCTTCGAGATCGCGCGCGGCGAGACCCTCGCTCTGGTGGGCGAATCGGGCTGCGGCAAGTCGACGACCGGTCGCCTCGTGCTGCGCCTGATGGATCCGACCGCGGGCTCGGTGCGGTTCAAGGGTGAGGAGATCGCCACCCTCGACAAGCATGCGCTGCGCCGCCTGCGCCGCCACATGCAGATCATCTTCCAGGATCCGTATGCGTCGCTCAACCCGCGCATGATGGTGGGCGAAATCCTGGCCGAGCCGATGGCGGTGCACGGGCTTCACACCGAGGCCGAGCGCGCGACACGGGTCAAGGAGCTGCTCGACGTCGTCGGTCTCCTGCCCGAGCATGCGCGGCGCTATCCGCACCAGTTCTCGGGTGGCCAGCGCCAGCGCATCGGCATCGCCCGCGCGCTGGCCGTCAATCCCGACCTCATCATCTGCGACGAGCCGGTCTCGGCGCTCGACGTGTCGATCCAGGCGCAGATCG
>CAZPOS010000442.1:0-2410 GCA_964588065.1 uncultured Reyranella sp.
ACAAGCTGCGCTACCACAAGATCGTCATCATGACCGACGCCGATGTCGACGGCGCGCATATCCGCACGCTTCTCTTGACCTTCTTCTTCCGGCAGATGCCCTCGATCATCGAGGGGGGCTTCCTCTACATCGCCCAGCCGCCGCTCTACAAGGTCGCCCGTGGCAAGTCCGAGGTCTACCTGAAGGATCAGGCCGCGCTCGAGGATTACCTGATCCAGATGGGCATCGACGGCGCCATCCTGCAGATCGGCACCGGCGAGAAGATCGCGGGCGCCGACCTCGCCCGGGTGATCGAGGGCGCGCGGCAGTTCCGCCGGGTGCTGGAGGCCTTCCCGACCCACTACCCGCGCAACATCCTCGAACAGGCGGCGCTGGCCGGCGCCTTCGATCCGGGCCGCGCCGACGAAGACCTGCAACTGGTGGCCGATACGGTGGCCAAGCGGCTCGACGGCATCGCGGTGGAATACGAGCGCGGCTGGACCGGGCGCATCACCCAGGATCACGGCATCCGCCTGTCGCGCATCCTGCGCGGCGTCGAGGAACTGCGCACGCTCGATGGCGCGGTGCTGCGCTCGGCCGATGCGCGGCGGTTGTCGCATGTCTCGACCGGCACGCGCGAACATTACCAGGCGCCGGCCCGGCTGATGCGCAAGGACCGCGACCAGATGATCCACGGCCCGATCGACCTGTTGAAGGCCATCCTGGCCGAGGGCGAGAAGGGTCTGTCGCTGCAGCGCTACAAGGGTCTGGGCGAGATGAACCCCGAGCAGCTCTGGGAAACCACGCTCGATCCCGAGGCGCGGACGCTGCTGCAGGTCAAGGTCGACGATCTGGCCGAAGCCGACGACATCTTCACCAAGCTGATGGGCGATGTGGTCGAACCGCGTCGCGAGTTCATCCAGCAGAACGCGCTGAACGTCGAGAACCTCGACTTCTGATCACCGGCGGCAGCGTTCCGGCGCTGCCGCTTCCCCGCCTCAGCGACGCACAGGCGTCGCGGCGAACAGACAACCGACGATCAGGCCGACGGCCCAGCCGACAGCCAGCTGGCCGATGGCGACGCCGAAGACCGTGCCGAAGCCAAGGCCGATGATCGTGCCCATGACGAGCCGCCAGATCAGTTCCGACATCCGTGTGCGTCCTGTCGATCTGGGCCAACCACGAAACCGCGCTCCGGTTCCCTCGCGGGAACCTGCGTTTTTCGCCGCTGTCGGTTCCGACCCGGGCCCTGCTGCTTCAGCCCTGCCGTCCGGGCGCCGGCGCCGACGCAATAGAAAGTGAACCGAACGCGCCCCGGGCGCGTTGTCCCATGTCCGCAACCCGTAACGGAGGCTCCATGCAGCTGAACACCCGGCATCCCGGTCTCGAAGATGGCCCCGCGCGCCTGCGCTCCGCTCTGGAGCATCCCGCCGATTGGGCCCTGTTTCTTGATATCGACGGCACGCTGGTGGACATCGCCGACGGGCCGCATGCCGTGCGGGTGGAAAGCGGCCTGCCGCAGCAGCTGGTGCAGCTGGCTGGCCGGCTCGACGGCGCGCTGGCGCTGGTGACCGGCCGCCGCGTCGACTGGATCGACGCCAACTTCGGCCCGCATCTCTTCCCCGCCGCCGGCCTGCATGGCGTCGAGCGCCGCCGCGCCGCCGGCGATCTGGAGCGCGCCGCCGTGGCCCCCGCGCTGGTCGCCGTGCGCAACGATCTGGCCCGCCGCACCGCACAGATGTCCGGCGTGGTGCTGGAGGACAAGGGCCCCGCCGTCGCCCTCCACTTCCGTCAGGCGCCCGAGCGCGAACAGGCGGTGCGCGACATGATGGCCATGGCGCAGAAGGTCATGGGCCAGGGCTGGACCCTGCAGCACGGCAAGATGGTGATCGAGCTGCGCCCCGCCAATGCCGACAAGGGCTCGGCGCTGAAGGCCTTCATGTCCGAGCAACCGTTCAAGGGCCGCCGCGCCATCGCCATCGGCGACGACGTGACCGACGAGGAGATGTTCAAGGTGGTCAACGCCCGCGACGGCCTCTCGATCCGCGTCTGCGAGACCGAGGCACCCACGGTCGCCACCGCCCGCATCGCCTCGCCCGCCGCCCTGCGCGCCCTGATCGCGGAGCTTGGCGCATGAGCCGCCTCGTCGTCGTCTCCAACCGCGTCCCGCTTCCCGACGAGAACGGCAATCCTCCCCCCGGCGGCCTCGCCGTCGCCGTCCATGCCGCCCTGCGCGAAAGCGGCGGCATCTGGATGGGCTGGTCCGGCAAGACCACCGGCGAGGAGGAGCCGACCGGCCTCACCACCCTCGAACACGGCAAGATCAGCTACGTCCTGACCGATCTCACCCAGGCCGATCTCGACGAATATTACAACGGCTTCGCCAACCGCGTGCTCTGGCCGATCTTCCACTGCCGCCTCGACCTCGCCG
>CAZPOS010000443.1:0-2406 GCA_964588065.1 uncultured Reyranella sp.
GCCGCGAATCAGGCCGACGTTGCAGGTGATGCCGCGGGCATAGTCTGTCTTCTCCTCGATGCGCACGATCTGGCGGGCGATCTCCAGGATGGCGCTGCGGCCGTCCTCATGGCGCACGCCGGCATGGGCGGCGCGGCCCTTCGCGGTCAGGGTGAACCGGCCGACGCCCTTGCGCGAGGTCACGACCTTGTCGCCGTCGCGACCGGGCTCCATGACCAGCGCGTACTTGTGTCCTCTCGCCGCCTCCTCGATGCGGGTGCGCGAGGTCGGGCTGCCGACCTCTTCCTCGGGGATGAACAGGAAGGTGACGGGCAGCTTGGTCTTCTTGCCCTGGCGGATCAGGTGCCTGAGCGCGTAGTAGGCGATGTAGCCGCCCGACTTCATGTCGTAGATGCCGGGACCGAAGACGCTGTCGCCTTCCCGGCGAATCTTCAGCTCCTTTTCCTTCATCCCAAGCGGATGGACCGTATCGAGATGGGCAAGGACCAGAATGCCCTTGCCCTGCCCCGTGCTCCATTCGGCCGGGGTCTTGGCTTCGAGAATGTCGCCGAAACCGTCACGGCCCGGCGTCCGCTCGAGATCGAGGCCAAGGTCGCGGAACTGGCCCTCGACCTTGTCGACCATGACATTGACCGCCTTCGCGTCGTGGCTCGGGCTCTCGATCTCGATCCACTCGACGATCCCCTCCAGGATCTCCTTGGGATCGATCTTGGGCTCGTTCTTCATGCGCTCGGCGGCCATCGTCGTCAGTCCTCTATGCTCAGATCGGATCCCAGGTGAAGTACTCGGGCGAGCGCTTCAGGTCGGTGAAGTAGGGCTTCATCGACGGTACCGCGTGCTCGGCGATGTCCTCGAGGGTCCAGCCTTCGGAGTTATGCACGGACCGTACCGGCCGGTTGGCGTTGAACAGCATGATCTCGTTCATGCGCACGCCGAAGATCTGCGAGGTGATGCCCTGCTCCTGCGCCGAGTCCGACAGAAGATAGACGGCCATGGGCGCGATCTTGGCCGGGGTCATCTTCTTGGAGCGCTCGAGACGCGCCTTCTGTGCCTCGGTGTCGGCGGGGATGGTGCCGATCATGCGCGTCCAGGCGAACGGCGAGATGCAGTTGGAGCGGACATTGAACGCCGCCATGTCGAGCGCGATCGAGCGCGACAGGCCGATAATGCCCATCTTGGCCGCCGAGTAGTTGGCCTGGCCGAAGTTGCCGACGAGGCCGGACGTCGAGGTGAAGTGCACGAAGGCGCCGGACTTCTGCTCTTTGAAGTAGTTGGCGGCGGCGCGGCTGGTGTTGAACGAGCCGTTCAGATGGACGTCGATGACCATCTTCCAGTCCATGTGGCTCATGCGGTGGAAGATGCGGTCGCGCAGGATGCCGGCATTGTTGATGACGCCGTCGATTCGGCCGAAATTCTCGACCGCCGCCTTGACCTTGCGCTCGGCGCCGGCCGGATCTGCCACGCTGTCGCCGTTGGGGACGGCTTGCCCGCCGGCCGCCGCGATCTCGGCGCAGACCTTCTCCGCCGCGGTCGCGCTGCCGCTGCCCTCGCCGTCGACCGCGCCACCGAGATCGTTGACCACGACTTTGGCGCCTTCCCGGGCCGCCAGCAGCGCCATCTCGCGGCCGATGCCGCCGCCCGCGCCGGTCACCAGCACGACCTTGTCCTTCAGCATGTTCGTCATCGTCTTCTCTCTCCCTTTTCTACTCTTCCACTTTCGAAGCGCGCGGCTCACCGCGCAACAGTCGGGCGCTGAGCACCGTCGCGATCGCGAATGGCGCCAGCCCGATCACCATCGGCATCGCGACATAGCGGCTGCCGACCACGGTCAGCGCCGCCACCGCAACGGTGCCCATGGCGCCCATGCCCATCTGGGCGAGGCCGGCCAGCGACGAAGCGGTGCCGGCCAGGCGCGGATAGAGACCCACCGCGCCGGCATTGGCGTTGGCCACGATCATGCCGGTGCCGAAGCTCAACAGCATGTGCGGACCGACGATCGCCCACCAGGTGACGATGCCGGCCAGCGAAAGGGCCGCCATGCCGACCAGTGCCGCCACGTGGAACCAGCCCGAGAACATGATGATGTCGACCGGCGCGACGCGGCCCACCAATCGATTGTTCACGAAGGTGCCGAGCGTGAAGCCGCCGACCGAGAGCAGCACGATCAGGCCGAACTCGCGCGGGCTGAATCCCATGCTCTCCTGCAGGACGAACGGCACCCCGGCCAGCATTCCGAAATTCAGGGCAAAGGCAAAACCCAGCGGCAGGATATGGCCGAGGAAGCGACGGTCGCGGAGCATCTCGCCCGAGCCGCGCATCAGGCTCGACAGGTCGATGCGCTCGCTGCGGAACTTGTTGGTCTCACGCAGGCCCGCCAGGGTGACCAGGAACAGGATGGTGCCGAAA
>CAZPOS010000444.1:0-2384 GCA_964588065.1 uncultured Reyranella sp.
ACCACGGACCTTTCGTTCAAAGTCCAAGACATGGGTCGGGTTGGGAATGCCAAGCACTTCCTGGCAAAGTTCTGTCCAGAAAGAATTCGCTTCTCGCTGCTCATTGCCTTCCGCCGCTTTCCAACGTTTAACAAATTTCTTTGCTTTTTTCTTTTGCGTTACTAGATCCATATTGACACGCCCTTAGTAATTTGCTGTCTATTATTCTATCATATATAAGGATAACCTGCAGAAGATTTTCGAGAAAAACGAAAGTTTGTTCTTTACGGTGTCAACGCTTCCCCGTGAGGGAATCGACGTGTTTTCGCTTCGCGAAACCACTCCGAGCTGCTGCCGCAGCTCCACTCGCTAAAAACAGTCCGCAGGACTGTTTTCTTCACGCTCGTGCCTTCGGTTCGATTCCCTCTCGGACAAAAGAAAAAGAGACGTCATGAAGACGTCTCTTTTTCTTGGTACCCCGTGAGGGAATCGAACCCTCGACACCTTGATTAAAAGTCAAGTGCTCTGCCAGCTGAGCTAACGGAGTATATATCAGTCGCCGTCAAGCGACTGTTATATATTAATGGATTGGTTCGGCAAAGTCAAGGATAACTTTAGCCGTGGAACTGCATGAACAGCGTGTAGCCGACAGCGATGATGACGAAGATGACGGAAAGGACCTTCGTGATGTTCGCGAGGGTGTCGTCTTTCGCGTGGCCGCTGGTCTTGTCGAAGAATTTATTGTCGTTCATCTGGGCGCTGGACTGACCCTGAATGGCAGAAGCGTCCGCTTCACGATTCTTCTGAAGCAGAATGACGACGGTGATGAGAATGCCGAGGACGATGAGTACGATCGCGAATGCCATCTGAAAACCTGTCATGTTGGTTCCTCCAAATAGAAATTAATAGAAAGCTTTAGAATAATAGCATAAAGCCCGCTGTAATGCAAGCGTAATTACCGCAAAACAGCGGGACTTTTTGTTATAACATCAGCTGGTCGCCTTCGGTGTCTTCCGCGCTGGGCAGAGCGCCGAGGGCCGGCAGAGACTTCGTGCGGTAGCGGGACGGTTTGTTGAACTCGCCCTCCTCGTAGAGGCGGACGCCCATGACCCGCTGGCCCTTCTTGAGCCGCATGACCGAGACACCCTGAGTGTTCTTCGTGGTCTTGGCGGCAAGGACTGCGGTGTTGAGCAGCAGCATACGGCCGCTGGAAGCGGTCAGGATGATGTCTTTGTCTTCCTCGACGTAGATCGCCCCCGCGAGCGGAGACTTATCCGAATAGGCCTTCTTTTTACGGCGGGTCTTGGTGTCATACTGGGACATCTCGACCTTGGCGACCTTTCCGTTCTCGTAGACAAAGATCATGTAGCCCTTGTACTTCTTCGTGATGGCCATGTAGATGGCGTTCTCCCCCTCCTCGAACTCGAGGACGGTCGGGACGTAGTCGCCGAGGACCGAGGCCTTCGTGTATTCGAAGTCGTCGATACGGGACTTGTAGACCTGGCAGCGGTCGGAGAAGAACAGCAGTTCGAGGTCGTTCGTGGTCTCGACGACCTGCTGCATGGAGTCTCCGTCCTTCAGCTTCTGTTCCCCGCTCATGCGCAGCGACTGCGGGCTGATCTTCTTGAAGTAGCCGGCGTTCGTGTAGAAGATGGTGCAGGGCGCGTCGGAGACGACCTCTTCCTCTTCCTCGTCCTCGACAAGGTCCATCGCGTAGATGATCTCGGACTTGCGGGGCTGGCCGTACTTCTTGATGACGTCCTTCAGCTCCTCGACGATGATCTTCTTGATACGGCTGCGGCGCTTCAGCGTGTCTTCGAGGTCTTCGATCTGCTTCTGCAGGTCTTCGACGTCCTTCAACCGCTTCAGGATGAACTCCCGGTTCAAATGACGCAGCTTGATCTCCGCGACATACTCGGCCTGGATCTCATCGATGCCGAAGCCGATCATCAGGTTCGGCACGACCTCCGCTTCCTCTTCGGTCTCGCGGACGATCTTGATGGCTTTGTCGATGTCAAGGAGGATCTTCTCGAGACCCTGTAACAGGTGCAGGCGGTCTTTCGCCTTCTGCAGGTCGAAGTACGTTCTGCGGCGGACGCACTCTTCCCGGAACGCGATCCACTCAAGGAGCAGGTCTTTGACGCCGAGGACCCTCGGCATGCCGGCGATGAGCACATTGAAGTTGCAGGGGAACGCCTCTTCGAGCGGAGTCATCTTGTAGAGCTTCCGCATGAGTTTGTCGGGGTCGGTCCCGCGCTTCACGTCGATCGTGATCTTGAGGCCGTTCTTGTCGGTCTCGTCACGGACATCGGAGACTTCCTTCAGCTGACCGGACTTGGCCTTCTCGATGATCTTGTCGATGATGGCCTCGGACACGGTGGTCGGCGGGATCTCGGTGATGTCGA
>CAZPOS010000445.1:0-2383 GCA_964588065.1 uncultured Reyranella sp.
GCTTTGCCGGCAGCACCGTTCCGGCACCAGGGTCGGAGGTCGAGGTCTTGGCGCCGCGATCGGCCCATGCCTTGAGGTCTTCCACGGCATAGACGACCCGTCCCCCGATCTTTCGATAGGTTGGGCCCGTGCCATACGTCCGATGCTTCTCCAAAGTGCGCCCCGAAAGGCTGAGAAATCGCGCCGCTTCAGCGGTGCGGAGAAACCGTGGCGGCAGGCCGGCGGCGGGATCGGGCATGGGAGAACCTCCATGATCCTGGTGAGAGCCGTCGGCGGTGACGGCGGGATAACGATCACCGTGGCGGAGGACGACGGCGCAGGAGGATGACGAAGTGGCTTGCTTTGTCGGCGGCACCCCGCCGCCCGTGGCGAGCGCGGGACGCGCTGCTGCTAGCGGCTCGCACGTAGCAGCTTTCGATAGCCCCCGTTCATCGTTGCCACTGCGTCCGTGACCAATCGGATCGTCTGGCCCCTGATGGATGAGATCTTCCAGGGATAACGGGCAACGGCATCCGAGCCATGAAGCACCTGCGCGATCTCGCGATAGCTCGCTCCTTCCAGGTGCCCGTCCAGCGCACGGATCATGCCGAGGAGTCGTTCGCGCAGGCGGGCCGTTATCCGCCAGGCACGCGGGAGGGCTCCTGCCGGATGGCCGTCGAGGCGACGCTTGAAGCGCAACAGGCCGGCAAGACGAAGTAGAACGGTCTCATCCAGGGGAACGAGTGCCGCCATCGGCATCGCAGTACCCAAGCCTTGGAGCCACAGGCGATGCGGGCCATCGGAGTCGTTCACGACGCCATGGCACTCGCCGCGAGGTTCTGGACCCAACAACGGCGATAGGTCGGCAAGAGCCTCGAAGCGATAAGCTTGACTGAAGCCGTCAGGTGCAGGAACGAGGATAACCGCATGGGGTAATAGATCCGGCCGCCACAGAACCGGCGCGGCAGAGGCGTCGAGTGCCGGATTGCAGGCGAAAGGAAAGCCCCCAGCGCCGGCCAACCGCCCCTGGGCTCAATTCCTGCTTGTCGGGGTCGTCAGCAATTTCGGCGTAGTCGTCTCGGTATGCCGGATTGCGCCGTAGGAATTCCCACGCGAATCCGGCACGATCGAGGTCCTTCAGTGCCTCGACATAGTCTGGTGACCTCCAGTCGGGTCTCTTCGTCATCCACGACCTCCGTCTTCAAGAGATTGCATGGCCTAACCGACCCAAGCATTCCATGCGACCAACGGTTGTGGAAGAACCCAAACGTGGAACGCGCGGTGTCACCAGTAGCGGTCCCCAAAGCGTCTATCTGAGAGCGATCCTTTTGACACGAAGCCCGTCAGTTGAGCGGTGGGCGCAACAGATGACGATATCCTTTCTCCGTCATCCAGCGGGCGCGCGCCAAGTGACTGTCATGGACCAGGCGGGCACGCTCGGGTTCGCGCTCGGGATCGATACCAAAGATGAGTCGCACAGCTTCTCGCCAGTCAGCGCCCTCAGCCGCCGCGTCAAGCAGGCGGAGGTAGGTCACGAAATGCCGCTCGTCATAGGGCGTAACCCGCGCGCTTACGGGTGGGCTATCGTCGAAGGAAGGTGTGGTCATGGCGGCTCGCAAGCGAGGGAAGAAGGACACGGAACCCCGGGCCACCGCATGGTCACAGCACAGTGGATCGGTGGTGATGCACGCAGCGCATCGCGACAACCATTTCGTGCAGCCACCGAGGCGGCGGCGGCTGCAATCGAAGCCTGATGTGCATGAAAGCATAGAGACATGGTCATGCCAGCAAAATGGCCGCGTATTATAGTACGTAGCGCCAGAATACGCGACCGCCTCCTATCCTGCGGATGGATATTCGCAGGGTCTTCGGAGCCAACGTCCGTCGCTATCGGTTAGCGGCGCGTCTCAGCCAAGAGGCAGTGGCTGAGCGTATGGGCGTTGACCGGGCTCATGTCAGCGCGATCGAACGCGGCCTGCAGAACGCAACCCTGCTGACCATCTTGCAGGCGGCGCAGGCGCTGAGTGTGCGACCCGCCGAACTGCTCGAGGATCACGTGCCTCACGTGACGAGCTGATCGCGCGAGGGATCGTTACCGCAAGGCGAAGACGCCCCTCCCCCGCTTCATCCGAAGGGCGGCTTCGTGCGGCCGCCAAACCCCTCCCAAGCGGCCGCATAGAGCCCGGTCCGGCGCGGCCGGACGCGCCCGCATGCATGCCATCGCATATCGAATCGGACGGATGATCCACTCTTCGTGTGGCCCGCAGCAACATGCGAACGTGAGTGACCTGCGGACGAGACCACTATTCTCGTCGGCATCACGGCGCTAACGCGCATGGCGAGCAAAGAAAAAGCCCCGCCCGGCGAACCGGGCGGGGCCTCGGGGGCGTCGGCTTACTCGCCG
>CAZPOS010000446.1:0-2376 GCA_964588065.1 uncultured Reyranella sp.
CCAAAGCGGTCCTGATCTGAGCGGGTGAGAGCGTCTTCGCCTGCTTTCCGGCCAAAGGGCGTTTTCTCGCAACATTTTCCAGATGAAGCGAGATCGTATTGTCGATTGCTGATCCGTCAACGAAAACGACCGGCCCACACACAATGAAGTGGAAGATTACACGCGAAGAAATACGGATTTCTTAGCCAGTTCGACTTTGCGCGCGCTTGCGGGGGATGTGCGCGCACTTGTGCAGGGCAGGTGTGCAGGAAGGTGCTCGGCGCCCTGACGAGGGATCGAAGCGGACGATCAGGATGTCGTGGAGAGCGATGGCTCAGGGCACGTCGAACTCGATGTGCAAGTGATCTGGTGGCCGGTGCGCTACGCGCCCCAGCAGCCGATTGCCTGTCGCTCACTTCGCTCGCTCCTACGGCCATCGGCGAGTTCATGAAGGACGATCAGGTGGGTCGTTCCGATCTCTTTCAGCCGAACAACCTCGTTCGCATCATCCTAGATCGATTTGTCCTTTCTCCCCCCTCGGCTGACGGCGCCAAAAAGCGCGCGGCCGAAGGGTGAGATGCATCATCCTGAGTCTCTAACGTCCCAACCGGCAACGATCCGGCTTTAACCCGGAAGCAGGTGGTTCCCCGAGACCTGCGTGTAGCTGCCCTCTCTGGCCTGACTCACCGAACATTGAGGAGCTTCGGGGTGATGAGGCTCGATGTGGCAACAGCCTTTTGCATCGGACTCGCCTTGCGCTCCCGGTAGTCATTCGTGGCCGAACGGTTATCGAAGTGGGTTGCCCCCTTCGAAGCTCGTGCGCTTTTGCGATTGGGTGGACTAGGCGCACGGGAGAGGGGTCAAGTCGTCCAGACGCACCTCTCCTCTTTCTAAAAGTGCCTTCTTGCGAGACCTCTTGCTCGCCGAGCAGCCGTCTCCACCTCGCCCCTGTTATGGCTGGTGAAATCCGTCTCGTTCGCCGCGCTGCTGGCGGTCCGGTCCGTGGTCCCGGCTGGCCTGTGGGGACGGAGAAGGCCCCAAATACTCCCGCGCGATATGTCATTCATATTTATCACAGCGGGGCCTCTGGACCTAAATCATTCGACCGATCAGGCCCCCTGTGCGGCCGCCTAAATACCCCGACCAAGCCCGCCAGATCGGGCATGGCGAGGGACCTTGATGACCGACATCCAATGGCGCGACTTCGACTACCTGATCGCCTCGGCGCCCGGCGAATGCCCGCTCGACATCGGCGACACCACCATCATGAACCGCGTGGAGATGTCGCCTCGCGACCGATGGCTCGTCATCAGCGAGGCCGACGCTCTGCTGATCGTCATGGACGGTGCTCAAGGGCTGAAGCCGACCGGCAGCCCCGACCTGTTCGAGTTCACCGGTAACCGCCCGAACTTCGACGACTGGATGGCGGCCGATCACCCCGACATCGCCTACGGGTGGCTCGACCAGTTCGCCGTCGGCTTCGCTGACAACGCCTCTCGCCAATCGTTCGACGACGATCTCGGCCAGCGTATCCTGCGGTCCGCACATCTGCGCCGCACGGCCTGACCACGGTCAGAAGGCCGTCTCCGCACCGTCCTCGCCCCACAAGGCCATCCGACCGACCGCCCACGATCCCTCGCCGTCGAACTCGAACTCGATCTCCACGCCGCCGAACCCGTGCTCGCCCCATGGCGCCGACAAGATGTGCGCTCCGGCGGCACGGACCTCGACGATCACATCCCGCGCCACCGCAGCCCTCGCCACCGGCGCCAGATCAAGCCCGCTCGGGTCGTAGCCGCCCGCCCTCAACGTCGCCGCGATCCGCGCCTCCTCGGCCGCCACTACGTCGCCGGAGATCACATGCTTGAGCTTCCGACCCGACGACATCGTTGACCCCGAAACACCACGCCACCCAGCCTACCGGCGGCGCATGAACTGAGTCTTGGAGGCGACGACGTGGACGACGACAGGCCCTCGGAGGGCAGCAGCCGCACGGTCGAAGACGGTCGTAATCAACCGCAGGAGGACCGTGCTACATCAGCCTGCGATCCGATCCCCTCGGCTCCACCAATCTCGTCGAAGAGATTGGTTTGTCTCAGGAAATCCGAACAGCGTGAACCAGAAGCAGCCGATTGCTGCACCAACGTGGTTCACAACCGCCTCTCTGACAGCGAGCTAAGACGTTGCTGCGAAAGTGCTTTTCGCGCGGACGGCTGCTGCACGAGTGTGGTTCACAAACCGTCGGCTGAACCGTCTCCACGGCCTTCTGAACCGTCTTCCCGGTCGTCAGCACGGTCCCGGCGCCAGCAGTCCGGGCTGATCGTCAGGGGGAAGGTCTTCTACGTTCGGCTGAGAGTGCCGAGAGGATTGGAGAAGACGGTCGGGCGGACCCACGTC
>CAZPOS010000447.1:0-2361 GCA_964588065.1 uncultured Reyranella sp.
TTGCGTTGTCATCGGCTCTTGCCTCCTGGCCCTGAACCTTGTCCCATCCCTCATGGAACGTCTTGATAATGACGCTCCGCTCATTTTTCTCGGCGGACGCTAGCACAGTCTGCTAGGAGAGTCCGCCCGGAAATCGGGCCTCTGAAGGCGAGTTTTTTTGATGTCCTACAATCAGCTGCGCATCGCCAAGATCATCCAGGAGACGCCGGACGCGCGCTCCTTCGTCCTCGAGATTCCGGCCGATCTGGCCGAGAAGTACCGCTACCGGGCGGGCCAGTTCCTGACCTTCCGGGTCCCCCACGCCGACGGCGCCTTCAACCGCTGCTACTCCCTCTCGAGCGCGCCCGAGACCGACGGGCTGCCCAAGGTGACGATCAAGCGGGTCGCCGGCGGCAGGGGCTCCAACTGGTTCCACGATTCGGTGACCGAAGGCGGCACGCTGGAAGTCCTGCCGCCGGCCGGCCGCTTCGTCCTGGGCGACGGCGACGCGCCGTTGCTGCTGTTCGGCGGCGGCAGCGGCATCACGCCGATGATGTCCCTGATCAAGAGCGCCCTGAGGCAGGGCAGGCGCCAGATCCGCCTCTTCTATGCCAACCGCGACAAGCAATCGGTGATCTTCGACGCCGAGTTCGAGGCCCTGATGGCCGCTCATCCCGGGCGGCTGGAGGTGATCCATCACCTCGATGCGACGCAGGGCATCATCAAGCCCGAGGAGATCGTGGCCGCGATGAAGGGCTTCGAAGCCGGCGATGCCTATCTCTGCGGCCCCGGTCCGTTCATGAAGCTGGTCGAGGAGACGCTGTTCGAACACGGCATGCCGCACGACAGGGTGCGCATCGAGCGGTTCGAGGCCTCCGGCAACGATGCGATCCCGATCCAGCCCAGCGAGGAAGGCGACGTGGTCCCGGGCGAGATCACGATCCATTTCGAGGGCAAGGCGCACAAGGTGGCCTATGCCAAGGGCCAGACGATCCTGGAGGCGGCGCGCGCCGCCGGGCTCAACCCGCTCTCATCCTGCGAGGAAGGCTTCTGCGCCTCGTGCGCGGCCAAGACCATCAAGGGCAAGGTCATGCTGGCCAAGAACGACATCTACACGCCCGAGGATCTCGCCAATAACTGGATCCTGACCTGCCAGGGCCACTGCTTCGGGGCCGAGGTCGAGATCACCTACGACGTGGTGTAGCGATCAGCGCCCGTCCCCTCGCCCAGGCGACCATCCTGACGCTGGTCGCCGGCATCGCCGACGCCGTGGGCTATGTCACCATGGGCGGCGTGTTCGCGGCCAACATGACCGGCAACACCGTGCTGGCCGGCATCGACATCGCCAAGAACAACCATCTCGGCGCCTGGAACCATCTCACGCCCCTGGTCGCCTTCTTCCCCGGCGCCATGCTGGCGCGGGCGATGTTGCGCCTGTTCAAGGGCCCTGCTCCCGGCATCCTGCTCGAAGCGGCGCTCCTGGCGACCGTGGGGTTCCTGCCCGTGAGCGAGGAGAACGCCGTGATGATCGTGGCCTTCGCCATGGGCCTGCAGGCCTCGACGATCACCAGCTTCGCCGGCCATTCGGTGAGCACCGTCGTCGTGACCAGTACGCTGGCCCGCACCGCCGACGCGGCCGTCGACCGGCTGTGGCGCGGCGCGGCGACACCGCCGCCTTCGGCGCTGAACACCGGGCTGCTGGCGCTCACCTGGACGGGCTATCTGGTGGGCGCGGTGATCGGCGGGCTTCTGCTGCCGGTCCTCGCCTGGCCGCTGCTTGTCCCCGCCGCCCTGCTGATCCTGATGCTGCCGTTGCTTTGAGCGGCTACGCCGTCGCGATCGCCTTCTCGACGAACATCTTGCGGTCGAACTCTTCGGCCACCTTGCCGTCGTTGGCCAGGACCTCGGCCACGTCGATCTTGGCGTAGTCCATCACACCCATGTCGGCGAAGGCCTTCTGGACCCGCGGACCCCACAGGCCGATATCCTTCACGGTCGGCACGACGCGACTGAACAGGCGGCCGCGGAAGGACTGCATCTGCTTGGAATTGTAGTGGATGTCGTCCAGCACCTTGGCCGGCAGGCCGAGCCGCTCCCAGACCTCGGACTGGTTGAAGCGGTCGCGCATGAAGTAGAGCGCCTCGACCACGAACTCCTCGCGCTCGTCGCGCTCGGCATCCGACAGGTGCGGATAGTATTCGCGCAGGGCCAGCCGCCCGAACGAGACGTGGCGCGCCTCGTCCTGCATGACATAGGCGTTGACCGCGCCGGCCAGCGTGTTGCCGGCCTTGTCGCGAATCGACTGGAAGGCGGCGAGCGCCAGCCCCTCGATCAGCACCTGCATGCCGAGATAGGTCATGTCCCAGCGGCGGTCGGTCAGCG
>CAZPOS010000448.1:0-2353 GCA_964588065.1 uncultured Reyranella sp.
GCACGCCGGCCGAGCCGCTGCGGTTGCGATGATCCTGCTCGACACGAACGTCCTCTCGGAAGCGATGAAGCCCGAGCCGGATCCAGCGGTTCGTGACTGGCTCGACGAACAGGCGCCAGAGACGCTGTATCTCGCCAGCGTGACGATCGCCGAGCTCACGTTCGGCATCGGCGCCCTGCCCGAGGGTCGCCGCAAGGACGGGCTGGCGGCCGCGCTGGAGGGCGTAATCGCGCTGTTCGGCGAGAGGATCCTGCCGTTCGATACGAAGGCGGCGCGGCGCTATGGCGATCTCGCGGTGCAGGCGCGGACTGCCGGACGGGGCTTCCCGACGCCGGACGGCTATATCGCCGCGATCGCCGCCGCGCACGATTTCGCCGTGGCGTCCCGCGATGCCCGCGCGTTCGAAGCGGCGGGGCTCGCGGTGATCGATCCTTGGGCCAAGACCACCGCCTCACCCTGAGGGGCGCTCCGCAGGAGCGCGTCTCGAAGGGTCGGCTACAGACGCCGTGCGTGTGCCCACCCTTCGAGACGCTCACTGCGTTCGCTCCTCAGGGTGAGGTCGGAGAAGGCTCGGGATGACGGCCGCGGCGCGTCACTCCCACTCGATTGTTTTAGGCCATGGTAACGCATTGATTTTTTCAACGCGAATTTCTCCTGCGCATGAGCCGATCTGGAATTTGGTCGGCTTCAGCGACTATCGCCATCGATTGGCCAATTTTTCCTCTCGCCGCTCTCGGCGGGGAAGAAGCTCTGCACAGTTTCATAGACGCCCGGATCAAACGTGGCGAACGTGAGCGCCTCCCTGAAAAGCGCGAGAGGACCAGGATCCCGACGCATGACCTCATAGTCCTCCATGCTGCGCCATTGGGCGTACATCGTCACCTTCGAGCCATCGAGACTGCGGTGAAGCGTCGAAGAGAGAAAGCCGGGCGCCCGGCAAACGTGTCCGTTCGTGGCGCGGGTAAGCAAATCGAGCAGTCGCTTCTGGTTAGCCGGCTCGACAGTGAAGACGTTGATCATCGTGATCATGCTGCGATCTCCGCAAAGTATTCATGGCACGATAGAAGGCGTCGCGAGCCGCGAGCCGCCTCGACCCCACACCCGACGCCGGGCCCGCCGCCGAAACCACGCTATTGCCGCCGTTAGGACCCGTCACTCCCACTCGATCGTGCCCGGCGGCTTGCTGGTGATGTCGTAGGTCACCCGGTTGATGCCGCGGCATTCGTTGATGATGCGGTTGGCGACGCGGCCGAGGAAGGCGTGGTCGAACGGGTAGTAGTCGGCGGTCATGCCGTCGGTCGAGGTGACGGCTCTGAGCGCGCAGGCCTGGTCGTAGGTGCGGCCATCGCCCATCACGCCGACGGTGCGGACCGGCAGCAGCACGGCGAAGGCCTGCCAGATCTCGTCGTAGAGGCCGGCCTTGCGGATCTCGTCGAGATAGACGGCATCGACCTGGCGCAGCAGGTCGAGCTTCTCCCTGGTGATGTCGCCGGGGATGCGGATGGCGAGGCCGGGACCGGGGAACGGATGGCGGTTCACCAGGTCGGCCGGCAGGCCCAGCTCGCGGCCGAGCGCCCTCACCTCGTCCTTGAACAGCTCGCGCAGCGGCTCGACCAGCTTCATGTTCATGCGCGCCGGAAGTCCGCCGACATTGTGGTGGCTCTTGATCGTGACCGAAGGCCCGCCGGTGAAGGAGACCGATTCGATCACGTCGGGATAGAGCGTTCCCTGGGCCAGGAACTCGGCGCCGCCGATCTTCTTGGCCTCGGCCTCGAACACGTCGATGAACAGCGCGCCGATGGTCTTGCGCTTCTTCTCCGGGTCGGTGACGCCGGCCAGCGCCTTCAGGAACGTCTCGGAGGCATCGGCGTGGATCAGCGGGATGTTGTAGTGGTCGCGGAACAGGCGGACGACCTGCTCGCCCTCGTCCTTGCGCAGCAGGCCGTGGTCGACGAACACGCATTGCAGCTGGTCGCCGATCGCCTCGTGCAGCAGCACGGCCACGACCGAGGAGTCGACGCCGCCGGAGAGGCCGCAGATCACCTTGCCTTTGCCGACCTGGCCGCGGACCTGCTCGATGGCGCGCTCGCGGAACGCGGCCATCGTCCAGTCGCCTTTGGCGCCGGCGATGTTCAGCGCGAAGTTGCGTAAGAGCTTGGCGCCGTCGGGCGTGTGCATCACCTCGGGGTGGAACTGCACGCCGTAATAGCCGCGGCTCTCGTCGGCGATGGCGGCGAAGGGCGCGTTCTCGCTGGTGGCGACGACCGAGAAGCCCTCGGGCAGCTTCGTCACGCGGTCGCCGTGGCTCATCCAGACCTGCTTGCGGTCGCCCGGTTCCCACACGCCGTCGAAC
>CAZPOS010000449.1:0-2352 GCA_964588065.1 uncultured Reyranella sp.
TGAAGGCCACGACCGGGCCGCCAGATTTGAACCAGACGACCACCCGCGTTCCGTCTCGGGGTGCACTCGACATTGGTTGCCAGTCCATCACTTCCCCTCCTTAGCCGTGTTCAGCGCGGCCTCTGCCAGTCTCAGGAAGGGCACGCCGAGCGCCTTCGCTAGGGCCGCCACCATGCCAATGGAGGGGTTGCGGGCGCGGCCCTTCTCGACCTCCCAGACGTGCGACTTGGTGCAGCCGGAGGCGTCGGCCACCTCCTGAAGGCTCATGCGGGTTCGTTCGCGGGCGGCTCTGATCTCTTCACCAAGGGTCAGGACGCCGGTCGGCAGGGCACCAATGTCCTCGCGGATCGACGCCGCCAGCTCGCGAAGCAGGTGCTCTGTGCGTTCGCTCATGGCCTGTTTCTCAGAGCGTCTGCGTACGCCCTGACCTCCTTCTCGGTATAAGTTGGCGGCCCAAATCGACGCAGGATGTCGGGGTCTACCGGGGCTAGGCCAAGGACGGCGCGAACATCATTTTCATCGGAGTGCAGCGAGCCGGGCGAGCGCTCTTGGGCGTCCGCGCTAGGCTGGCTCCGGGAGGGGCTATCTTCTCTTCCACCCAAGGACGCGGAGAAGAGGGAGAGGATGGAGTCGGCAAGTTTCAGCGCCTCCTGCTTCTTGTACGCGGCGAGAGCGTTGTAGCCGTTGAACTCCATCGCCCAGGGCTCAATGACCCTCGCCACCTCTTCTCTACCCGGCATAGGGCGGGGAGCGGCGAGGGCGGCAGCGCGGCGCAAGTCGCCCAGCGTCACGCTCTGTCCGGCGAACGAGAACACGACCATTCCGTCCGCGCTGTCGGCGTGCCACGGACGTTCATAATCCGCGGGATTGATGACCTCGCGAGCCAGCCTCAGGAATGGCTCGACTGCTTCAGCGAAAGCATCAGTCATCGGTCTCATCCTCTTCCGGCTCATCGCATCCGCACGGGCTCGGGCCGCTGCTGTAGGTCGCAGGAAGCCAGCCGGACCCGTGGCAGTACCTGCATGGGGCGTCTCTGAAGCTGTCCAGGTCCGCCCGGTCGCTGGGCGATAGGTCTCCGCGATAGCTGCTCATGCGGCCAAGTCCTGTCCGTTGATGTGGCAGAGGAAATCGCAAGCGGGAGCGACGGGATCACGCGGCGGAAAGTCTGCCGGCAACTCGTCCAAAAAGATGCGCTCGCCATTCAGTTCGACGAGGCGGCAACCGATCTCGCGTGACAGCCGCGCCATCTGGGCGTGGCCTTCCGGGAAGTGGATGCGATGCAGCGCCCAGTAACCGGGCGATGTGGCTTTCCCGCAGCCGTACTTGAGGCAATTCGCGTTCGGGAAGCCCAGGTCGTAGGAGCGGGGCTCCTTGATACCCATGTCCTGCATCATGGCGCGACAGTTGGCCTTGCTGATGTCGCGCTCGATCAGCGGGGAGATTGCCGTCAGGTCCGGGTAGTTATCCTTGAAGTTCCCAAACCGCTTCCGGTCGTTTCCGTCTGCCGTGTAGCCGAAGACATGGACGTCGCCGTCCTGTTGGAACTGGAGGCGCGGCCAAATCTTTAGATCGCCGGTGCATGGCGCACCCGCAATGCCGCTGATGTAACGCTTCTTCGTCCAGACGGCCAAGGTGTCCGCGTAGTCCTCGTTCTGGAGAACGATAATCTCGCGGTTCAGCCGGCGCTGAACGTCGGCGTGGAAGCGAAGGTTATCCTCGTCTTCCGAGCCGGTGCGGCACGTCACGAGAAGTGCTTCCGGCTCCTCCTTGAGATAGAACATGGCGGCTATCACGCTCGCCACGCCGTCGATCCAGCAGATGTGCCTGGTCATGCGGCTTCTCCGGGGGAGAGGCGCTTGAACGTCGCCTGGGCTTGGCTGATCAATGCGTCGCGCTCGGCGTCGAATCCGCACGAGCAGGCGTACTCGCGGCCTTCGCAGCGCCGCGCGTGGTCTTCACCGTCGAGCGACGCGACCAGCTCCAACGCCCCCAGCGCCTCGGCTAGGGCCGATTGGAGGGTGGTGACGTGCTCGATGATCGGCTTCGCGCCGTTCCAGTTGCCGGGCTCGCCGGTGGCGCCGGTGATCGCCTGATAGGCCTCGTGCAGCGACGACTTGTGCGCTCGCGCCTCCAACGCCCAAACCTCGGATTGCTGCCGGAGGGCGTCGCGTTGCGAGCGCAGCTTCTCGTTCTCCTCCTCCCTGGCCTGTAGGGCGGTGAGGAGGCGTCGCAGGGTCACGACCCGAATACGGACGTGCTTCGCGCCGACGATGTGCGGAGCAACGAGAGCCTTCGCCTCTTCTACTGCTTCTCTTGTGACGCTCACCGCCCTTCCTCCTTCTTGGAGGCTTC
>CAZPOS010000450.1:0-271 GCA_964588065.1 uncultured Reyranella sp.
GGAAAGCCTCGAAATATTGCACGGAATCGGGGTCGGTCGCGCCGAAATCCAGCGGCCGATCGGCCAGCGAAATGATGACCTCGGCGGGCAAGGGGCCGATCTCGGACAGGCGCGGAAGCGCATAGGTTTCGCACAGATATGCCATGTCCTCCAGCGCCTCCTCTGCACTGATGTTGCCACTTGCGCCGATCTGCGGCGCCAGAAACCGGAACCGGGCGGTCAGCCCCGCCGCCCCTGGGGCGTCATTCACCGTCTCGACCCAGATGACCGC
>CAZPOS010000450.1:281-532 GCA_964588065.1 uncultured Reyranella sp.
GGAGGACGATCGCCTCGACAGCGTGTGCGATGCCCGGCAGGGCAAGCACGACCAGCGCCGCAAATGCTCCCCGACCGCGCATCGCGCCTCCCTTACAGCGGAATGTTGTCGTGCTTCTTCCAGGGGTTCGACAGCTTCTTGGTCCGCAGCGAGGCGAAGGCCCGCGCGACCCGCTTGCGGGTGGAACGCGGCTGGATCACCTCGTCGATGAAGCCCTTTTCGGCCGCAACGAAGGGGTTGGCAAAGCGGTC
>CAZPOS010000450.1:542-2327 GCA_964588065.1 uncultured Reyranella sp.
TCTCCACCGCGCCTTTGGCGCCCATCACCGCGATTTCGGCGGTGGGCCAGGCATAGTTGAAATCGCCGCGCAGGTGCTTCGACGCCATAACGTCATAGGCGCCGCCATAGGCCTTGCGGGTGATGACGGTGATCTTCGGCACGGTCGCCTCGCCATAGGCGAACAGCAGTTTCGCGCCGTGCTTGATGACGCCGCCGTATTCCTGGCTGGTGCCCGGCAGGAAGCCCGGCACGTCGACGAAGGTCAGGATCGGAATTTCAAAGGCATCGCAGAAGCGCACGAAGCGCGCCGCCTTGCGCGAGCTGTCGATGTCGAGGCAGCCCGCCAGCACCATCGGCTGGTTGGCCACGAAGCCCACCGAGCGGCCGGCCATGCGGCCGAAGCCCACCACCATGTTGGCGGCCCATTCCGGCGACAGCTCGAAGAAATCGCCCTCGTCCACGACCTTCAGGATCAGCTCCTTGATGTCGTAGGGCTTGTTCGGGTTTTCCGGCACCAGCGTGTCGAGCGAGAAGTCGTCGCGATCGACCGGGTCGAGCGTCGTGCGGACCGGCGCCTTCTCGCGGTTGTTGGAGGGCAGGAAGTCGACGAAGCGGCGCAGCTGCAGCAGCGCCTCGATGTCGTTCTCGAAGGCGAGATCGGCCACGCCCGACTTCTGGGTGTGGGTCAGCGCGCCGCCCAGCTCCTCCTGGGTGACCGTCTCGTGCGTGACGGTCTTCACCACGTCGGGGCCGGTGACGAACATGTAGGAACTGTCCTTCACCATGAAGATGAAGTCGGTCATGGCCGGCGAATAGACCGCGCCGCCGGCGCAGGGGCCCATGACCATCGAAATCTGCGGGATCACGCCGGAGGCCAGCACGTTGCGCTGGAACACGTCGGCATAGCCCGCGAGCGAATCGACACCCTCCTGGATGCGCGCGCCGCCCGAATCGTTCAGGCCGAGCACCGGGGCGCCGACCTTCATGGCCATGTCCATGATCTTGCAGATCTTGGTGGCGTGCATGCCCGACAGTGCGCCGCCGAAGACCGTGAAATCCTGGCTGAACACGTAGACCAGGCGACCGTTGATGGTGCCGTGGCCGGTGACCACGCCGTCGCCCGGGATCTTCTGGTTCTCCATGCCGAAATCGATCGAGCGGTGCTCGACGAACATGTCGTATTCCTCGAACGATCCCGGATCGAGGAGCGCGTCGATCCTCTCGCGCGCCGTCAACTTGCCCTTGGCGTGCTGCGCCTCGATGCGGCGCTCGCCGCCGCCCAGACGCGCCGCTGCCCGCCTGCGCTCGAGTTCTTCCAACATTTTCTGCATCTATTTCTCCGGCCCCTCGGTCACTTTTCGGCCAATAACGCGATCACGTCTAGCGCAGGAATCGCTTCTCGTTTTCCCTTACCGTTCCCATTCCCTGCAAATCGAATACCGCGTCGACCGAGGGAATACTCGCCTCGACGCCGTGAATTCCGCCATCCTTGCGGATCTGCGCGAAGGTCGCGCGCATCGCCCCGACGGCCGCGCGAATCGCGTGGTTGCCCCAGATCAGCAGGCCGACCTTCTTCAGTTCCTTGACCCGCGCCACCGTCATCTGCGGGTAGGCGGTGGGTACCAGCGCGATCGGCACCTTGCCGTCCCAGGCCTTGATGAAGGCCTCGATCTCGTCCGGCGTCTTCTGCTTGGAATGGACCAGGATCAGGTCGGCGCCCGCGGCCTCGTAGGCACGCGCGCGCTTCAATGCCTCGTCCTGGCCGAGGCCGGCGATCAGCGCCTCGGTGCGGGCCACGATGACG
>CAZPOS010000451.1:0-2282 GCA_964588065.1 uncultured Reyranella sp.
CCGGCGTCATCTTCATCGACCGCGTGAACCGCCGCAACAACCTGCGGTATTGCGAGACCATCCAAGCGACGAACCCTTGCGGCGAGCAACCCCTGCCGCCGTATGGCGCGTGTCTGCTGGGATCGATCAATCTGGCGGCGCTGGTGAAGGCGCCGTTCACGCCGGAAGCTGCCCTGGACGCCGAGGCGCTGGAGCGGCTGGTGCCGCTGGCCGTGCGCATGCTCGACAATGTGATCGACGTCTCGCGCTTCCCGCTGCCGCAGCAGGAGAAGGAGGCCAAGGCCAAGCGGCGCATCGGCCTCGGCGTGACCGGTCTGGCCGACGCGCTGATCTTCTGCGGCGTGCGCTACGGCTCGCCCGAGGCGGTGCGGCTGACGCGCGAATGGCTGGGCGCGGTGCAGCGGCTCTCCTACGTCGCATCGGCCGACATCGCGGCGGAGAAGGGCAGCTTCCCGCTCTACGACCGGGGCAAGTACCTCGCTGGCGAGACGATCAAGGCGCTGCCCGAGGAGGCCCGCACCGCGATCGGCCGCTACGGCATCCGCAACGCCCTGCTGAACTCGATCGCGCCCACCGGCACGATCTCGTTGCTGGCCGACAATGTCTCTTCCGGCATCGAGCCGGTCTTCGCCTTCAGCTACGTCCGCCATGTCCTGCAGCCGGACGGGTCCAAGCGCGAGGAGAGCGTCGACGACTATGCCTATCGTGTCTGGCGTGAGCTCAAGGGCAGCGAGCCGCCGCCGGACGTCTTCGTCGATGCCCAGACGCTCACGCCGGGCGATCACCTGGCGATGCAGGCGGCGGCGCAGGAGCATGTCGACAGTTCGATCTCCAAGACCATCAACCTGCCACGCGACATTTCCTTCGAGGCCTTCAAGGGCGTCTACGAGGAGGCCTACGCGCAGAACTGCAAGGGCTGCACGACCTATCGTCCCAACGACGTGACCGGCGCGGTGCTGGAGGTGAAGCCGGCGGAGACCGGGAAGCCGGTCGCCGCAGTGGCACCGTCGCGCGACAGCGACATCGTCTATCTCGCTCCGCCGCTCGACCGGCCGGAGGAATTGCCGGGCCGCACCTACAAGATCAAATGGCCGGGCAGCGACCACGCCATCTACATCACCGTCAACGACGTGGTGCAGGAGGGGCGGCGCCGGCCCTTCGAGATCTTCATCAACTCCAAGAACATGGAGCACTATGCCTGGACGGTGGCGCTGACGCGCATGATCTCGGCGGTGTTCCGCCGCGGCGGCGACGTTTCGTTCGTCGTGGAGGAGCTAAAGGCGGTGTTCGACCCGCGCGGCGGGCAGTGGATGGGCGGCCGCTACGTGCCGTCGCTGCTGGCCGCGATCGGCGGCGTGATCGAGCGGCACCTGGTCGAGATCGGCTTCCTGGCGCCCACCGAGTCGCCCCGGCTGATCGATGCGATCGAGGAGCGCATGCGTTTCGCGTCAGGCGGCGGGGACGGCGCCCACGGTTCCCCCGGGTCCGGGGCCGGCAGCGCGTCGGCCTCCTCGATGGGACAGTGTCCACAGTGCGGCAGCGCAGCCCTCACGCACCAGGAGGGCTGCGACGTTTGCCTGAACTGCGGCTATTCGCGCTGCGGGTGACGGCGTCACCCGCAATTCGCTCAGCCGAGTTCCAGCTCGATACCGGCCGACTTGCTGACGCCGGCCCACAGGGTGGCGAACTCGCCGACGAAGGCGGTGTATTCGGCCGGGGTCATCGGCTTGTCGCCGGGCAGCAGCACCACTTCCTTGAAGCGTTCCACCACCTCCGGCGCCTTGTAGGCCTTCTGCAACTCGTCATAGAGCCTCGCGACGATGTCGGGCGACATGCCCTTGGGACCGGAGATGCCGACCCAGGTCGAGGTGGTGAGCTTGGGGAAGCCCTGCTCGGCGAAGGTGGGCGCGTCCGGATACATGTCGAGGCGCTTTGCCGAGCTGACCGCCAGCAGGCGGACTTTGCCGGTATTGATGTGCGGCACGTTGGTCGTGATCGGGTCGAACATCGAGGGGATCGTGCCGGCCAGCATGTCCTGCAGCGACGGCGCCGAACCGCGATAGGGGACGTGCTTCAGCTTGATGCCGGCCAGGCTGCCCAGCAGCTCGCCCATCAGGTGGGTGTTGGAGCCGATTCCCGAGCTGCCGAAGGCGATTTCCCCGGGCTTGGCCTTGGCGGCGGCGATGTAGTCGGCCAGCGTCTTGTAGGGCGAATCGCCCGGCACGATCAGGACGTTGGGCGTATGGCCGATCAGCGTCACGTGGGTGAAATCGGTGATCACG
>CAZPOS010000452.1:0-217 GCA_964588065.1 uncultured Reyranella sp.
CTTCGCCGACGTGGAGGACGTGGGCACGCGCACCCTGGTCGTTGCCGACGGCGACCTGAAGAAGGCCGAGGCGCTGGCCGAGCAGCTCGGCAAGGAGTTGTGGGAGAATCGCGAGCGCTATGCCACCAAGTACCTCACCATCGACGAGGCGATGGACCGCGCCGCCTCACACAACCAGGGCCCGCTGGTTCTGGCCGACCGCGCCGACAATCCCGGC
>CAZPOS010000452.1:235-2209 GCA_964588065.1 uncultured Reyranella sp.
TCGTGTTGAAGGCGCTGGTCGAGCGCGAGATCGGCCCGGCGCTGTTCGGCGTGATGTGGGACCCGATGGCCTTCCAGATCGCCGAGGAGGCGGGCGAGGGCGCGCGCATCCGCATGCGGCTGGGCGGCAAGTCGGGCACGGTGAGCGGCGATCCGCTCGACCTCGACGTCACGGTGAAGAAGATCGCGCGCAACGTCTTCCAGCCCTACGGGCCGGTGATGTCGCCGCTGGGCGACATGGCGCTCTTGTCGTCGGAGCATGTCGACATCGCGATCTGCACCCGTCGCAACCAGACCTTCCACGCCGACGCCTTCCGCGCGGTCGGTGCCGAGCCGGCCGACTACCGCGTCGTGGTCGTGAAGTCGGCGCAGCATTTCTATAACGGCTTCGTCGGCGTCGCGAAGGAGATCCTCTACGTCGCCACCCCCGGCGCCGCCGACCCCGACGTCACCCGCTGGCCCTACACCAAGCGCAGGACGCCGTTCTGGCCGAAGGTGGCCGATCCGTGGAAGTAAGAGACCGGCAGACGCATGCAAACCAAATTCATCCGACAGGACTTCGATTTCTCGGTTGATGACCCGCTGGACAAGTCCGTCAACTATGGCTGGGGCATGCACACAATGGCGGTCTTTCGCAAGCGGGCCAGCCAGCAAACATTGGGACGCGACTTCATCGGCACATCATTCGATGACGAATCCCCATCCCACCTCCTCATTCATTTTGCAAACAGCAGCCGATCGGATCTTGTGCGTCTCAGCGAAACCGTGAACCGGCTCGTTGTCGCCTGCAGCAACGAAGCCAATGAGGAGCAACACGAATTTTTCAAACGCAATCCTGGACCTCGAGTCTTCCGCACCGAGCGCTTCTCGTTAGCGGATGCAACGAGGCTTCCCGAAGCGGCCGATCACAGTGTGTCGACCGTCAAAGAGCACGGCGATCCTGAAGGCAGGCGCTCTTTGCTACACTGGATGCGCGACACGGCGTGGCGTCTGAGTCCATCTGGATATGTCCGCAGCGTCGGATGTCTTCGCCATCCGGGCAGTAAGGTGCCCGCGGTTGGCTGGTGCAGTTTCGACGCGCCATGTCCAAACCGTGATCTAGCTCCCCTGGAAATGCTGGTGGTGCGATATCAACACGCCCTTGCACTGGAACTCGAGCGGCTGTCCCGTCGGCCGGGATCCGGGAGCCCACCAACACCGTGGCCATGACGGCGCTTAGTGAAGTCAAACCACTAGAGTAACGACCCCGGTCCTCCCGCGTCACTGCTGCGGCGGATAGCGGTCGAACGTCGGCAGTTCGTGGGCGTTCTTCATCCATCCGATCCGCTCGGCGACCTGGATGTGGACCTGCGCCGGCACCGCGTCCGGATCGTCGTAGGTCGCGCTCTGGATGTCGATGAGCCCCGGCAACGTCGTGGCATTGTCGTAGAAGAGACCGGTGCCGCAGTCGGGGCAGAAATGCCGCCTTCCGTGTTCCGACGAGGCGTAGACCCGGGGCGTGCCCCTGGTCACCTTGACCGCGTCCTGCGGGTACATCGTCCAGCCCACCATCGGCGCCCCGGCGTGCCGCCGGCAATCCGTGCAATGGCAGAGCGCGTGGTTGAGGGCGTCGCCCTCGGCCTGATAGCGGATCGCGCCGCAATGGCAGCCACCTGTGATCATCGTCTGCTCTCCTTCATCTGGACTTCAGCCTACAGCAGCGGCTCCAGCGCCTCGCGGGTCGTCTTGCCTTCGACCACCGGCACGACTTCGAACTCGACGACCTCCTGCCAGTCGGCGATCCAGCGCTGGAACGTCGTGATGTCGTCGGTGCGCATGAGCTGGAAGCAGCGGCCGAGATCGGCGGTGACGTAGCTCGCGACGAACTCGAGACCGTCCGGCAGGCCGCGGCCTTTCCGGAGCTTGCGATAGACGGCCTTGCCGTCCTGATTCTTCAGCTTCTCGACCACCATGAACAGCATCTCGGTCTCCTGTC
>CAZPOS010000453.1:0-2196 GCA_964588065.1 uncultured Reyranella sp.
CTGGGTCGGGATGTGCGCCATCGACAAGCGCACCAAGCTGGTCTCGATCTCGCACATCCCGACCCAGGGCGGGCTGGTCCAGCCGGCCGAGGCGGTCGGCAAGATCGTGAACGATGCCGGCATCCTCTACCTGCTCGATGCCTGCCAGTCGGTCGGCATGATGCCGATCGACGTGAAGAAGATCGGCTGCGATTTCCTGTCGGCCACGGGGCGCAAGTACATGCGCGGACCGCGCGGCACGGGCTTCCTCTACGCCCGCACGCGCAGCACCTCGCACATCGAGCCGATCTTCCTCGACAATCACGCCGCCCGCTGGACCGGCGACAACGACTACACGGTGATGGGCGACGCCAAGCGCTTCGAGAACTGGGAGCGCTACTTCGCGGGCGTGATCGGTCTCAAGGTCGCCGCCGACCAGGCGAACGAGCTGGGCATGCCCGCCATCTGGGCGCGCCTGCGCCATCTGGCCGACGGCCTGCGCGAGCGGCTGAAGTCCGTACCAGGCGTGAGCCTGGCCGATCTCGGCGTCACGAAGGGGGCCATCGTCACCTTCGCGGTCGCCGGCAAGGAGCACGTAGCCTTGAAGCAACTGCTTCGCGACCAAGGCATCAACGTCTCGGTCTCGACCCAGTTCTCGTCCCGCCTCGACCTCAAGGGCCGCGGCCTCAAGGACGTGATGCGCGCCTCGGTGCATGTCTACAACACCGACGAGGAACTCGACCGCTTCGTCGCCGCGCTGCGACCGCTCGCGGCCGGATAGGCGGCGCCATGCCGATCATCGCGCCGTCGGCATCGTGGCTGCTGGTCGTCGCGGAGACCGGCTCGATCCGGCGCGCGGCGACGCGGCTCAACCTCTCGCCGTCGGCGGTCAACCGGCAGATCCTGAACCTGGAAGCGGAGTATGGCGCGGCGCTGTTCGAGCGCCTGCCGCGCGGCATGCGGCTGACGCCCGCCGGCCAGATGGTGGTGGCCGGGATCCAGCGCTGGCAGCACGACCATGCCCAGCTCGTTCAGCATATCGGCCAGCTGCGCAGCATGGTGCGCGGCCATGCCTCGCTGGGGCTCATGGAAAGCTTCTCGCGCACCGTCGTGTCGCGGCTGATGAGCCACATGCGGGAGCGCCAGTCGCTGGTCTCGCTCGACGTGCTGATGGGCGGTACGGCCGAGATCGTCGACCGGCTGGTCGCGGGCAAGCTCGACCTCGCCATCTGCTACGCCGTGCCGAAGCTGCCGGAGATCCGCGTGCTGGCGTCGATCCAGCCCAGCTCGGGGATCGTCGTGGCGCGGGATCATCCGCTGGCCGGCCGCAAGTCGATCCGGCTCGCCGAATGCGCCAATTACAGTTTCGTCTTTCCCGATTCGTCGCTCACCTCGCGCCGCATCCTCGAAACCGCGCTCGAACGCGCCAAGGTACATTTCGCCGGCGTGGTCACGACCAACTCCGTCGAGGTGATGAAGATGCTGGTGCGCGAGCACCGCCAGATCGCGCTGCTCAGCCTGCCCGACATCGGGGCGGACTTCGCCGATCGCGACCTCGTGCACATTCCGCTGGCAGACCGCCATGTCCGCGGCTCGCACCTGTCGCTGATCGCGCCGCGCCATGCCAAGCCCTCGCCGGTCGCTTCCATGCTGGCGGAATTCCTGCGGGAGGAGTTGCAGGGGCTGCCGGCGCGCCGCGCCTGGACCGGCAGCCTGCGCGAAGTCGGCTCGACAAAGGCGGGGCGCGGTCGCGCCTGAGGCGGGCCGGCCCGACCGTACGAAAAAACCGCACACTCCGTCCCGAATCTAGCACTTTTCAGCAGCGCGGCAGGGGCTTCATGCTGCGGGGCCGAACGGGACGGCGTGCGTGGCATGACGCGTGCACCGGCGGCTTCCGAATCGAGGAACCCCTGCATGACCCATTTTCGCTCCTGGTCGCTGGCCGCACTTGCCGCTTCCACCTTTCTCGCCGCCCTGCCCGCACAGGCGCAGACACCGGCCAAGACCCTCACCGTGGCGCCCGAGACGTTGAGCCGCGTCCTCGACCCGCATTTCACCACGTCGTTCACGACGCGCGACCTGGGCTACCTGATCTACGACACGCTGTTCGCGGTCGACGACAAGTTCGAGCCCAAGCCGCAGATGGTCGAGCGCTACACGATCAGTCCCGACAAGCTCACCTACACCTTCGTGCTGCGTCCCGGCCTGAAATGGCAT
>CAZPOS010000454.1:0-2182 GCA_964588065.1 uncultured Reyranella sp.
CCCGACCCCCTGGGTGTAAACCAGGTGCTCTGACCAGCTGAGCTAGCCGCCCTCATAAAATGCGAAAAAGGGCGACCTCCGCGACAGGAGGCCGCCCTCGAACGAAAACCGATCGGACGGTTCTTAGTTCAGCGAGCCCTTCAGGCCTTCGCCGACGCGGAAGCGCGCCGTCTTCGAAGCCGGACGGCTCACGGTCTCGCCGGTGCGCGGGTTGCGCGCGGTACCCGCCGCGCGGGTCACCGGCACGAAGCTGCCGAAACCGACGAGTCGGACTTCTTGGCCCGCCTTCAGCGACGCGGTGACGCTGTCGATGAACGCTTCCAGAGCGTCCTTCGCCTGCGCCTTGTTGAGGCCCGCCTTGTCGGCAATCGCCGTGACGAGTTCGGCCTTGGTCATTTCTTGTCTCTCCCAGCCCGTTATCTCAAACCGCGAACCTCTCGCGGAAGCGCGAGGCTGCTTCGCGTTGCGCGATTATGGCGGTCGATTCTCGCCCGTCAAACAAAGGCGGCCCGGAGAGGCTCCGCGCCGCCTTATTTTTTCTCAGTTTTCCACCGTTTAGTGGGTGATCATGGCCTCATCCGAGCCGTCATCAGCCGCAACGGATAGCGCCGGTTGCTCGGCTGGGTTCCATTCGATCGGCGTCAGCGGCTGAATCAGCGCCCGGGCAAGGACTTCATCGACATTGGAGACCGGCACGATCTCCAGCGCCGATTTCACGTTGTCCGGGATATCGGCCAGATCTTTCACGTTTTCCTGAGGGATCAGCACGGTTTTGACGCCTGAACGCAGCGCCGCGAGCAGCTTTTCCTTCAGGCCGCCGATGGCCGTCACCCTGCCCCGCAGCGTGACCTCGCCGGTCATGGCGATGTCCTTGCGGATGGGGATGCCGGTCAGCACGGAGACGATGGCGGTGGCCATGGCCGCGCCGGCGGACGGACCGTCCTTGGGCGTGGCGCCGTCCGGCACGTGGATGTGCACGTCGGTCTTCTCGAAGACCGGCGGCTCGATGCCGAAGTGCGTGGCCCGGCTGCGGACATAGCTCGCCGCCGCCTGGATCGACTCCTTCATCACGTCCTTCAGGTTGCCCGTGATGGACATCCGCCCCTTGCCCGGCATCTTGACCGCTTCGATGGTCAGGATGTCGCCGCCGAACTCGGTGTAGGCCAGACCGGTGATGATGCCGACCTGATCCTCCTCGTCCGTCTCGCCGTAGCGGTACTTGCGAACGCCCGCGTACTTGGCCAGCCGCTCGTCGTCGACGGTGATCGAGGTGACGCTTTCGCGCCCCAGGTCACGCACCGTCTTCCGCGCCAGATTGCCCAGTTCGCGCTCCAGCGAGCGGACCCCAGCTTCCCGCGTATAGTAGCGGATCAGGTCGCGGATGGTCTCGTCCGGAACGATGAACTCTTCCGGCTTCAGGCCATGGTCCTTGGTCTGCTTGGGCAGGATGTGTCGCTTGGCGATCTCGACCTTCTCATCCTCGGTGTAGCCGGGGATACGGATGATCTCCATCCGGTCCAGCAACGGCTGAGGCATGTTGAGGCTGTTGGCCGTCGTGACGAACATCACGGGCGACAGGTCGTAGTCGACTTCCAGGTAATGGTCGCCAAACGTCGAGTTCTGCGCCGGGTCCAGCACCTCGAGCAGGGCCGAGGCCGGGTCGCCCCGATAGTCGCTGCCCATCTTGTCGATCTCGTCGAGCAGGAAGAAGGCGTTGGTGGACTTCGCCTTTTTCATCGACTGGATGATTTTGCCGGGCATCGAGCCGATGTAGGTCCGGCGGTGACCGCGGATCTCGGCCTCATCGCGCACGCCGCCCAGGGAGACGCGCACGAACTCACGGCCGGTCGCCTCGGCGATCGACTTGCCCAGCGAAGTCTTGCCGACGCCCGGCGGGCCGACGAGGCAGAGGATCGGGCCGTTCAGCGAGCCGACCCGCGCCTGCACGGCGAGGTACTCCAAAATCCGCTCTTTGACCTTCTCAAGGCCGAAGTGGTCGCGGTTCAGGATTTCCTCGGCCTTCACCAGGTCGATGGACTTGGTCTTGGTCTTGCCCCACGGGATCGAGAGCAGCCAGTCGAGGTAGTTCCGCACGACGGTGGATTCCGCCGACATCGGGCTCATGTTGCGCAGCTTCTTCAGCTCGCCCTCGGCCTTAGTGCGGGCCTCCTTGGAGAGCTTG
>CAZPOS010000455.1:0-2169 GCA_964588065.1 uncultured Reyranella sp.
AGTAAGCTGGACGACCGCAAACCAGGAAAAGGCGGCCCATCGGGCCGCCTTTTTCATGGTCAGAGTTCGCGGAGGGCGGCATCGACCACGGCGAAATGGCAATGCCAGCTCGGCCGGGACCAGGTGCGAAGGCGAGCAAGCTGCGCCTCGCGTCTGGCCGAATCGGGCCGGGCATATTCGAGGATCGCGTCGCGCCAGACCCGGCAATCTGTCGGGTCGAGGTACTCCGGAACGTCGCTGCCGACCTCGCGGAAGGCTGGAACGTCGCTGCAGAGAACCGGGGTGGCGCAGGCGAGGGCTTCGGCGAGCGGCAGGCCATAGCCTTCTGCGAGCGACGGAAGCAGCAAGGCGCGAGCACCCCGCAGCATACCGGCGACGGCCGCGTCGGACATCCGGCCGCATTCGCGCACGTGGCCGTGGAAGTGGCCGTTCTCTTCCAGCTGCCCGATGACGTCGTCGCTCTTCCAGCCGCGTTCGCCAATGACCAGCAGATGCGGGAGCGACGGGCCGAGTTGCCGCCGCAACTCTTGCCAGACATCGAGTATCAGCCGGTGGTTCTTGCGCGGCTCGATCGCCCCAGCATCACGAAATAGGGCGGTGGAGCAATCTCGTACTCGGCAGCAACGTCCGCCGGGCTCGGAAATGCCCAGCGGAGCGACGACCGCCTTGTTCGCGCCGGCAGTCGCGCCGAATCGGGACTTGAATGCCTCTGCGGTCGCTCGTGAGTTGACGATGATGGTATCGGCCAGGCGCGCCGCGTTCCCGATACGCCGATGGTAGAGGTCGGCGTCCTTGTCGGTGAAGAAATGGGGGAACAGGCTCGGCAGGATGTCGTGCACGAAGAACACGAGCTTCAGGTCTCCAGCCCTCTTGAGCGTCTCGATGAGCGCCGGGCGGTCGAGCTGTAGCTGCGAAGGGATAATGTAGAGGAATCGTCCCGGGCGTTCCCCAACGAGCCGTTCGAGGGCGCCCCACGGCCTGGCGATCAGGACGAGATGGATCCACAATGCCCGCAGCGCCATCCGCCAGTGGGCGGCAGCCGACTCGATGTCGTGTTCCCAGTAGTGGGCGATCGCCGCCACGAAGGCCTCGGCCGTCGGTTTGTCCACAAGTCGCAGACGCCCGAAGGCATCGAGCACCGCGACGTGCAGTCGATCTGCGTCGCTCGCCATGAAGTGCTGGGCATAGGCGAGCTCGACCCGGGGAATTCCCTTGGGTGTCCGCTCCCAGGCGGCATAGACCAGCCTCGACAGATCGAGGATCAAGCGGGCAGGCGGCGGGGATTGCGTCGGATCAGGCCTCACGGGGCGGTCCAGTCCATAGAGTTAGCGGCCGGACCGGGCCTTAGCCAGCACCGCGTTGCCCGGGCGCCGTGGACCAGATTTCGGACGTCCGGTCCGCTCATCGAAATGGGACGCTCGCCGGGCTTCCTGCGGGGAGTTGGATCGCGGCATGATCGCACCCCACAGCGGTCTACCAACAGTCATCGGGGATGCAACCATGCAGCGACTAAAATTCGGAGCCTTCCTGGCGCCGCACCATCCGATCGGGGAGAACCCCATGCTGCAGTTCCGGCGGGATCTCGACCTGGTCGAGCAGCTCGACGGGCTGGGCTACGACGAGTTCTGGTGCGGCGAGCATCACTCGAGCGGCTGGGAGATGATCGCCTCGCCCGAAATGTTCCTGGCGGCGGCGGGCGAGCGCAGCAAGCGCATCAAGCTCGGCACCGGTGTGATCTCGTTGCCCTACCACCATCCCTACAATGTCGCCCAGCGCATGGTGCAGCTCGATCACATGACCGGCGGCCGGGCGATCTTCGGCTCCGGGCCCGGCGCGCTGGCCTCCGACGCCCATACGCTCGGCATCGATCCGATGGTCCAGCGCGACCGCCAGGACCACGCGATCGGCGTCATCCGCCGCCTCTTCAAGGGCGAGCGGGTCACCGACAAGACCGACTGGTACACGATGCAGGACGCCGCGCTGCAGCTTTTGCCGCTGCAGGAGGACATGCCGTTCGTCGTGGCCTCGCAGGTCAGCCCCTCGGGCATGACCCTGGCGGGCAAGCACGGTATCGGCATCATCTCGATCGGCTCGATGTCGAACGAGGGGCTGCTCGCACTGCCGACGCAATGGAAGTTCGCCGAAGACGCGGCGAAGAAGCATGGCCAG
>CAZPOS010000456.1:0-211 GCA_964588065.1 uncultured Reyranella sp.
CCATCGCCCAGCGCGATCGGGGTGCCGAGCTTCCACTGGTTGAGATGCTGGATGTCGAGCGGCAAGCCGCCAAGCGCCGACCAGTCGCGGCGAGCGTCTTCGATCAGCGTCTCGCTCTTGGATATCCAGAGGTGGCGGCGGTTGCCGCGCAACCACTGGTCGAGGATGACGCCTGCCACCTGCCGTCCCTTGCCGGCGCCCGTGCCATCGC
>CAZPOS010000456.1:221-2161 GCA_964588065.1 uncultured Reyranella sp.
GAAGTTCCTGGAAGGCGGCGAGCGGATCTCCTACGGCGCCCGGGCCATCGCCAAGGAAAAAGCCGGTCCGATAGGCGTTGCCGGCCTCTGCCGGCGACAGCAAAAGACCCTCCTCGCTGGATGCGAACCGGCCGGGAAGATCGCGCTCGAACGCCGCGCCAGCGTAGATTAGCGTTTCGAGCTGCGCGTTCGAGAGCAGGCCGTCGTCCAAGATCCTGGCCGGCAGCACGGGTTCATAAGCGACCGGGGGTGCGGCAATCGATCCCATTGCCTGCGATTCGACCAGCGCGCTTCCCTTGCGGTTCGCCCGCGGGCGCCGGCGCGTCGAGACGGTGATAGGCGACCGCGCGGGTCGTGGGCAGGGTCACCGCCACACGCGAGCCTACGGGGCGGGTCCGCCGCGTGAGGCCCCGGAACAATCCGCTGGGGCGGGAGATCGGCTGCGGCTGCGGCGCGCATGGGGTCGCCATCGCATCGATGACCGCAAGCGCAGCGCCGAGCGTCGTGCAGGTCTGGCGCGGGACCGGGACCCCTGCCCCGCCCTTTTCGAGGAGTATGAGCTGGACTGCCTGGCCGGTGCCGTGCTTGGCATAGGCATTGGGCGGCAGGTCGAGATGCAGCCGGGCATGCGCGCCCGCGGTGGCGTGCAGCCAATCCGCGTCCCCAGTCTCGATGCGGTCGGGGAGAATAACGGCGCAGCGCCCGCCTGGAGCAAGCCGCAACAGCGCGGAGCGCAAGTGGCGAAGCGCGGCATGTCGATCGCGCCCCCGCCCCTGGCTTCGCGAGAAGGGCGGATTGATGAGTACGACGCTCGGCACCAGTTGCCGATCGAGCATATCGTCGATCAGTTCGCCATCATGCGTGCTCAGCCTGCCTTCGGGAAAGGCGTGACGCAGCAAACGCGCGCGCCGGGCATCGATCTCATTGAGAAGGAGGCGCGCGCCGGCGAGATGGGCGTCTATGGCAAGGAGGCCTGTCCCGGCCGAGGGCTCGAGCACGATATCGTGTGCCGTGATCGCGGCTGCCTTGGCGGCAAGGAAACCGATCGGCGCCGGTGTCGAGAATTGCTGGAATGCGACCTGCGTTTCGCTACGCACGCTTTGCGTGGGAAGCGCTGCCGTCATGGCGATCAGCTGGGCGAGCCGCGCATTCGCATCTGCCGGGAGCGTCGCGTTCTTCAGATGGAGGACCTGCGCGAGTTCGAGCACATCGTAGGCGTCGCGCAATGACCACAGGCCATCGGCGCTCGAGCCACCGAAGGCGGAGGCCATTTCGGCAAGGAGGTCGTTACGTGCAACCGGACGTCCTTCGGACAGCCGGTCGGCTATGCCTTGAGCAGCGATACGGGCGGGATCATCGAGCGGCAGCGTGAGCGCGAGGGGTTGTGTGGCCATGGGGCATCTCCAGGTCTGACACCTGGCATCAGCGCCAGGTCATCAGTCTGAAGGCCCCCTCCCCTCTCAGGCCGCCTCGGCGGCCCGGCGGACACGCCAAGCATCATTCCAGTCCGCGTGCCGTTCCGGCAGCCGAAGCACCACTTCGCGTCCATTGGCTGTGAGATGCGGGCGGGCTTTTTTTAGCATGGCGGCAGCGGCGGCACCGCGATCGCCATAGACGATGATACGCTTGACCCGTTCGGGGATGGCGACAAGCCCAAGGCGTTCGACCCCGCCCAGCGCCCAGGTCGGCGTTCCGAACCAGGCCATTGCTGAAAGGGCGTCCTCGATGCCTTCGGCAAGGCCAAGCTCCTCGCCGGCCGGCGCCAGACGAATGGCCGCGTCGCCGAGAAGGCCAAGGGCAATCTTCGGTTTTGGCAAGGGTTTGTGCAGGATGTCGGCGAGATCGAGGCAGGTCCGCTGGACGGCCACGACGCCCAGATCATTCTCGACCGCGGCGATCATCGCGGGAAAGAACCGGCGGCGCTCACCGGCCCCGACGAT
>CAZPOS010000457.1:0-2147 GCA_964588065.1 uncultured Reyranella sp.
GTGTCGCTGACGAGCTCACAGCTGGCCTGTTTGCTCGACGGCGTGGACTGGCGGAACCCGCAATATAGCTGGCGCCCGCAGAGCGCGGGATAGGCGCGGATTTTCTTCGTCGAGGCCGCATTTTCCGCTTCAACCGGGCGGTTTTCTGTGATTCCATCCTGGTTGTGGACGCCGCCGTTTCGCCCCTGCCTGACGACATTGAAGTGCTCAAGGCGCTGGTCCGGCTCAGCACGCAACGCGCCGATGCGGCCGAACAGCGCGCCACCAGCGCCGAGGCCGAACTGGCCAATGCCCGTGCCCGGGAGAGCGCCACCGAAGCCTTGATCTCGCACTACAAGTTGCAGATCGCCAAGCTCAGGCGTGAGCAATATGGCCCCAGCGCCGAACGCACCCGCCGGCTTCTCGCGCAGATGGAGTTTGAGCTCGAAGATCTGGAGGCTGACGCCGCCGAAGATGATCTTGCCGCCGAGACCGCCGCAGCAAAGGCAACGAACGTCACAGCCTTTGAGCGCAAGAGGCCGGTCAGGAAGCCATTCCCCGACCATTTGCCACGTGAGCGCGTCGTCATCCCGGCGCCCTGTTCTTGCCCGTCCTGCGGTGGCGTGCGCCTGTCGAAGCTGGGCGAAGATGTGACCGAGACGCTGGAGGTGATCCCGCGCGCCTGGAAGGTCATCCAGACCGTGCGCGAGAAGTTCTCCTGCCGAGATTGCGAGAAGATCACGCAGCCGCCCGCGCCCTTCCATGTCGTGCCGCGTGGCCGGGCCGGCCCAAGCTTCCTCGCCATGCTGCTGTTCGAGAAGTATGGCCAGCACCAGCCTCTCAACCGCCAGGCTGAGCGTTTCACCCGCGAAGGCGTGCCGCTGAGCGTCTCCACGCTCGCAGATCAGGTTGGTGCGGCTTCCTTTGCCTTGATGCCCATCTTCCGGCTGATCGAGGCCCATGTCTTTGCCGCCGAGCGCGTACATGGTGACGACACCACCGTGCCGGTCATGGCAAAGGGTAAGACCGATACCGGTCGATTATGGGACTATGTCCGGGATGACCGCCCGTTCGGCGGCGCCGATCCGCCAGCGGTGGTATTCTATTACTCGCGGGATCGGCGCGGCGAACATCCGCAGGCGCATCTCGCGTCCTGGTCCGGGATTCTGCAGGCAGACGCCTATGCGGGCTATTTCGAGCTGTACGCTCCCGATCGTCGGCCCGGCCTCATCCTGGAGGCGGGATGCTTTGCCCATGCCCGCAGAAAGTTCTTCGAACTCGCTGACGTCGAGGGCGCTGCACGCAAGAAGAGCCGTGGCGAGCGAGCCGGTCCCATCTATCCGATTGCGCTGGAGGCGGTGCAGAAGCTCGACGCCCTGTTCGACATTGAGCGTGGCATCAATGGCAAAACCTCAGCAGAGCGGCTTGCCGTCCGGCAGGAGCTGAGCGCGCCATTAATGGCCGAGTTACACGACTGGCTGAAGGGCCAGCTCGCCAAGCTGTCGCGCAACCATGAGCTCGCCAAGGCCATCAACTATATGCTCCGGCGGTGGGACGCGTTCACGCATTTCCTCGCCGATGGGAGGGTCTGCCTCACGAACAATTCGGCAGAGCGGGCGCTGCGCTGCGTGCCGCTCGGGCGGAAAGCATGGCTCTTCTGCGGCTCCGATCGCGGCGGTCAGCGCGCCGCCATCATGTTCTCACTCATTCAGAGCTGTCGCCTCAACGACGTCGATCCCCAGGCCTGGCTCGCCGACGTCCTCGCCCGCATCGCCGATCATCCGGCCCATCGGCTCGGCGATTTACTCCCATGGAATTGGAAACCAACAGCGTTGAAGCTGGAGCGGTGATCTCATAGCATCACCGCATGGAATTTGGCCCGCAACCCGAACTGATCGAATCCCCACTCTGCCGGTCCATGGAACAGGCGGGCGTACGGCTGACGATCAACATCGTCCGGCTTGCCACCGAACGTGGTTGGTCCCTTGAGGTCGTCAACGAGCATGGCACTTCGACGGTCTGGGACGATCTCTTCCCCACCGACCGCGATGCCGATGCCGCGTTCCGCGATGTCCTCGCTCAAGAAGGCATCGAGGCCTTCCTCGGCAAATAAGATGCCAAATCCGGCAACGAACCGCCGTTAGCCGCGGTCCTCACCGGATGCGTAC
>CAZPOS010000458.1:0-2143 GCA_964588065.1 uncultured Reyranella sp.
GAAGCCCGCCGACGTCGTGAAGACCTTGAGCTTCCGCGCCATCGCTGCGCTCCCCTCCCGAAGCCGCAGGAACGTCTTGGGGATGCGCCGGTTGCCCGGACCGTCGCCCCGGCCACCCCAAGGACGGTATCATGGTACCCAGCCGGAGGATGCGACCTTCGTTTCGAATGTTTCGTTTATTTCGTCTGTTTCGTTTATCCGGCGAACATTTCCAGCATTTTCAATGGCTTGACCGCAACGAGCGTCGGCCGGAGCGTCTCCCGAAGGTTCAGGAGCGCCTGGCCCGTCCGCGCCCCGGCTTCGCCGCCGGCACCGCCTCCCGCTCCGCCCGGATCCGCTCGAGCAGCACGCTCGCCGGCTCGTCGTTGGGGTCCTGCGGCACCAGCTCGCCGCGAAACGCCTTGGCCAGCACCGCCTGGTCGAGCTTGTCGATCAACGTCCGCGCACTCGTCGCCTCGGCGGCGAGGCGGTCGATCCAGGTGAAGGCGCGGTCGATACGTCGAACGATCTCTTTCCGCTCCGTCGCCTCCGGCCATGGGAGCCGGAGTGCCTTCAGCTCTTTCTGGCTGAGATTGCGCATCGAGAGCTGATTTCCGGTAGCAGCGGCTTCTATGGAACGTCTTCCCAAAGGTGATCGCAAGAACCACATCACCCAAGGCTTGTCCCCGTCCTGCATTTCCAAGCGCAGGATTTTATCGCTCAAGTAGAGGTTCATAGGGGCCTGACGAACCAGCACGACGGCGCCGACGAGATCGAGCGTATTGGCTCTCGAAATCAGAAGATCGCCGTCGCGGATGAGGGTGTCCTCTGGTGGGCTAAAACTTGCCGGCAGAGTCTTGGATGCCAATGGATCGAATTCACCCCACGTCACAGCACTCACTTTCACCACCCCACGCTCGTCTGTCCGTGGCGGGCGCTCCTCACAGCGAAGGTTCTTCCCGGCCGTGATTGCCGTAAGCAAATGCCCAATCGAAGTATCACGCCAATCGAGCGACTGCCTCTGCGCGCGCCATTCAGCCGTCAGCTCACCCCGGAACGCAGCCGCCAACACCGCCTGCTTGTACTTCTCGACGAGGCGGGGAATGTGATCGAGGTGCTCGCGCGCGCGCTTCGACTTGCTCGACAGGCTGTCGATCTTCGCCACGATGCGGCGTTGTTCCGGGAGCGGAGGAAGACGCAACGGGCGATTCTCCATGTCGCCTTTCGTTACATGGATCATCGTCGATCCGGTGCCGTGCTCCGCCTTGATGTTCTCTTTATCCCATTCAAACCAGTAATAGAGAAACCTTCTCGCGACGACACCTTCGTTCGGCTGCGTTCTCCATATGTGATAATGATAAATTGCCTTGCCGCCATCCCAGATCTTCGGCCCAAACGATGCCGACCACGCATACAACAGGTCGCCGTTATCGCAGTACTTCGCTGGCTCAAGCTCTAAGTCGGAATAATACCAACTTGTATTGGAAAAGAAGTTTCCCACGCGCAGAACACGGTACTTGCCGGCGCGTAGGAGCTCCGCCTGTTTGTACGCGCGCCCGTTCAGCAGACCGCAAACGCAGCCAAGCTGGGTGGCCGCCCAGCCGAGAGGCAGAACTTCGTTCATTCGGCCGCTTCAGCGGAAAATGCCAACTTAACGGTTTCCGGCTCCAGCTCCTCCGATACCGCCTCGATATCCTCCAGCGCCGCCTTGAGGTGGCCGATGATGGCGGCGGCGATGTCGTCGGGGTCGGAGAGTTGTTCCTCGGCTTCGGTCTCGGTGTCGCGCAGCCAGGCGATGTCGAGATTATCGTTGCGCGCCCTGATCTGATCGCGCGTGAAGCGGCGCCAGCGGCCGGTCTCGCCCTCGTCGGTGCGCGGGGCGGCGCCGTTGGGATCGGGCCCGAAGGCCGCCTCGAAGGGGGCGAAGTCGGCGAGGGTGAGTGGCCGGGTCTTGCCGAACGCCGGCATGTTGGCGCGCAGGTCGTAGATCCACACGGCCTTCGTGTTCCCCGTATCGGTGGTGCCGCGCCGGAAGAACAGCACGTTGGTCTTGACGCCCTGGGCGTAGAAGATGCCGGTCGGCAGGCGCAGGATGGTGTGCAGATCGCACAGGTCCATCATCCAGTTGCGCAGATCGCGGCCCATGTTGTCTTCGAAGAGAGTG
>CAZPOS010000459.1:0-2119 GCA_964588065.1 uncultured Reyranella sp.
GAGCGTCCGCCGCTGATGCTCGACATGCTGTCGGACTGGCTGCCCTACCGGATCTATGAACCGTCGAGCCGGCTCTATTTCAACGCCCGCTCGAAGGGGTTCATCCTGTCGGTGACCCCGCTGATCGGGGCGGACGAGCGCACCGGCGAGATCCTCGGCGCGTTCTTCTCCGAAGGGCTGCCGCCGGGCGCCTGCCTGC
Source organism: uncultured Reyranella sp. (assembly GCA_964588065.1). Classification (GTDB taxonomy): domain Bacteria; phylum Pseudomonadota; class Alphaproteobacteria; order Reyranellales; family Reyranellaceae; genus Reyranella. The sequence goes on from CAZPOS010000459.1 coordinate 200, forward strand.
AGGTGCTGCATCTCGCGAGCCCGCGCATCAGCCGGATCGTCGCGCCCTGGTTCGCCCCGCGCTACGTGCAGGGCGGGGTTTACGAGGCGATCGCGCGTCACCGGGCCCGGCGGCTCTACGGCCTCGTCTGGGAATCGGGCTCGGCAGACGCGCCGTTCCACGCCCGCCATCACCAGGTGATCGTCTCGGTTGGGGTGCCTTCGACCAAGGGCGTCGGCAACGATGAGCTCAAGCAGACCCGCGATGGCCTCATCGCGATGCTGAAGTCCCTCAATCTCGGCGTGGCGGAAGTGGGGCCGCAGCAGTTGATCGGTCTCATCGACGATCTCACCTCGCCGACGACCGCGCCGCAGGACGATGCCGTTCCCTACAATCCCAACGACCCGATCGCTGTCCAGGCGATCCGGCACGACATCGAGCTCGTCGTCCATGAGGATCGGATGCACCTCAGGACCGAGCGCTTCCGCCCGACCGGCCGGAGCGAGGATGGGGTGCCCGAGATCGGCACCGTCTATCCCGACGCTTTCGACGTGCGGCACTTCGCGGTCCGCAACATGCCGCAGCGCTGGGCGCCGTGGGAATGCGCGCGCCTGATCGGCGACCTGTTCACCGACAAGCTGCGCTTTCCCTGCCCGGCCGCGACGATGCTGTGCCTCGTCTATCCCGACCAGGAGGCCGCCAGCGCCAAGGCGGGCTTCAAGTTCATGCGCACGACCAGCCTCGCCGGCACCCGCAGCGCGCGCTTCCTGCCGCGCATCGGCGAGCAGGCCGCAGAATGGCAGCACGTCCAGGCCGAGCTCCAGGAAGGCCGCCGGCTCGTCCGCGTGTTCTACGGCATCACGGCCTATTCGCCGCTCGGGGCTGGCGACCGGCATGAGCGGGCGATCAAGTCGATCTACAAGGCGGCGGGCTGGGATCTCGCCGACGAGCGTTATCTCCAGGTTCAGGGCCTGCTCGCGGCCATGCCGCTGACGCTCGCCGACGGGCTCGGCGCCGACATGGAGCGCCTGAAGCGCTTCAAGACGGTGCTGTCGACGACCGCCGCCAATATCGCCCCAATGCAGGGCGAATATCTCGGGAGCGCGCAGCCGCACCTGCTGTTCGTCGGTCGGCGCGGCCAGCCCTTCTTCTGGTCGCCGTTCGAGAACGACGCCGGCAACCACAATGTCGCGATCTGCGGCAAGTCGGGCTCGGGCAAGTCGGTGCTGCTGCAGGAGATGTGCGCGGCGCTGCGCGGCGCCGGAGCGCAGGTCGTGGTGATCGACGACGGGCGCAGCTTCGAGCATTCGGTCAAGCTCCAGGGCGGCCGCTTCGTCGAGTTCACGATGAAGGCGCGCTTCTGCCTCAACCCGTTCTCGATGATCGACGCGACCCGCGCCGAGGAGGACGAGGACTATCGTCTCGACTGCTTCGGCATGGTCAAGGCGATCGTCGGACAGATGGCCCGCCACAGTGCGAAGCTCACCGACACCGAGCGCGGTCTGATCGACCGGGCCGTCAATGCGGTGTGGAGCGAGCATGGCGTGGCGGCGACGATCACCGGCGTCGGCGAGGCGCTGACGGCCCAAGGCAACGACGCCGCGGCGGACCTTGCGACCGCGCTCGCGCCCTACATGGCCGGCGGCACCTATGGCGCCTTCTTCGAAGGCCAGGCGAGCCTCGCGCTCGATGCCGACTTCACCGTGTTCGAGATGTCCGACCTGGCGAGCCGCGAGGAGCTGCGGGCGGTCGTGCTCTCGGCGATCATGTTCATGACCAGCCAGGCTATGACCCGCTCGCCGCGCCAGGTGCGCAAGCTGCTGTTGATCGACGAGGCCTGGTCGATGCTCAAGGGCGGCTCGATGGGTGAGTTCGTCGAGACCTACGCCCGCACCTGCCGCAAGTACGGCGGCGCGCTCGCGACCGCGACTCAGTCCTTGA
>CAZPOS010000460.1:0-2096 GCA_964588065.1 uncultured Reyranella sp.
TCCAGAAGATGATCGTGGAGGCTGTGGGGGAGGCCTAAAACTCCGTCGTCTCTCCACGATTTGCCGGCATTTGGTGGAGAGAAGGTCTCTCCACTCCGCGCTGCGCGCTCCGGTCGAGACGACGGGAGTGCTTTTGAATTTCCCTACCGCGCCGCCAGCGCCTGGAACGCCTTGCGGGTCGCTTCCAGGGCGAAGTCGATGTCGGCTTCGGTGTGGGCGGTCGACAGGAACATGTTGTGGCGCGGGTGCAGGTAGGCGCCGTGCTTCAGCGCCTCGACGGTGAAGAAGTTGCCCTTCTCGGTGTCGGGATCGTCGTCGAACAGGATCGTCGGCATCTGCGGCGGGCCGCTCTGGCGCACGCCGATGCCGAACTCGGCCGACTGCGCCGCGATGCCGTCGCGCAGCCGCTGGCCCATGGCGCGCATGTGCGCGGGCCCATCCGTGCTCTCCAGCACGTCGAGCGTCGCCAGCGCCGCTGCCATCGGCACCGCGCTGCACCAGAACGAGCCGGTGACGTAGAGCTTGGACGCGGCCTCGCGGTAGCGGTCGTTGCCGGTGACGGCGGCCAGCGCATGGCCGTTGGCGATCGCCTTGCTCCAGGCGCTGAGGTCGGGCTGCACGCCCACCAGGTCCCAGCTGCCGCGCATCGTCAGCCGGAAGCCGGCGCGCACGTCGTCGACGATCAGCGCCGCGTCGTTGGCGTCGCACAGTTCGCGGACGCGCCGGGCGAAGGCCGCGTCCGGCATCTCCTGGTCCTTGCCGAAATCGTGCTTGAAGGCGGAGACCACGATGCCCGCCAGGTCGTCGCCGGCGCGCTGCACGGCGGTCTCGAGGCTGCCGGTGTCGTTGAACCTGTAGGTCAGCATGTGGGCGCGATCCTCGGGGGTCACGCCGTATTGGTTCGGCGTGCACCACGGGATGGCGCCGTGATAGGCGCCCTCGGCCACCAGGATCTTGCGCTTGCCCGAGGCGGCGCGCGCCAGCGTCACGCAGGTCGTGGTGGCGTCGGTGCCGTTCTTGCCGAACAGCGCCCAGTCGGCATGCGGGATCAGCCCGACCAGCCGCTCCGCCAGCTCGACCAGCCGCTCGGACGGGCCGTTCAGGCAGTCGCCCGCCGCCATCTGGCGCGCCACCGCCTCGGCCACCACCGGATTGCCGTGGCCGACCACGATCGGGCCCCAGCTGCACATGAAGTCGACATAGCGCTTGCCGTTCACGTCCCACAGGTGACAGCCCTCGCCGCGCGCGAAGAACTGCGGATAGCCCTCGGGCAGCCGGTCGCTGCGCAGGTGCCCGTACATGCCGCCGGGAATGACCTGCTGGGCGCGCTGGCGCAATTTCTGGTCGGCTGTGAGGGACATCGAACGGGCTCCGCTACGCTGTGAACTGGCCTAATATACCGCACGAACGAGAGCCTGCACCCGGCATGGGTCGCAAGGCAGCCACGGGGGAAACGGATGGATCTCAAGGGCAAGGTGGCCGTCGTCACCGGCGGCAATGGCGGGCTGGGCCAGCGCATCTGTCACGCGCTGGCGGAAGAGGGCTGCCACATCGCCGTCGTCTATGCGCAGAGCAGGGACCAGGCCGAGGGCGTGGCGCGCGATCTCGAACGCCACCAGGTCACCGCCGCCGCCTTCGCCTGCGACGTGACGCAGCGCGACCAGGTCGACCGGCTGGTCGACGAGGTGGTGAAGCGCTTCGGTCGGCTCGACATCCTCGTGAACGACGCGGCCTACAACAAGTCGATCCCCTTCACCGATCTCGACGGCCTCACCTACGAGGAATGGACCAAGATCATCGACATCAACCTGACCGGCCCGATGCTGCTCACCAAGGCGGTCGGCCCGGTCATGAAGCGCCAGGGCGAAGGCCGCATCGTGAGTTACATCCACCTGGGCGCCAAGGAGGGCGTGCTCGTCGAGCTGGGCTGCGGCAAGGCCGACACGGCGGCGCAGCCCGCGTTTCTGGAGCTGGGCCGCGACCTGGCCATGCACGTCTCCGCCGTGGCTCCCCGCTACCTGCAGCGGCAGGAGGTGCCCGCCGACATCGTCGCCGCCGAGCGCGCGATCTACGCGAAGCAGGTGGAGGGTAAGCCG
>CAZPOS010000461.1:0-2088 GCA_964588065.1 uncultured Reyranella sp.
CTTCGATCCGTTCCGGATCACCGCGAGGCCATGGATGTCCTCGGAGTTGATGCCCTGGCCGACCTTCTTCCAGCTGCGGCCGCGGTCGGTCGAGCGGTGCACGCCGTCGATCTCGACGCCGGCCCACAGCGTGTCGCGGTCGACCGGATCGAAGAGGATCTGCGTGACGCGCGGCTTGCCGACGAAGATGCAGGCGTCGGCGAAGCTGCCTTGCGCCGGGGTGAAGCTCCTGCCGCCGTCGGTCGAGACGAAGATGGCGGCGGGCTGGGTGCCGACCACGATGAAGTCGGGATCGTCCGGCGCCTGTGCCATCGCCCAGATGTCGTAACCGTCGAGCAGCGAGGGCAGGTGCGTCCATTTCTGGTCGCCCTCGTTCCAGCGGTAGAGGCCGGAGTCCGTGCCGGCCAGCACTTCGCCCGGCCGCTGCGGATGCGCCGACAGCGCCCAGACGCGCGCCTCGAGATAGAGGCCGGATTCGATATAGGGCCGGATCCAGGTCTCGCCGTCGTCGCGGCTGAACCACACCGACATGCCGGCGGTGCCGACGCAGAGCAGGTTGGGCATTCGTTTCCTCCGTTCGGGCGCCCTCGTTGGGTGGGGCAATTCAAAGGTCCTTCGCTGCGCTCAGGATGACAATGGGTGTTGTGAGTGGCGCAGTGCGTCGGCCCCACCAAAATTGTCATCCCGAGCGTAAGCGAGGGACCTTTCGCTTAACCCTTCAACACCTCGATCAGCTTCGCATTGAACGCGTCCGCCGCTTCATAGGCGACCCAATGCCCGGCGCCCGCAATCACGTTCATCTCGAAGTCCGGCTGCAGCGCGCGAAAGAGATCGATGCGTTCCTTGATGTGCGGATAGGTCGTCGAATCGAACTCGCCCCAGATGCCGGTGAGTGGCGTCCTCACCCGCGGCAGGACTTCGCTCAGCTTGAAGGCCTGGCCCATGATGCGGCTGCGGGTCTTGGCGCGCGTGGTGTTGAGGATCTGCATGTGGATCGCGATGCCGTCGACGGCCTTCGGGTCGTGCAACATCAGGATCTCGAGATTGCGCCGCGCCTCGGCCGCCAGCGTCTCGGGCGGCATTTCCGGCAGAAGCTTGTGCAGCTTGGGGCCGGGCTTGCGCGTGGCCTTGAGGCCGCCGGCGCCGACCATCGCGATGCGCTCGACGCGGTCCTCGAACAGCGTGGCGATATGGCCGGAGACCATGCCGCCGAACGAGAAGCCGGCGATCGAGAATTGCCTGTCCTTCGGGACCAGCGCCTTCATCGCCGCCTCGACGCAATGCGTCACCGACCAGATGTCGTTCACGTCGTCGGGCCTGTCGCTGTCGCCGAGGCCCGGCAGGTCGGCGGCGTAGACGCTGAAATGCTCGCTGAGCGGCAGGACGTTGCGGATCCAGTGGATCCACGAGCCCGAGCCGCCATGGAACAGCAGCAGGATCGGCTTTTCAGGGGCGGCGCCGAACACATGCCACATCATCGTGCCGCTGCCGCCGGCGCTGCGCGGGCCCATGGGCACGCGCACGATCTGCGACTTGGCGGCGATCTCTTCGATGTGTTCGGCGGCGCTGCGGCCGTCCGGCATCTTCGGGACGGCGGAGAAATCGAGACTCATTTCCGGATCGCACCCAGCAGCCGCTCGACGAATTCCGGCGCCTTCTTGCGGTCGATCCAGCGCAGCACCGTGACGAGGTCGTTCTCGGGATCGATCCAGACGATGTGGCTGCCCCAGCCCAGCGCGAAGTAGCTGCTCTCCGAGGCCGCGGCGAACTGCCTGTGGCCGGTGTTGAGCCACCACATCAGCCCGTAGAAGGGCGCGACCGGGCAGGGCTTCACCAGCTCCGCCGTCCAGCCCTTGGGCAGGATCTGCTGGCCGTCCCACACGCCGCCCTGGGCGACCAGCCGTCCCATCAGCGAGAGGTCACGCGCCGAGATGACGATGCCGCCGCCCCAATGGCCGCCGCCGGAGACCGACTGGATCTTCTTGCCGTCGATCTCGACGAAGCTGTCGCGGTAGCCTTCCCAGGAGAAATCGGCGCTGCTGCCGATCGGGCCGGTGATGCGCTCGTGGAAGACCTCGGGCAGCGGGC
>CAZPOS010000462.1:0-2086 GCA_964588065.1 uncultured Reyranella sp.
GTGCGGCAGGGTCGTCTGGTCGAACTGTGCCTGGATCTCGCCGGCCAGCAGCGCGTTGGTGGCGGGCGCGCTGCCGCGATAGGGGACGTGGGTCATCTTGATGCCGGCTTCGAGGCAGAGCATCTCGCCGAACAGGTGGGTGATCGTGGCGAGGCCGGCCGACCCGTAGTTCAGCTTGCCCGGATTGGCTTTCGCATAGGCCACGAACTCCGTCACCGTATTGGCCGGCACCGACGGGTGGACGGCGAAGGCGCCCCACGAGGTCGACATGCGCGAGACCGGGACGATGTCGCGATCAGGGTCGAACGGGATCGGCTGCAGGTGTCGCGTGATGCAGACCATCGCCGTCGTCGTCGTGAGGAAGGTGTGGTGGTCGACGGGCTGGTTCTTCACGAACTCCGCCCCGATCATGCCCGAGGCGCCGGCCTTGTTGTCGAACAGCACGCTCTGCCCCAGGAGCTGCGCGGCGCGCTCCATGACGATGCGGCTAGAGACGTCCGACGGCCCGCCGGGCGGATAGGGGATGACGAGGCGGAGTTGCTTGGCGGGCCATGACGCCTGAGCGATCGCGGGCGACGCGAGCGCGGTTGCAAAGGCCGAGGCGGTGAACGCACGACGACGCATGGACGCTCCTCCGGTTCTTTCTTGTTGGAAGAAGCTTCCCACGCGGGCGTCCGGCTGGCCAGCGTGCTGCGAGATCGTCCCGCGTTGCTTGCTCCCATCTGCTGAAGTGCAGGAGCGTGTGGAGTACACTGCGGCGGTCGTGCTAGGCGAGGGTCCCGGGATCATGATGATCGCAGCACTCAAGGCACCTTGGACATGGTGGCTGGTGATTTGGGGCTCGGTCGCCGCCCTCCTTCTCGCACTTGCGCTAGGGATGTTGCCGTTCGGCGCTTACCTTGTCGGGCTGCTGGTGGCTGCTTTGTCGGCAATCGTGATCGGCGTTGCAGGGTTCATCTTTCACAGCTCGGAGCGGCAGTGGTTCTCCGCGGCCATTGGTGCCCTGCTGCTGCTTCCCCTTGCGTACTTCTGGTCCTTCATCGATGTGGGGATTCGCGCCGGGGACTGGGCTTATTCCAGTCGAAGCGTGGAGCCTTTCAGGCGCGCGTGGCCGGATTGCCGGCAGCGAGCGAACCCCGCTTCCTGAGTCTGGAGAGCGAGTCTCTTGGCTCGGCGCTGACAGGACCGATCGAAAGAAGCTTCGTCTATGACGAGAGTGGCCGGGTAGCCGGGCCGACACCCGAAGAGGCAGCCGAGTTCCGGGCACGATTCTTCCCAAGCCGTGCCGCCGCAGACTATTGCACGAGGTTCCAGCACGTTCGCCCGCTCGGTGGGCATTTCTACGTAATCCGCGGTATCTGTGAGTTCCCGCAGTAACCAGCAGGAAGATATTCATGACCGGCAAGTTAAGGGACAGGGTGGTGACTCTCGGCGGGTCGGATGGGCGCCACGCCATCTACTTCCACCGCTGGAGCGGGTTGGTCGGCTAGAGTACCGCTTGGCCGCGCGCTTACCCGTCACCTGCGCGCGAAGTAGCGGCTGCGCAGAGAGAGGCACTCTTCCTCGAGGATGCCGGTCGTGAATTTGATGTCGGCGCCCACGAACTCGGCAAACGTCTCGACCGAGTAGCGGCCGAAGGTGCGTCCCACCGTCTTGAAGCGAAGGCCCAGCACCCAGTGGCCGACCTTGGCGTTCAACAAGGCTCCGGCGCACATCGGGCAGGGCTCTACCGTGGTGTAGAGTGTGGTACCCGACAAGTCGTCCGTGCCAAGCGTGCGATACGCATCGGAAATGGCGTCGGTCTCGGCATGGATCAGCGAGTTGCCGGTGTGGATGCGGTTGCGTCCGCGGCCGACGATTTCGCCCTCCCGCACGATCACCGCGCCAACGCCCATGTCGCCTTCCCTGTCCGCGACGGCGGCGAGTTCGAGTGCCTGCCGCATCATCGTTTCGTGAAGGTTCGTTTCCATGGGCACGATCATGAATGGGGCGTGTCGCCTCGTCACCATGATTTCAAACCAGCTGATCGTGCTAGAGCTCCGAGCGCTTAATCGGGCGCATAGCCTGCGTCCTTGAGGTAGTTCCA
>CAZPOS010000463.1:0-2084 GCA_964588065.1 uncultured Reyranella sp.
CGGCGAGTAAGCCGACGCCCCCGAGGCCCCGCCCGGTTCGCCGGGCGGGGCTTTTCTTTGCTTGGGCGGCCGTGTTCTATGGAATGCCAGCCATGAGCTCGGCCCTTGCCAGCTATCGATTGTACATTCGCTCGGATTTCAAGGACTGAAGGGATTGGCGCATCCGGCTTCGCCGGACCGGGCTCTATGCGGCCGGTCAGGAGGGGTGGGGGCCGCACGAAGCCGCCCTTCGGGTGGAGCGAGGGAAGGGCGTCTTCGCCTGACGGTTACGATCCCTTGCGGTCACGACCGCGATTTCTGAACCGGCTCCCCAAGCAGGTCGGCCGGAGGGACGTTCAAAGACTCTGCCAATTGCCAGATCGTCAGGAGAGTGACGTTTTGCAGCCCTCGCTCGATTGCACTGACGTAGGCCCGATCCACGCCCATGCGAACGGCGACGGCCTCCTGGCTGAGGCCCGCTGCCAGTCGATAGACACGGACGTTGGCGCCGAACACCTTGCGAATGTCCATCCGCAGGATAGGAGGCAATCGCGTATTTTGGCGCTACGTACTATAATACGCGGCGCAATAATGCTGGCGGGGCGGCGTCTCCATGCTTTTATGCAGATCAGGCTTCGGTTGCCTTCACGGTGCGCCTGGTGAGCATGGAAATTGACGGATGTGATGCTTGCCTTGCATCGCCACTGGCCTAGGGACTGTGACTATGCGGTGGCTGGAGTTCCGACGAATGGTCTTCCCTCGCTACGATCCTTGAGATGACGACACCTGCCTTTGACGACTGCCCTCCCGAAAGCCCCGTCGTCACCAGCTATGACGAGCGGCACTTCGTGACCTACCTACGCTTGCTGGACGCCGCAGCCGAGGCCGCCGACTGGCGAGAAGTCGTGCGCATTGTCTTCGGGCTTGATCCGGAGGTGAACCCCGACCGCGCACGCTTGGTCCACGACGCGCATTTGGCCCGGGCGAAGTGGATGACCGAGATGGGTTACCGTGATCTCTTGCGCGCATCGCGCAACTGACGGGCCAGCACCTACGAAAGGACTTTAGATAGCCCCTTGGGGGCGTCTTCGCATGACATCGCGTGTTTGGCGTTCGGGCTCTTCAACAACCGTTGGTCGCATGAAAGGCTGAGACCCGTTAGCCCTGAGTACGAGTAACGGAGTCTTTGATGACGAAGAGACCCGATTGGAGGTCGCCTGAATATGTCGATGCGCTGAAGAACCTCGATCGTGCCGGATTCGCATGGGAGTTCCTGCGACGCAACCCGGCATACCGTGAAGAATACGACCGGCTTGACGAAGATCCGGAGGAATCGCCATTGAGCCCGAAGACGGTGGGAGGCAACTGGGGGCTTTCCTTTCGCCTGCGATCCCTCACTCGATGCGACTGCCGCGCACATATCATGGCGGCCTGAGCTGCTTCCCCATGCCGTGATGCTCGTTCCCGCCCCCGATGGCTTCGAAGGCGCCTATCGCTTCGAAGCTCTTGGTCGCCTGCGCCCTTCGATCGATCCACAGCACGGCGGCGAGTGGCATTGCTTCGTGAATGATGCCGATGGCCCAATGTTCCTGTGGCTCAAGGGTGAGCGCCCGGCACTGCCGATGGCGGCGCTCGTCCCCTTGGATGAGACCGTTCTCCTTCGCCTTGCCGGTCTGATGCGCCTCAAGCGTCGCCTCGACCGTCAGCCGGCAGGCCCGCTTCCGTCTGCTTGGCAGATCACGGCGCGTCTCCGAAAGCGGCTTCTCGACATGATCCGGGCGTTGGACGGTCGCCTGGAGGGGGCAAGCTATCGCCAGGTGGCGATGGCGCTCTACGGTCCGGAAGCGGTCGCCCGGTTCCCTTGGAAGACCTCATCCGTTCGGGGCCAGACGATCCGATTGGTCGCCGATGCCGTGGCCATGATGGACGGGGGCTATCGAAAGCTGCTGCGCGCCAGCCGCTAGCCTCCCCCGACGCTTGCCAGGGCAGGGGGTGTCGCCAATCGGAGGGCCCAGTTCGTCATCCGCCCGGGCCGCGAATCTCCGCCACCGTGACCGTCGTTACGCCGTCGCCCCTCGACGGCTCTCGCCAGAACCACGGAGCCA
>CAZPOS010000464.1:0-2071 GCA_964588065.1 uncultured Reyranella sp.
GTTATGCGGAACTTGAAAAGAAACTTGGACAACAATCTAATGAACTTGGAGAGTTGAGAAAGTACAAACAACAACAAGAAGACGCAATTAAAGCTCAAAAAGAAAAAGAAGCACAAGAAAATGGGTTTGAAACAGTTCAGGAGTATGTAGACCATAAAGCAGTTGCAGAACACATTGCTTCAGCTTATAAAAAACATCTCTCAGAATGTGATTACCCTGAAGAAATGGAAGCTTTATTAAACCAATATAAGGCAAATCCAACTGATGAGCTTCTTGAAACAATAGAGGCAGAATTCCCTCTAAGCACCGTAAAAAATATAGCTGTAGGTGTTGACTTATTCAAAGGAGAACTTCAACAAAAAGCACAAGAAGCCCAAATAGAAGAATTAACACAATCAGCAAAAGAGTATTTATCCGAAAATGTGGCTAAATACAAAGAAGAATTCAAAAACCCTGCTTTTGCAGTTCTTTACGGTGAAGCGTTTAAGGCTTTAGGATGTTCACTTGATACAGACCTATTTGTCAATATGTTAAACGAGTTTGCAAAAGAGGTAATTAAAGCTGATGGCTTTAGAAAAGAAGTTGCAAAGGAAAATACTGATGCAACTGATGAAATCGCAGGGCTTTCACTTGGAAACTCTGCAAAACAATCTGATTCTTCAAGTGAAAAACTCTTAACAGATATGACTCAAGAAGAATTAGAACAGTATCTAACAAAACATAAATAAGAAAGGAATAAATTATGGCAATAGATAACTTAATTATTACATCAATTAACAAAAACTTTAAAGATAACCTTTATGATGAATTGGTTATCGGTAAATTGGCTAACGTTCAAGCTAAAGCTGACCTTAAAAAAGGTGATGAAATGAACGTTGAAATGCCTGCAACTGTTGAAATGTTCAAATACTCAGGCGGAGACCTTCCTGATGCTGAATTAGTAACTCAATCTTACGCTAAAGTAAGAGTTGAAGAAGGCGAAGCTTTCCACTTTGAAATTGACAGAGTTAAACAACAACAAATCTTAGCTGCTAAAACTCCTACAGATCAATTAGAACTAGTAAAAGTTTATGGCGAAGATGCAACAAAACAATATGCAGCTCACTTAGATGCAGCTTTCGGTGGTTTATACACTAGAGCTGGTCATTATTTAGCAAACAATGACGGTAGTGCTATCAATCTTGATGCTGACTACGCTAAAGAAATCTTAGCTTATATGCAAGCTAAATTCCAACGTGGTGACGGTAAAGGACACACAAGCTGGAGAGATGGTCAAATGGTTTGTATCGTTCCTCCTGAATACCAATTCTACTTAGGTAAACTTGATGAGTTGAAATATACAGAATCTGCACAACGCAAAGTTGAAAAAGGATTTATTGGTAAACTTTGTGGTTGGGATATTCTTGTATCTAACAATGTTGCTAAAGATGATGATGGTAACTTCTATCCATTATTCGGTTTAAGAGGTAAAACTCTTGCTGGTGGTGTTTCTAAAGACCTTAACACTACATCTTATATGCCTGAAAAGAACTTCAATACTCGTTATAAAGGTTATGGCTTATACGGTGTTGGTGCTCCTCGTGCTGATTTCTTAGGTGCTGTTAAAATTGCTGCTCCTTTAAAATTAGCTAACAGAGCTTAGTCAATAGGGGATTAATTCCCCTATTTTTTAGTAAACAAAATATGAAAGGAAAATAAAATGGCTGAAAAAACTATTAACGTAAATTTACCAAAAGCTACAGAAGCATCAAAATCAATCGAAATTATTGAAGCTGTTAAAACTACAGTTGCAAAAGGTGATGTTGTTACTGTTGAAAAAGCTTTTGAAAACAAAGACAATTCTTTCTTCTTAGTATTTGAAGGTGTTGGAATTGTAACAATTAAAGCTGGTAACAACTACCCTAACGCTATGTTAGGCGATTTAAACGCTACTGTTGCAGCTCTTGCAGTTATCAACATTCAAGACTTAGCAAGATTTGAAAACAGAGATAACACAATTGTTATTGACTGCGCTAACTACGCTGGTACTATTATGGCAATCGGCAAACGTGCAGGTTTAGAAAAATTCGTA
>CAZPOS010000465.1:0-1656 GCA_964588065.1 uncultured Reyranella sp.
ATCCCAACGGCGAGGAACGCTGCATCGCCTGCAAGCTGTGCGAGGCGATCTGCCCGGCGCAGGCCATCACCATCGAGGCCGAGCCGCGCGACGACGGCAGCCGCCGCACGACCCGCTACGACATCGACATGACGAAGTGCATCTACTGCGGCTTCTGCCAGGAAGCCTGCCCGGTGGATGCCATCGTGGAGGGACCGAACTTCGAGTTCTCGACCGAGACGCGCGAGGAGCTCATGTACAACAAGGACAAGCTGCTCGCGAACGGCGACCGTTGGGAGACCCTTATCGCGGCCAATCTCCACTCCGAAGCGGCCTATCGCTGAGCCAGGCGGGGGAGAGACACAGATCATGATACTCCAGGCCCTGGCCTTCTACGTCTTCGCCGCGATCACGGTGGCAGCCGCCGCCATGGTCGTGGTCTCGCGCAACCCCGTGTACTCGGTGTTGTTCCTGATCCTGGCTTTCTTCAACGCCGCGGGCCTGTTCCTGCTGATTGGCGCCGAGTTCATCGCGATGATCCTGGTCATCGTTTATGTCGGCGCCGTGGCGGTGCTCTTCCTCTTCGTCGTCATGATGCTCGACATCAATCTCACGGAGCTGCGCGAGGGCTTCCTCGACTATTTCCCGGTAGGAGCGCTGATCGGCGCGGTGCTGTTCGCGGAGCTGTTGCTCGGCGTCGGCATCATCGGCGCCGGTTCGACGACGGTTGCGGATTTGAATGCGCACGGTGCGCAGGTGATGGCGATCGACAATACGCGCGCCATCGGGCGGGTGCTCTACACGCAGTACTTCTACCTCTTCCAGGTCGCGGGCCTGGTGCTGCTGGTCGCCATGATCGGCGCCATCGTGCTCACCCTGCGCAGCCGGCCGGGCGTCCGCCGCCAGAAGGCGGCCGAGCAGATCAACCGCACCAAGGAACAGTCGATCACGGTGGTCAAAGTGCCGACCCGGGGAGGGGTGTGATGACGATCGGGCTGGGCCACTATCTCACCGTCGCGGCGGTGCTGTTCACGATGGGCATCCTCGGCATCTTCCTGAACCGCAAGAACGTCATCGTGATCCTGATGTGCGTCGAGCTGATGCTGCTCGCGGTGAACATCAACCTGGTGGCCTTCTCGGTCTTCCAGGGCAATGTCGTCGGGCAGGTCTTCGCCCTGCTGGTGCTGACCGTGGCCGCCGCCGAGGCGGCGATCGGATTGGCGATCCTGGTGGTCTACTTCCGTAACCGCGGAACCATCGAAGTCGAAGACATCAACACGATGAAGGGCTAGGGCGCACTCATCATGGATCTCGCCATCAAGCTCATCGTCTTTCTGCCGCTGGTTGCGGCGGCGATCGCGGGCCTGTTCTGCCGCGTCATCGGCGCACGGCCTGCGCAGATCGTCACCTGCGCGGCGCTGCTGATCGCGGCGGCGCTCTCGGTGTTCGTCTTCGTCAAGATCGGCTTCGGCCCGGAGAAGCTGATCGTCGTGAAGCTCTTCTCCTGGATGGAGTCGGGCACACTCGACATCGGCTGGGCGCTGCGCGTCGACACGCTGACCGCGGTGATGCTGATCGTCGTCACCGGCGTGTCGTCGATGGTCCACATCTATTCCATTGGCTACATGGAAGAGGACCCCAGCATCCCGCGCTTCATGGCGTATCTCAGCCTGTTCA
>CAZPOS010000465.1:1666-2055 GCA_964588065.1 uncultured Reyranella sp.
CCTGGTGCAGCTGTTCTTCGGCTGGGAAGGGGTGGGTCTCGCGTCCTACCTGCTGATCGGCTTCTGGTACGACAAGCCCTCGGCAAACGCCGCCGCGATGAAGGCCTTCATCGTGAACCGGGTCGGCGACTTCGGCTTCGCGCTGGGCATCTTCGCCGTCTGGATGTTGTCGGGCTCCGTCGGATTCGAGGAGATCTTCGGCAAGGCGCCGCAGATGGCGCAGATGCGCATCCAGTTCCTCGGCATGGACCTGCCGGCGCTGGAGACCGCCTGCCTGCTGCTGTTCGTCGGCGCCATGGGCAAGTCGGCCCAGCTCGGCCTGCACACCTGGCTGCCGGACGCGATGGAAGGCCCGACCCCGGTGTCGGCGCTGATCCACGCGGCGACGA
>CAZPOS010000466.1:0-2032 GCA_964588065.1 uncultured Reyranella sp.
CAGCGGCACTTCGAGATTGAGCAGCTTCTCGACCGCGAGCACGTAGCTGTGCTCCATGCACATCGGCGAGCAATAGTCGAGCCGGTCGAAATACGGCAGCGCCTGCAGGTAGGTCTTGTACTCGATCAGCTTCTCGGTGCCGCGGTGGAGCAGGCCGACGTGCGGGTCGACCCGCTCGATGATCTCGCCGTCCAGCTCCATCACCATCCGCAGCACGCCGTGCGCCGCTGGGTGCTGGGGCCCGAAGTTGATCGTGTAGTTGGTGATGACCTCGTCGCCGGTGGTGGGCGACTGTTCGAGTTGCATGCTCACGCCTCGCAGCTCCACGTGCCGATGTAGGGATCGCGCTCACCCTCGGGCAGCTTGATCGCCATCGTCGCGCTCTTCTTGTCGTCGGCCAGGGTGACCGCGACGCTCATCGTCAGACCGCCGTCGACGGGCTTGCGCTCCAGCGTCGGGCCGCCGAGCAGGTATTCGGTGCCGCCGGCCTGCGCGAACAGCGCCATCGCCGGCTTGCCGTTAGGGCGGACCACGCCCGCACCGGGCTTGTCATCCTGCAACGGCGCGCCGACGGTAAGCAGCACGCGGCCGCCGTCATCGGTGAACCGGCACAGGCCCGCGCCCTTGGTGCTGTCGGCGATCAGGGTGCCGTCTTCCGCCTGCAATTCGAGCAGTTCGGCATAGGCGAATTCGCTGTTCGCCCCGGGCAGCGTGACGTCGAGCTTCGCCTCTGTCGGGGCGACGACGACGTTCTCGGCCTTGGTCGCCTCGGCAGCGACCGGCGTTTCGGCAGGCTTGTCGCAGGCAGCGAGCGCCAGCAGCGAAGCCGCGAGAAGAGCGGTCCGCAGGATCATTCGCCGTCCTCCGTCTTTGCCTTCCTCGTGCGCGGCTTCTTGGCCGGCTCGGTCGCGTCGCCGGTATCCTTCGCTGCAGCCTTGCGGGGCTTGCGCGCCGGGCGGCTCTCGGTCGGATCGGGCGCTTCCGCGTCCTTGCCGCCATCGTCCTTGGCCGGGGCGGGATCGGCGACCTTGTCGTCGGCGGCGTCGTTTGCCTTGGCACCGGCGCCGGTCTGGGCTGGAGTGTCGGTGGTCTTCGGCTTGTCCACGGTGGGAGCGGGCGGCGTCTCGGCGGCCTTCTCGTCACCCGGCAGCACGTAGTCCGCGCCTTCCCACGGGCTCATGAAATCGAAGCTGCGGAAGTCCTGCGCCAGCGTCACCGGCTGGTAGACGACGCGCTTGTCTTCTTCCGAATAGCGCAGTTCGACATGGCCGGTCAGCGGGAAGTCCTTGCGGAAAGGATGCCCCTCGAACCCGTAGTCGGTCAGGATGCGGCGCAAGTCCTCGTTCCCGGCGAAGAGCACGCCGTACATGTCGAAAACCTCACGCTCCAGCCAGCCGGCGTTGGGCCAGATGTGCGTAATCGTCGGCACCGGCTGCACCTCGTCGGTCGCGACCTTGACGATGATGCGATGGTTGCGCGTCACCGAAAGGAGGCAGTAGCAGACCTCGAACCGCTCGGCCCGCGACGGATAGTCGACGCCGGCGATTTCCATCAGCTGCTGGTATTCGTGCTGGTCGCGCAGCGCGGTCATGGCATCGGCCAGGCGGTCGCGCACGACCGTCAGCAGAATCTCGCCATGCTCCTCGTGCACGCCGGCGACCATGCCGCCCAGCGCCGCGGAGAGCGCGGCGGCCACGCCGTCGTTCGAGGCGAGCTTCGGGGCGGAGTGAAGGACAGCCATCGTTCCCCTCTCCTACCGTGCGACCGTGCCGATGCGGCGGATCTTGCGCTGCAACTGCATCACGCCATAGAGCAGCGCTTCGGCCGTCGGCGGGCAGCCGGGCACGTAGATGTCGACCGGAACGATCCGGTCGCAGCCGCGCACGACGCTGTACGAGTAGTGGTAGTAGCCGCCGCCATTGGCGCACGAGCCCATCGAGATGACGTACTTGGGGTCCGACATTTGATCATAGACCTTGCGCAGCGCGGGAGCCATCTTGTTGCACAAGGTGCCGGCGACGATCATCACGTC
>CAZPOS010000467.1:0-2030 GCA_964588065.1 uncultured Reyranella sp.
CTGCATACCGTAGATGCCGCTCTTCATTTCCCTGGGGATGGTGAAGCTGAAATCGTCGAGCCAGCCGCAATCGTGCAGGTCGTCGTCGTGGAAATGGATGGCGGCGTAGTGATGCGGCGCGCGGCGCCAGTCGCGCTCCGTGCCGGTCCAGGCCGAGCCCTTCATGGCGCGCGTCGGCAGATTGACCAGTTCTCCGTGGAGTTTGTTGGGACCGGTATCCTCGATCTCCATCGAGTCGATGCGGCGGCCGAAGTCCCAGGCGGCGTAGCCCTGGATGCGCGGCGCCTCGATCTTGCCGTTGAAGCAGCGGCGGGCCGGACGTTCGGTCGCGGCCTCGGCGCCGATCATCACCGGGGCTTTCGCCGCGAGCGAGGTGGTCGAGGCCTTGGCACTCGCTTCGCCCTCGTCGTCGGTGCCGAAGGCGCGCGCGAGCGGCTGCTGGCCGACCCGCATGATGCCGGTCTCGGGATCGGCACTCGCCCAGACGCGATACCAGGTGCGCGTCCGCAGCTTCTTGCCCACCGCGACGCGATCCGTGCCGCTTTCCAGCGCCATGCCGTCCGGCGTCAGCACCAGCGCGAAGCCCGAGCCGGTCGTGGCGTCGCGGCGCGAGATCACGGTCTGCGGCCCGTCCTCGGGCAGGGTTGGCCAGATCAGCGCCTCGACCTGCAGCGTCGCGGGCAGGTCGACGTCCCTCGCGCCCTCGACGAGGGCATAGGAGCCGGGCCAGGCGTGCTGGACCCGCGAGGCGAAGCGGCCGTCGAACAGCTCGGACAGATCCTCGAACTTGGGCGGTGGTCCACCGGGGTTGGGATCGCCGCGCACGATGCGGACCAGCATGGCGTGATAGGGGTTCGGTCCCGCACTCGAGACCTTGAAGCTGATCTTCTCGCCGCTCCGTACCGAGATGCGATCTGTGTAACCAATCAATGCTGCGGTCACATTTAACTCCCAATTGGCGGACGATATAGTCGCCTGAAACAAGGGAGCTTCGCCATGACCAATAAGACAATTGCCGGGACGATCCGACGCCGCAGCCTCATCGCGGGCGCCGCCGCCGTCCCTCTCGCCGCGCCGATGCTGGCCCGCCACGGCTGGGCGCAGTCGACATATCCCAACAAGCAGGTCCGCGTGGTCGTGCCCTTCGCACCGGGCGGAACGACCGACCTGCTGGGCCGCATCGCCTCGGCGCACCTCCAGGAAGTCTGGGGCCAGACCTTCGTGGTCGACAACAAGAGCGGGGCCGGCGGCAATGTCGGGGCCGAGATCGTCGCCAAGTCGCCGGCCGACGGCTACACGCTGCTGCTGGGCACGGTCGGCACCGCCGTCACCAACCAGTTCCTCTACAAGAACATGCCCTACGACAGCGTGAAGAGCTTCGCGCCGGTCGCGCTGTTCGGCGAGGTTGCCAACGTGCTCGCGGTCCATCCCGACATGCCGGTGAAGACCGCAAAGGAATATGTCGAGTATTGCAAGAAGCAGGGGCCCAACAAGGTGAGCTTCGGCTCGCCCGCGGTGGGCGGTACCGGTCATCTTGCGATGGAGTATTTCCAGTCGCTGGCCGGCTTCAAGGTGGAGCATGTCGTCTATCGCGGCAGTTCGCTGGTGCTGAAGGACCTCCTCGCGGGTCACATTCCCAGCACGATGGACAACCTGCCGCCCTACCTGCCGCACATCCAGTCGGGCGCCCTCAGGGCGCTGGGCGTCAGCTCGGGCAAGCGCTGGTTCTCGCTGCCGGACACGCCGACCATCGCCGAGCAGGGCTTCGCGGGCTTCGATGCCGCCCCCTGGTGGTACGTGTCGGCGCCGGCCGGCACGCCGCCGGAGATCGTGAAGAAGCTCTCGGACGAGCTGGTGAAGGCGTCGAAGCAGCCCGACGTGATCAAGAAGATCCGCGATGCCGGCGCCGCCGAGCTGGGCGGCTCGTCGGAGGACCTCGCCAAGCACATGCAGAGCGAATATGTGAAGTGGAAGAAGGTCGTCGAGGCCGCCAAGCTGGAGCCGCAATGAGCCGTCCCGAGCTGAAGGGA
>CAZPOS010000468.1:0-2006 GCA_964588065.1 uncultured Reyranella sp.
CATTACAAGGCCTTTAGGCTTGCCCTTCATCTTAGTGATATAAGCAAGGGCATCATGGCATTTTCTAATGAGTTCAAAAAGCGCGCGCACACCGGCTCTGCAACCGGGCACCTCGGCTTCCATGGAGTCGCAAAAATCCTCTATGCCGGACTTGAGAGTCACGTCGTAGCCCTTCTCGCCCTTTACGATTGCACGAAACACATTGTGCTCATAGCGCCAGTCAACATTCGCGCACAGCTCATCAAATATTTTGTATACACTATCAGGATGTTCCTTTGTCCCAACGCTTGCAAGCTCATGGAGGGATGGCTCAAATTCGAACCTTCCCCTAATGAAGCTGCTGGCACAGCCTCCGGGTACGTTGTGCTTTTCCAAAAGCAGGGTGTTCAGTCCGGCCTTTGCACTTGTCGCGGCCGCAACAAGGCCTCCGTTGCCTGCGCCAACCACAATCACATCATATTGTTTGTCCATCTAATACCTCCTTGACCAAGTAATATCACTATACCTTGCTGAGCGCTTGCTTTTTTCCCCTTTATTACAACAACCATCCACATATATTATATATGTATCTCATAAAAAATCCATAACAAAGTCGACATTTATATTCAACTTCCACGAAATGTGTTGACTTACAAAAGAGATTGATACAATATATACTAAATAGCTATTGCCCATAATTAGACGATTAAGAGCTCAGCGAAGAGGTGTCTTTTCAAACGGACATTTTTAAGCCTGTTGGGAAGCCATCTGCACTTAACCAGAGGGGTTGAATAGAAAACTTATGAATATAGGATACGCATGCCTTGCGATAGCAGTCCCGGGGAGCGAGATGAAAAGCTGCATCCTAAAGAATGCAACTGACGAGTGTCTGCTCTCCTTGATAGAACACAATCTGAATTCTCTGGATAGCTTGATCGACTACAATATCCGAAACGGCATTAAGCTCTTTCGCATTTCTTCGGATCTGATACCCTTTGGTTCAAGTTTGGCAGCGAAGTTGCCGTGGAACAGCATCTATACCCAAAAGCTTTCTGTTATTGGACATAAAATATCAGACGCGGGTATGCGGGTATCAATGCATCCCGGACAATATACAGTCCTCAACTCCCCTGATGAATTAGTTGCGGAGCGCGCGGTGCAGGATCTTGAATATCATTCCAATGTTCTGGAATGCTTAGGGCTTGGGCGTGAACACAAAATAGTCCTCCATTTGGGCGGCGCTTACGGAAATAAAGAACAGGCTCTTAACTGCTTTATAGCAAGGTTTAATAAGCTGAGACCCTCCATTCAAAGTCGCTTGGTACTGGAAAATGACGATAGGCTCTTCAACATCAGCGATGTGCTGTATACCGCAAATGCCGCGGGGGTCCCCGCAGTATTTGATAGCCTGCACAATGCCGTGAATCCGGCGGATAACTCTTCTCAGGATGTCGAATGGATTAAAAAGTGCTCTGAAACATGGCAAAAAGAAGACGGACCGCAAAAGATTCACTATTCTCAACAGCATCCGGACAAAAAGCCGGGAGCTCACTCTGAATCCATAGAAATCGACCTCTTTCTTGAGTTCTATCGGCAGCTATCAGGAATTGATATCGATATTATGCTGGAGGTTAAGGACAAAAACATCTCCGCTTTAAAATGTCTCAATTGCGCCTCAAACAGAGGAATTAATATTCTCGAAGCGGAGTGGGCGCGCTACAAATACTCGGTGCTGGAGCTCTCTCCGGAAAAATATCATTCCATTCGGAAGCTACTGCGTGATAAAACTGCATATCCGGCACTTGAAATGTACCGCATGATAGAGACCGCGCTCAAAGCACCACTTGTTTCCGGAAATGCTGTCAATGCAGCGCAGCATGTTTGGGGATATTTCAAGGAAAAGGCTTCGGATTCTGAGAAAAATCGACTTCAAAAAGCTTTAAAAAATTTTATATCGGGCGATTCCGAAATAAAGCCCGTTAAAAGCATGCTATTGAAGCTGGCAGAAAAATATAAAGAAAAATATC
>CAZPOS010000469.1:0-1999 GCA_964588065.1 uncultured Reyranella sp.
GCTCGAGCGCACGCGCAATACGGTTGCGGAAAGCTGCATCATCGTCGGCGATCAGCAAGGTACGGTCCTTGTTGCTCGTCGTGCCGGCGATCACAGGCGACAAGGGGCGCGGGGCGCCGCTGTCCTGGGTCATGGCGACTCCTTCGACATCGGGCGCTATGTAGCCTTGAAGACGGGATTTGGCCAGCGCACCGAAACGGCGGCCCCGCCGCCCGTGTCGCTGCGGTTGCCGAAGGTCACGTTGGCGCCGGTCCGCTCGAGCAGCGTCTTGGCGATGAAGACGCCCAGGCCCATGTGCCCTTCCTGGCCCTGGCGGGTCGAAATGAACGGTGTGCCGAGCTCGTCGAGCAGCGCTTCCGAGAAGCCCGGCCCGTCGTCGACGACCTCGACCTCCGACCATTCCCGTGTCCAACGGGTGGCGACGCGAACTTCGCGCCGGGCGAAGGAAACGGCGTTCTGCACGATGTTTCCGATGCCCTGCATGATCTCGGGGCTGCGCAGCTGGATCGGCGCCGTGGTCGGCACGCCCTCCCCGACCGGCCCGGATTCGAAGGCGATGGCGATTTCCTCGCGCGCATAGTTCTGGGCCGCGGCCTCGATCAGGGCCGGCAGCGGCACCAGGGTGTAGGAATCCGAGACGTCGCCGGCCGGGTCGGTCGACAGCCGCGCCAGGATCGAGCGGCAGCGGTCGGATTCGGCGGAGAGCAGCTCGACATCCTCGCGCAGCGGATCGTCGGGCTCGATCTCGCGCATCATCTCCTTGGTGACGACGGCGATGGTCGAGAGCGGCGAGCCCAGCTCGTGTGCCGCGGCGGCCGCCAGCGCGCCCAGCGCCGAGAGCTGCTGCTCGCGCGCCAGCGCCGCCTGGGCGGCGGCCAGCGCATCGGCCATCTGGCGCGCCTCCTCCGCCGTCCGCCAGCCGTAGAGGGTGATCAGCATGGTGGTGAGCGACAGGCCGGCCCAGACGCCCACCTGGTAGATGTCCGGCAGGTCGGGTGGCGGGCCGCGCCAGGGCAGCGGCTGATAGAACAGGCCCAGCACCGCGATGCTGGCGATCGTGAGCAGGGTGAGCGCCACGTTGCTCGCCAGCGACAGGATGGTGGCGCCGATCGCCACCGGCGCCAGGAGCAGCAGCGAGAACGGATTGCCGAGGCCGCCGGTGAGATAGAGCAGCACCGCGAGCTGCAGGATGTCGAAGGCGAGGAAGATCGCCGCCTCGCGGTCGTCGATGCGCGCCGAACCGGGCCGGCCGATGCTGACGGTGAGATTGAGCAGGGCCGACAGCGCGATCGTGCCGCCGACCGCCAGGACCGGCATGCCGAAGCCCAGGCCCCAATGCACGACCGCGGCGGTGAAGGCCTGGCCCGCGACCGCGCCCCAGCGGATGAGCACCAGGGTACGCAGCCGCACGCCGCCGCGCGGCAGGACGGCCACGATACCGGTCCGCGGCGGGGCGGCCGGCGAGGGAACGGAGGCGCGGGCGTCGTCGTCACGCACCGCCACGGCGCTATTCCTCGATCATCAGGTGCTTGCGATGCACCGTGGTGAACAGCGGGATCTTGCGCTGCACCGTGCGGTCCGGCGGTTCCTTCACCAGCCGGCCGATCTCGCCCAGGATCAGCCCGGTGATGGTCGGCAGCGGCAGCTCGCGCGCTTCGTCGAGCTTCACCCAGCGGATGTCGCCCATCTCGCTCGAATGACGGATCTCGCCCGACGCATCCTCGGCCCGCGCCATGAAGAAGCGCGCGTTGAAGCGGCGCGGCCGGCCGGGCGGCGTCACCGCGCGCGCGATCAGGTCGAGGCAGTCGAGCGCCGGCGCCAGATTGCCGATGCCCTTGGCGATCTGATAGGCCTGGGCGCGGTAGCACAGGGCGGCGTACTCATCCCCGGCGGCGATCCGCTCTTCGATTTGCCGACAGTCGCTGGTGCCCAGCAGCGCCTTGAGACCGCCGTTGCCGCGCTGCTTGCGGATGACCTCTTCTTTGGTATACTTTCCGCT
>CAZPOS010000470.1:0-1986 GCA_964588065.1 uncultured Reyranella sp.
GATTGGCGCGACGCAACACGCATTCGAGCGTCGAGATGTCGGGGAACGTCCACAACACGTCACCGGCCGCGTTCTGATCGGCACGGAAGAACTCGACCGACTGGCCGAGCACGGTGACGATCCACACGAAATCCGACTCGCCGACCGGCTCTTCGGCCATGGACAACTCGGCCACGAAGTCCTGCTGCTCGTGGATTTCGATCTCCCAGCCGGCCTTGCGGGCCAGCTCGATCATCAACTCCTTCGTCGGCACATGATCGGCGAAGAACTGGTCGACGAGCTCGGCCCGCCGCTGCGCGAGAGTGCCCGGCAGGGGCCGGCACGGGTCGGGCAGACCGACCAGCCGCTCGAATTCCGGCAACAGCTCGACCGCCGTTACCGGAAACGACTCTTCCTCGAGAAGCACCAGCGCCCGATCGTGACGCTGACGGCGCTCCTCCGCGACCACGCCCAGCAGCTTGCCCCAGCGCGATTCGAGATCGCGCGGCCAGGCGATCGGCCCCGGCGGCATCAGCGCATAGGTCGCTTCGACCCAGCCATCGATCGTGGGGCGTGGCGCCCTAGACATAGGTGATCACACCCGGGACGGCGATCTGGCCTGCCGGGACGGCCGTATCGCCGACCGGCAGATCGAGATCGTGGCTGTCCTCGCCCGCCGCCCGCGCGACGGCCTCCGCGATCCAGGAGCGCGATATGGCGCCTCCTGGCACCGCGCGCCGGAATAGCATACGGGTATACTCTCCGGAGATCGCGGCCCGGACTGCTTCCGTATCCGGCCGAAGGCTGGAGATCTGGAGGTCGAGCGGCGCCGGCACCAGCGCCGTGACGAAGACGCTCGCGCAGATCGGCCGCCGATCCAGAATAGCCTCCAGCACCAGCAGCTGATCCCCCGATCCGCCGCCAATCCCGGTCGTCGGACGATAGTAAGCGTCGACGCCGACCGGGATGCCATTTTCATGCAACGCATCGAAAAGCGGATAAAGAGTCACGGATCCCGGCGTCGGCGTTGCCGCCTGGCTGAAAACCCGGGTGACGCCCGGCACCTCGAGCGCCGCGCGCTCCCAGTCGTTCTGATTGCCGCCAAAGCTCGGCTCCGCGAAGGCCCGTAGCGTGCGCAGGCGCAGCGAGGCGTCGCTCTCGGCGTCGGCGCCCCCCGCGAACGGGCTCGCGACCGTGCCGGAATCCGCGAAACCGGGTGGAGTGCCGACAAACGTGAGAATGGTTCCGGCGGACAGGTTGCCGGCGACCCCACCGGCGACGGCGGCGGCAGCGACGGTCGCGGTCCCGTCCCCGCCCAGCGTGACGCCCGACGACAGGGCAACGACGATACCGGTCTTGGTCTGCAGCTCCGAGCCGAGCGGCGCCGTCATGCCGGGGGTGCCGACCAGGGTGACCGTCCCGGCGCCCGCGGCGGCGCCCTTGCGTGCGAGGCCCTTCGCGGCCGCCCAGCGTTCGAGATAGTCGACATCGGCCGAGAACGGGAAAAGCTGGCCCACCTGCCAATCGAGATAGGCCAGGTCCTCATCGGTGCTCGCGGCGATCAGCTCGACGAAGGCGCGCCCCGGCGACTGGCGCAGGTTGATGTCGGCGCCGGGGAAGCGCGTGCGGAACATCGCGCCGACGCGCTCGCGCAGCTGCCGGAAGGTCGGACGGGCGAAGGTCATTTGCGGGCCACTCCCGACCATAAGAGATCAACCGACCAGTCCCGCCGAACGCCGTTCGGCTCGGTCAGCGCCACGGTCAGCCGCAGCGCATCGCGCGGCTGGTCGATGAAGGCCGCCGTCACGTCGATCGAGGCGGCCAACCCGTCGAGCAGCAGCCACTGCACCGACGTCCAGGCCGCCGTCTCGATCATCAGACGGGCCACCTCGCTGCGCTTCTCGCGAAGGTGCAGCCACACCAGGCTGCCCATGCTGTCTTCCGGCGCGCGTCCGGCATCGGCCCACCATCCCCGCCGGTCCGGGCCGAGATCCGGCGTCATGTCGC
>CAZPOS010000471.1:0-1978 GCA_964588065.1 uncultured Reyranella sp.
CGGCCGGCACGCCCGAGCCCATCCTCGCGCGGCTCGAGGCGGCGATCGCCGAGGCGCTGAAGTCACCCGAGATCCAGAAGCGCTGGAACGACGATCTCGGCCTCGACCTGCCGCCGCCCGGCCGGGCCGGCTTCGACCGGTTCCTGGCCGAGGACCGCAAGCTCTGGGAGCCCGCGGTCAAGGCCTCGGGCGTGAAGCTCGACTGATTCTCATCTGGAGTGGTTCCGATGTCCGTACAGTTTGCCGACGTTCCGGATGAAGCCGGAGAGATCGCCGCGGGTTGGCTCGATACGTTCGCGGCCGCGCTCCAGGCGCAGGATGCCGCTTCCGTTGCAGCGACCTTCCTGCCTGATGGGCATTGGCGCGACGTGCTGGCCTTCACCTGGGACATCGTCACCCATTCCGGGCGGGCGGCGATCGAGGCGGCGCTGGCGCCGGTGCTGGCGCGCACCGCCGCGAAGGACGTGGAGATTCCCGACGGGCGTACGCCGCCGCGCCGCGTGAAACGGGCCGGCATCGACTGCATCGAGACCATCTTCGAGTTCGACACCGCCTTCGGCCATGCCAACGCCGTCGTGCGCCTGGTCGAGGCCGACGGCGCGTGGCGGGCCTGGTCGCTGCTCACCACACTGGAGGAGTTGCACGGCTGGCCCGACGGGAAGCCGCGCGAGCTGAGCGACGCCGAGCGTTACAGCCGCGACTTCGGCGGCGCCAACTGGCTCGACCAGCGGACGAAGGCGCAGGCCTACGAGGATCGCAACCCGGCCGTGCTGGTCGTCGGCGGCGGGCAGGCGGGGCTCGCCACAGCCGCGCGCCTGCGCGCGCTGGGTGTCGATACGCTGATCGTCGATCGGCACAAGCGCATCGGCGACAACTGGCGGCGACGCTACCATTCGCTGACGCTGCACAACGAGGTGCACGTCAACCACCTGCCGCTGATGCCGTTCCCCTCGACCTTTCCGGTGTTCATTCCCAAGGACAAGTTGGCGAACTGGTTCGAGGCCTATGTCGAGACTCTCGACCTGAACTACTGGACCGACACGCAGCTCATGTCCGGCTTCTATGACGAGGCGGCACGGCGCTGGACGGTGACGTTGAAGCGGGGCGACGGGACGGAAAGGCTGCTTCATCCGCGCCACGTCGTCTTCGCCACCGGCGTGAGCGCCATTCCGATCAAGCCGTCGCTGCCGGGCCTCGATGCGTTCGCCGGCACGGTCATGCATTCCGGCGCCTACACCAATGGCGCCGCCTGGAAGGGTCGCAGGGCGATCGTGGTCGGCACCGGCAACAGCGGCCACGACGTGGCGCAGGATCTCTGCGCCAGCGGCGCCGAGGTGACGATGGTCCAGCGCAGCCCGACCTATGTCGTGTCGATCCGCGAGGCGCAGAAGGTCTATGCGATCTACACCGAGGGCTTGCCGTTCGAGGATTGCGACCTGCTGGCGGCCGCCTCGCCCTATCCGGTGCTGCAGCGCGCCTACCAGCTCTCGACCGCCGAGATGCGCCGTGTCGATCGCGATCTGCTGTCGGGCCTGGAGAAGCGCGGCTTCCGCCTCACCTTCGGCGAGGACGATACCGGCTTCCAGATGATGTATCTGCGCCGCGGCGGCGGTTACTACTTCAACGTCGGCTGCTCGGACATGATCGTCGATGGGCGGATCGGG
Organism: uncultured Reyranella sp.; assembly: GCA_964588065.1. GTDB lineage: Bacteria > Pseudomonadota > Alphaproteobacteria > Reyranellales > Reyranellaceae > Reyranella. The sequence goes on from CAZPOS010000471.1 coordinate 1,665, forward strand.
CTGCTGCAGTACGACGCCATCGACCGGTTTGAGACGGGTGGCGTGCGCCTCAAGGACGGGACGCTGCGCGAGGCCGAGCTGGTGGTCGTCGCCACCGGCTACGAGAACCAGCAGGAGACGGTGCGCGCCTTCCTGGGCGACGCGGTGGCCGACCGCATCGGCCCGGTCTGGGGCTTCGATGCCGGCGGCGAACTCGCCAACATGTTCAAGCCGACGCCGCAGCCCGGCCTATGGTTCATCGCCGGCAGCCTCGCCCAGTGCCGCATCTACTCCCGCTACCTCGCCCTGCAGATCAAGGCACGGGAAGAGGGGCT
>CAZPOS010000472.1:0-442 GCA_964588065.1 uncultured Reyranella sp.
TCTATGTCGGCGCCGGCATCATCGCGCTGATGAACCCCTTCGCCGCCGCGACCATCCTGACGCTGATGCTGGGCGCCGCGCTCGTGGCCGGCGGCGTGCTGCGCATCTTCCTCGCCTTCAGCATGAAGTCGGCCGGCAAGCCGTGGGGCTGGATCGTCGTGTCCGGTCTCGTGACCCTGCTGCTGGGCGCCATGATCATCGCCCAGTGGCCGGCCTCCAGCTTCTTCGTGCTGGGCATCTTCCTCGGCATCGACCTGATCTTCATCGGCTCGGGCTGGGTGACGATGGGCCTGGCGCTGAAGAACCGCCCCGCCGCCTGAGGCCTACTTCCGGGTCGGATCCTCGGCGACCTGCACCAGCAGCTTGCCGAAGTTCCGGCCCTTCAGGAGGCCGATGAAGGCCTCGGGCGCGTTCTCGATTCCCTTCACGACATCCTCGCGGT
>CAZPOS010000472.1:452-1678 GCA_964588065.1 uncultured Reyranella sp.
CTTGATCTTCCCCGCCTTCACGAGCGGCGGCACTTCCTTCCAGAAGTCGGCCATCTGGCCGAAGTGATCGGAGACGATGAACCCGGTCACGGTGGCGCGCTTGATCAGCAGCAGGCGCCAGTCGGGACCTGGGCTCATCTGCATCTCGTTGTACTGCGAGATCAGGCCACAGAGCGGCACCCGCGCGAAGTCGTTCAGCTGCGGCACGACCGCCGCCTGCACCGCCCCGCCCACGTTCTCGAAATAGATGTCGATGCCCTTGGGCGCCGCGGCGCGCAGCTCCTTGAACAGGTTGCCGCCGGCCGCGCGATAGTCGACGCAGGCATCGAAGCCCAGCTCGTTCACGACGTAATCGCACTTGTCCTTGCCGCCAGCGATGCCGACCGCGCGGCAGCCCTTCAACTTGGCAAGCTGGCCGACGACGGAGCCGACGGCACCGGACGCCGCCGACACGACCACGGTCTCGCCCGGCTTGGGCTTGCCGATCTCCATCAGGCCCCACCAGGCGGTCATGCCCGGCATGCCGAGCACCGACAGCGCGGTCGAGAGCGGCGCGGCGTCGGGATCGAGCTTCATCGACATCTCGCCGGTCGAGCAGGCGTAGCTCTGCCAGCCGGCATACTCGACGACATAGTCGCCTTCCTTGAAGCGCGGGTTCCTCGACTTCACCACCTGGCCCACCGTGCCGCCGACCATGGCGTCGCCGAGATTGACGTTCGAGGCGTAGCCCTTGGCCTCGGCCATGCGGCCGCGCATGTAGGGGTCGAGCGACAGCCAGATCGTGCGCGAGAGATACTCGCCGTCCTTCGGCTCGGGGATCGGCTGGTCGACGACCTCGAAATTGTCGGGCGTCGGTTCGCCCTGCGGACGCGACTTCAGCAGCACGCGACGATTGGTGGCCATGGAATCCTCCGTTTGTGTACCGCACGCTAGCACGTCGGCGAAAACACCGAATAGACTGTGCCGAATGACCAAGTCCCGTACCTACGTGTGTCTTCCCGGTGCCTGGATGGGCGCCTGGTCCTGGAAATTCGTCGTCGAACGGCTGACGGCCGAGGGCCATGACGCCCGCGCCCTGCCCTTTCGCGGCATCGGCGAGCGCGCGGCGGAACTGTCGCCCGAGCTCGACAACGACGTGTTCCTGGCCGACACGATCGCCACCCTGGAGAAGGAAGACCTGCGCGACGTCGTGCTGGTCGGCCACAGTTTCGGCAGCCTGATTGCCA
>CAZPOS010000472.1:1688-1964 GCA_964588065.1 uncultured Reyranella sp.
CGACCGCGTCCCCGAGCGGATCGGCCATCTCGTCATCGTCGACGGCGGCATCGCGACCGACGGCCAGTCGATCTTCGGCCGCATCCCGCCCGAGATCGTGGCGAAGCGGAAGAAGCTCATAAAGATCGTGAACGACACCGAAGTGCTGCCCTTCGCGCCGGTCGGCAGCCTGATCATCGACGATCCGGAACTGGCCGCGTGGACCCACAGCCACCTCACGCCGCATCCGCTGGCCTGCTACACCAAGCCGATCACGCTGCATCATCCCGCCGGCAA
>CAZPOS010000473.1:0-1958 GCA_964588065.1 uncultured Reyranella sp.
GATCTCGCCCATCCGGCTCCACACCGGCGGCAAGTCGGAGATCAAGCGCCCGGCACCGACCCTCGGGCAGCATACCGATGCGGTGCTGGGCGAACTGCTCGGCCTCGACACGGGAGCGCTCGAGAAGCTGCGCACCGACGACGTGACGGTGCCGGTGACGGAACGGAAGAAGAAGTAACAAGAGAAAGGAATCGCCCATGCCGATCATCGATTCCCAGGTCCATGCCTACGAGGCGAACACGCTGCAGCGGCCGTGGGCCACCATTCCGAACTGGCCCGCGCACGTGACCGGCGACGAGATGGTGGCGGCCATGGATGCGGTCGGCGTCGATGGCGCGATCATGATCTCGCCCTTTGCGATGTACCGCTATGACGCCAGCTACGCCGAGGAGGTGGCGCGCCGGCACCCGAAGCGCATGGCGATCGTGAAGCCCGTCGATCCCGACGACGAGAACGTGGCCGACGTGATCGCGCAGTGGAAGGAGACGCCGGGCGCGGTCGGCATCCGCATCTTCCTGCGCGAGGAGGAGAAGCGCGCCGCCGACCATCCCGGCCTCGACCGCATCTGCCGCGCCGCCGTCGAGTACGACCTGCCGCTCAACTTCCTGTTCTGGGGCCGGGTCGACGAAGGGATGCAGATCATCGACCGCCATCCCAAGACGCGGTTCATCGTCGATCATCTCGGCATCCTGCAGCCGCGCGTGCCGCCGGCGCCCGCCGAGCCGTGGGCCGACCTGCCGAAGATCCTCGACCTCGCCAGGCGCCCGAATGCCGTGATCAAGATCAGCGGCGCCTGCACCCTCTCCAGGGAGCCCTATCCGTATCCCGACATCTGGGACCCGCTGAAGCGCCTCTTCGACGCCTGGGGCTTCGAGCGCTGCCTCTGGGGCACCGACTGGACCCGCGCCTTCGCGGTCGTGAACTACGAGAACGCGGTCAAGCCTTTCCTCGAGACGAAGACGCTGAGCGACGGCGAACGCGCCATGCTGATGGGCGGCGCCTGCGCCAAGGCCTACGGCTGGTCGCCCTCCAAGTCGGGTTGAGTTAAGAACGCTCGCGGATGTCGCTGAACTTCACCTTGGGGCTCTTCTCGGCGATGTAGCCCAGCTCCCAGGCGTTGCGCGCGAGGAACACCGGCGAGCCGTCGCGGTCCTCGGACATGCCGCCGCGGTTGGCCGACATGAAGGCCTCGAGATCGGCCTTGGTCTCGGCGGAGATCCAGCGCGCGGTCTCGAACGGCGCGGGCTCGAGATCGATATGGACGTTGTACTCGGCCTCGACCCGGGTCTTCAGCACGTCGAGCTGCAGTTCGCCGACCACGCCCACGATATGGTCGCCGCCGATGACCCGGCGGAACACCTGGGTCACGCCCTCTTCCGCCAGATCCTCCAGCGCGCGCCGGAGCTGCTTGGACTTCATCGGGTCCTCCAGCCGCACGCGGCGCAGGATTTCCGGCGCGAAGTTGGGGATGCCGGTGATCTTCAGCGTCTCGCCCTCGGTCAGCGTGTCGCCGACCCGCAGCACGCCGTGATTGGGAATGCCGATGATGTCGCCGGGCCAGGCCTCGTCGACGATCTCGCGCTCGCGGGCGAAGAACAGGATCGGCGAGTTGACCGAGAGCACCTTCGACGTGCCCATCTGCGTCAGCTTCATGCCGCGGCGGAACTTGCCGCTGCACAGGCGCAGGAAGGCGATGCGGTCGCGGTGGTTGGGGTCCATGTTGGCCTGGACCTTGAACACGAAGCCCGAGACCTTGGGTTCGGTCGGCTCGATCGGCCGCGGTTCGGCGGGTTGCGGCCGCGGCGGCGGCGCCCAGGCGGCGATCGCGTCCAGCAGCTCCTTCACGCCGAAATTGTTGTAGGCCGAGCCGAAGAACACCGGCGAGAGATGCCCGGCGCGATAGCTTTCGAGATCGAACGTGGGATAGCCCGCGCGCACCAGTTCGACCTCTTCCGCGA
>CAZPOS010000474.1:0-1932 GCA_964588065.1 uncultured Reyranella sp.
TCGGCCTACATCCCGACGAACGTCATCTCGATCACCGACGGTCAGATCTTCCTCGAGACCGAGCTCTTCTATCAGGGCATCCGTCCGGCGATTAACGTCGGTCTGTCGGTCAGCCGCGTCGGCTCGGCCGCGCAGATCAAGGCGATGAAGCAGGTCGCCGGCACGATCAAGCTGGAGCTGGCGCAGTATCGCGAGATGGCTGCCTTCGCCCAGTTCGCCTCGGACCTCGACGCCTCGACCCAGCGCCTGCTGGCGCGCGGTCAGCGCCTCACGGAGCTCCTGAAGCAGGGCCAGTTCGCGCCGATGCCGGTCGAGGAGCAGGTCGTGTCGCTCTATGCCGGCACCCGCGGCTTCCTCGACTCGCTGCCGGTGAACAAGGTCAACGACTTCGAGCATCAGCTGCTCGACGCCATCCGCGCCGAGGGCTCGATCCTGGCGTCGATCCGCGAGAAGCGCGAGATCGTCAAGGAGACCGACGACAAGCTGAAGGCGTTCCTCGGCGACTTCGTCAAGAAGTTCGCTTAAGGCGCCCGCAGGTTTAGATGCCCAGTCTCAAGACCTACCGGCTCCGGATCCGAAGCGTCCAGTCGACGCAGAAGATCACGAAGGCCATGAAGATGGTGGCCGCCGCCAAGCTGCGGCGCGCCCAGGAGCAGGCCACGGCGGCCCGCCCGTACGCGGAAGCCATGGACAAGATCCTGGCCTCGCTCGGGGCGAGCTTCCAGGGTGCGACCGGCGGCCCGCGTCTGCTGGCGGGCACCGGCTCCGATCAGGTCCACCTGGTCATCGTGGCCACCGGCGACCGCGGCCTCTGCGGCGGCTTCAACAGCACCATCGTGCGCGAGGCGCGGCGCCAGATCCGCGCCCTGCTGAACGAAGGCAAGACGGTCAAGATCTTCTGCGTCGGCCGCAAGGGCCGCGACCAGCTGCGTCGCGACTTCAGCTCGCTGATCGTCGAGACGATGACCGACCTCGGTCGCCCGCGTCTGTCCTTCGGCGACGCCCAGAAGGTCGCCGCGCGCGTCATGGAGATGTATGACGCCGGCGAGTTCGACGTCGCCAAGGTGATCTTCAACCAGTTCAAGTCGGCGATGACCCAGGTCGTCACCGTCCAGCAGCTGATCCCGCCGCCGATGCCGGAAGCCTCGGCCGCGCCGGCCGCCGCCGGCGGCGCGATCTACGAGTTCGAGCCGGACGAGGGCGAGATCCTCTCCGACCTGCTGCCGCGCAACCTCACCGTCCAGATTTTCCGCGTCCTGCTGGAGAATGCGGCGAGCTTCTACGGCTCGCAGATGACGGCCATGGACAACGCCTCGCGCAACGCGGGCGACGTGATCAAGAAGCTGACGCTGCAGATGAACCGCTCGCGCCAGGCGTCGATCACCAAGGAACTCATCGAGATCATCTCGGGCGCCGAGGCCATCTAGGCCGGCTGCCAGGCAATCGAAGGAAAGGGATCCGTAATGGCTACCAACAACATCGGCACGATCACCCAGATCACGGGCGCGGTCGTCGACGTTCGCTTCGAAGGCGAACTGCCGAACATCCTGAACGCGCTGCACGTCAACGCCGACGGACGCCTGGTGGTGCTGGAAGTCGCCCAGCATCTGGGCGAGTCCGAGGTTCGCACGATCGCGATGGACACGACGGACGGCCTGGTCCGCGGCGAGAAGGCGGTCGACACCGGCGCCCCGATCGCCATGCCGGTCGGCCCCGAGACGCTCGGCCGCATCCTGAACGTCATCGGCGAGCCGGTCGACGAGCGCGGGCCGGTCGGCAACAAGCAGACCCTGCCGATCCACCGCAGCGCGCCCGAGTTCGTCGAGCAGTCGACGGAAGCGCAGATCCTGGTCACCGGCATCAAGGTCATCGACCTGCTGGCGCCCTACGCCAAGGGCGGCAAGATCGGCCTGTTCGGCGGCGCGGGCGTGG
>CAZPOS010000475.1:0-1929 GCA_964588065.1 uncultured Reyranella sp.
CCGCCCGGCGATCAACGTCGGCCTCTCGGTCAGCCGCGTCGGCGGCGCCGCGCAGACCAAGGCGATGAAGAAGGTGTCCGGCTCGATCAAGCTGGAGCTGGCGCAGTATCGCGAGATGGCGGCCTTCGCGCAGTTCGGCTCGGATCTCGACGCGTCGACGCAGAAGCTGCTGAACCGCGGTGCGCGCCTGACCGAGCTGCTCAAGCAGCCGCAGTTCTCGCCGCTGCCGTTCGAGGAGCAGACCGTCTCGATCTTCGCCGGCACCAACGGCTACCTCGATTCGATCCCGGTCGACGCCGTCACCCGCTACGAAGCCGAGATGCTGAGCTTCATGCGTTCGGAACATGCCGACACGCTCAAGCTGATCCGCGACACCAAGGCGTTCGAAGACGACGCGAAGGCGCAGACCGTCGCCGCGCTCGACAAGTTCGCCAAGCAGTTCGCCTGATCCAGCGAGACACAAGACGTAGGGAGCCGTCATGGCCTCTTTGAAGGAACTCAAGGGTCGGATCACCTCGGTCAAGTCGACCCAGAAGATCACGAAGGCCAAGCAGATGGTCGCCGCGGCAAAGCTGCGCAAGGCACAGGCGCGGGCCGAAGCCGCCCGCCCCTATGCCGAGCGTCTTGCCGCGGTCATGGCCAGCCTCGCCACCAAGGTGAGCGGCGACAACGCCCCTCGCCTGCTGGCGGGCACCGGATCGGACAAGCGCCACCTGCTGGTGGTCGTGAACACCGACAAGGGTCTGTGCGGCGGCCTCAACTCGAACCTCGTGCGGGCCGCCACGGCCAAGGCACGCGAGCTGAAGAACGCGGGCAAGGACGTCGAGTTCTATCTCGTCGGCCGCAAGGGCCGCGCGCCGCTGCGCCGCAACTTCCCCAGCGACATCGGCAACCAGTTCGACACCTCCGCAGTGCGCGAGCCGGGCTATGACGAGGCCGAGCAGATCGCCAACGAAGTGATCGGCATGTTCGAGAACGGCCAGTTCGACGTCGCGCACCTGGTCTACCCGATCTTCCAGTCGGCGCTGGTGCAGGATCCGACGATCCAGCAGATCGTCCCCGTCCCGGCCCCGACCGATGCGCCCGCAGATACCGGTGCTGTGGTCGAGTACGAGCCCGACGAGGAGGCGATCCTCGAGGAGCTGCTGCCCCGCTACGTCAAGACCCAGGTCTTCGGTGCGCTTCTGGAGATCGCCGCGTCCGAACAGGGTGCGTCGATGACCGCGATGGACAACGCGACGCGCAATGCGGGTGACCTGATCAACAAGCTCACCATCCAGTACAACCGCAGCCGGCAGGCCGCGATCACCACCGAACTCGTCGAAATTATCGCCGGCGCCGAAGCGCTCTAAGATACAGGCAAGGAAACAACCATGGCCACCGCAGCACCCGTGCTCGACAGCACCAGCAACGTTCCCGCCCAGGGCAAGATCAGCCAGGTCATCGGCGCCGTCGTCGACGTGACCTTCGAAGGCGCCCTGCCCGCGATCCTCACCGCGCTCGAAACGCAGAACGGCGAGACCACGCTCGTTCTCGAAGTCGCGCAGCACCTCGGCGAGAACACCGTCCGCACCATCGCGATGGACGGCACCGACGGTCTCACCCGCGGCCAGCCGGTGCGCAACACCGGGCAGCAGATCTCGGTCCCGGTCGGCCCCAAGACGCTGGGCCGCATCATGAACGTCGTCGGCGCGCCGATCGACGAAATGGGCCCGGTCGGCGCGGAACAGACCGCTCCGATCCACGCCGAAGCTCCGCTCTTCGTCGACCAGTCGACCGAGGCGGCCATTCTGGTCACCGGCATCAAGGTCATCGACCTTCTCGCCCCTTACGCCAAGGGCGGCAAGATCGGTCTGTTCGGCGGCGCGGGCGTCGGCAAGACCGTGCTCATCCAGGAACTGATCAACAACATCGCCAAGGGCCACGGCG
>CAZPOS010000476.1:0-1924 GCA_964588065.1 uncultured Reyranella sp.
CCGCACGAGCCCGACCGGGTCGCCGACTATCTGGAGCGCATCGACGCGCTGGTGGTGACCGGCGGCGCCTTCGACGTCGATCCCTCCTACTATGGCGGCGGCGCCAAGCATTCGACGGTGATCACCAAGGACCGCCGCACCGCCTTCGAGTTCGGCGTCACCAAGGGCGCGCTCGCCCAGAACAAGCCGGTGCTGGGCATCTGCGGCGGCCAGCAGCTGCTGCATGTCGTGCTGGGTGGCAAGCTGATCCAGCACATTCCCGATGCGATCCAGGATGCGCTGGCGCACGAGCAGCCGAACCCGCGCGATGAGCCCGGGCATGTGGTGAAGGTCGCCAAGGGCACGCAGCTGTACGACATCGTGGGCGCCGAGGAGCTGCAGGTGAACAGCGCGCACCATCAGGCCGCGGCCGACCAGCCGGCCGGCATCGTCGTAAACGCCACCGCGCCGGACGGCGTGATCGAGGGGATCGAGGCGCCGGCCTACCGGTTCTGCATCGGCGTGCAGTGGCATCCCGAATTCCATATCTCCGAGGGCGACGCGAAACTGTTCCGCGCCTTCCTGGGAGCGGCGGCGGCAAAGTGAGCACACAACCCGTCAAGGAAGGCGAGCGCATCGCCAAGCGCCTGGCGCGCGCGGGCCTGTGCTCGCGCCGCGATGCCGAACGCTGGATCGCGGAAGGCAGGGTCAAGGTCGACGGCAAGGTGCTGGAGACGCCGGCCTGCGTCGTCACCGACAGGAGCGTCATCGAGGTCGACGGCAAGCCGCTGCCCGCCGCCGACCGGGCGCGCATGTGGCGCTACCACAAGCCGCCGAGCGAGATGGTGACGGCGCGCGATCCCGAGGGACGCCGCACCATCTTCGAGTCGCTGCCCAAGGGCATGCCGAGGGTCGTGACCGTGGGCCGCCTCGACTATTTCTCGGAAGGTCTGCTGCTGCTGACCAACGATGGCGGCCTGGCCCGAAAGCTCGAACTGCCGGCCAACGGCTGGACGCGGCGCTATCGCGCCCGCGTGCACGGTGCCGTCGACGAGGCCAGGCTCGCGGATCTCGCCAACGGCATCACCATCGAGGGCGTGCGCTACGGTTCGATCCAGGCCAGCCTCGACCGCCAGCAGCGCTCCAACGCCTGGATCGACATCGCGCTGACCGAGGGCAAGAACCGAGAGGTGCGCCGCGTGCTGGCCCATCTCGACCTGCCGGTGGTGCGCCTGATCCGCGTCGCCTTCGGGCCGTTTCATCTGGGCGAACTGGAGCGCGGCCATGTCGAAGAAATCCCGCCGCAGGCGCTCGAGAATCTGCTGGGGGTGAAGCGGCCGCCGCGCAAGGAAGGCTGGGCCAAGCCCAAGCCGAAACCCGCACCGCCTCACGTCAAGAACCGGCGACGCGCGTGATCCGCATCATCGGCGGCAAGCATCGCGGCCGCATGCTCGCGACCCCGGAGGGCGAGGCCACGCGCCCGACCTCCAACCGCGCGCGCGAATCGCTGTTCAACATCCTTATGCACGCGAACTGGCGCGACGACGAGGATGGCGGCACCTCGCCGCTGATCGAGGCGCGCGTGCTCGACGCCTATGCCGGTTCGGGGGCGCTGGGCCTCGAAGCGCTGTCGCGCGGGGCGGCCCATGTCACCTTCCTCGACAACGACGCTGCCGCGGTCAAGGCGATCGGCGATAACCTGCGCACGCTCGGCGAGACCGGTGCGGCCAAGGTCGTACGCGCCGACGCGACGCGGCCGCCGCCCTCGCGCGAGGCCTGCGATCTCGTCTTCCTCGACCCGCCCTATCGCTCGGGCCAGGCGCCCGGGGCAATCACCGCGCTCGCCGCAGCGGGCTGGATGACGCCGGGCTGCATCGTCACGGTCGAGCTCGCGCACAACGAAGACCTGTTGCCGCCGGATGGCTTCGAATCCATCGACGAACGC
>CAZPOS010000477.1:0-1884 GCA_964588065.1 uncultured Reyranella sp.
CAAAGGTATGCTCTTTGCCTCGGGGGCAATTATGTAGTCGTACTCCGGCGCTCGCTTAAGCAATTCTTGAGCACAGTGGACTGTTAATTCTACGTCTCCGAACATAACAAATGCGCCGATATAAACATCGTCGGAAACACGGCATATAGGAAGCTCGCGCTTTAAGCCTTCGATGTCCATCTCATAGGTTTGCATCAAAAACATCCTCCTGAAAGTAGTGGATCTTGGCATTCATACACCTATTATATTATGTGTCGTTGGTATTATATAATATTTAAATAAAAAAGCAAGGCAGGATAGCTTTTTATCTGTCACTATAGTTCAAGATCACCGGTAAATCACTTAAATATCGACGTGCCATATCCAAAGCAAGATTTGTAGCCATTGTACGTGATCTCGTTCTGCCAAACCCTGAGTTTATTTTTTGGATAAAAATCTTTTCCGGCGTGGCTAGAGCGATAAATACTGTGCCTACCGGGTTTTTTCCGTCACCTTCAGGGCCCGAAAGTCCGGTCGTTGAGACCGCAATACTCGTATTAAACACTCGCCTTGCGCTCTGGGCCATCTCAGCAGCCACCTCTTCACTGATTACACCGTACTTCTCAATAGTACCGGGATTTACATCGAGAACAGCAATCTTGCTCTCCGGAGAATAAGTCACTGCTGCTCCCTTAAACACCCTCGAGGATCCCCGCAGATCGGTTAAGCGTTTCGCTATATAGCCTCCGGTACAACTCTCTGCAGTGCTTATTGTCATGGTCTTTTCAATCAAGAGTCTACTGACAACCTCCTCGAGACTTTTTATATCCATTCCGTATATAACATCACCGAGAATATTACGTACCTTTTCTATAACCGGCTTCATAAGTGTCTCTGCTTCTTCCCGCGTCTTAGCCTTCGCTGTTACCCGGAGCATGACCTCGCCCTCTTTTGCATAAGGAGCCAGTGTAGGGTTGGAGAGCTCATTCATCATATCTCGAAGCTTGGACTCCACAAAACTTTCGCCAATACCGAAAATTTGCAGGCTGTGTGAAGCAATGACCTCATCGGAGAGCTTGTTAAGATAAGGCACTGCGCTGGCTTTGAACATTGCATTGCACTCGCTGGGTGGACCCGGCAGCATTATTACATGGACGCCTTCTGCCTCAAATGCGCAGCCGGGAGCTGTTCCCCAATCATTATTAAAAATCACGCTACCGGTGGGCAGGTATGCCTGCTGCAGATTGTTTTCGGTCATGTTTTTGACGCCCAGAATCTCCTTGAAATAACGGCGCATTTCGTCGGCTATCTCCTCATGGTAGTGCATCTCGAGGTTAAAGGCGCTTGCCAACACTTGTTTCGTAAGGTCGTCGCAGGTAGGGCCGAGACCTCCGGTCGTTATGATAATATTAGCGCGGTTGCGGGCAATCTCAACTGCTTTTGTAAGACGTTCGGGATTGTCTCCTACCACTGTATGGTAGTAGACATTTATGCCCAGCTCCGAAAGATAGACAGAAATATCTCTGGCATCGGTATTTGTCGTATTTCCCAAGAGGAGTTCTGTCCCTACAGATATAATCTCGGCTGTAAGATTTTGCCCCATTTTTACCATCCTCTCTTATATGTCAAATCTGACCTGCTCTGCTGATTTTAAAGCTCCCTCAATCAGTTCTTCAACATTCAAAATGCTCTCTGCCTCAAGGACTTCTTCTAGCTGAGGTTTAGTACGAGGGTGCCTCGGTGTAAATACAGTGCAGCAGTCCTCATAAGGCAATATTGAGATATCAAATGTCCCGATTTTTCTGGCAATATCAATTATATCTGTCTTATCCATTCCAATCAGAGGTCGCAGAACCGGAAGTGAAACGCATTCCCCGGTCACTCGCAGTGCCTCCATGGTCTGGC
>CAZPOS010000478.1:0-669 GCA_964588065.1 uncultured Reyranella sp.
AAGAATGCTAATGCTTTTGGTAATTTATCAAAATTATAATACTTGTTATATAAAGCAGCTCCTAAGAACCCTGAAATAATCCCGACAAATACACCCATATTTAAAGCTGGTGCTCCAAGAATTGATGTAAAGTAATCAGCAACTACCATTTCAGATCCAAATAATGAATTAACTGTCGCTGTTGAATCAGCTAACATATCACTTGAAACTCCGAAAATAGCTCCTGTAATACGGTTAATTAAAATAAATGCAATTAATGCTGCAAATGACCCACCTGCACGTTCTTTTGCCCAAGAACCACCAATCGCAACAGCAAATAAAATATGAAGATTTCCGATAATTGCCCATCCGATATCTTCCATTATACGTGCAATTACCGCAATAATGTTAATGTCTCCACCTGCCATTGCAATTAATTTTGCAAATGAAATCATAAGTCCGGCTGCTGGCATAACAGCAATTACTACCATTAATGCCTTACCGAATTTTTGCCAAAAGTCAAACGACATAAATCCTGGTTTTTTCATAATAATACTCTCCTATCAATACTAGCTCATCTTGTCCTAATTTAAACTATAAATACGTGCCTCAAACGGTTTAAAGTTTAATTCAGTCATTGATTCATGTTCCTCAACCGGAATGTTTGCTAATAATAACTGATCTGATGAA
>CAZPOS010000478.1:679-1881 GCA_964588065.1 uncultured Reyranella sp.
GAAACAGAGATGTTTTCTAAATCAATTGATGTGTCTTTACCTTTTAAATTACATAAGATTAAAACACGTTTTCCCCCTAATGTACGAGTATAGGCATAAATTTCAGGATGATTTTCTTGTACTAAATCGTATGTTCCATACATAAAGACATCATCTGATTTTCTTAATGTAACCATTTCTTTGTAGAAGTTTAGAATTGAATCTGGATCTTCCTCTTGTGCTTCTACATTAATTTGTGGATAATTTGGATTTACACCAATCCATGGTGTTCCAGTTGTAAACCCTGCATTGGATTCTGAGTTCCATTGCATTGGCGTACGCGTATTTCCACGTGCAGTCGCTCGAATAATTTCCATAATATCTTCATGTGCCATACCTTGTTCAAGTTTTGAATAATATAATCCAGTACTTTGAACATCTTGATAATCTTCTACTTTATCAAATACAACATTTGTCATTCCAATTTCTTGTCCTTGATAAATGAATGGTGTTCCTTGCATCATGAAATACATCATACCTAAAGATGTTGCACTTTCTTTCCAGTAGTTCACATCATCTCCAAGAGATGATACAATACGAGGTAAATCATGGTTTTCAATGAATAAAGCGTTCCATCCAATTCCTTCTAAACCTTTTTGCCATTTTGTTAAACTTCTCTTTAACTCGCAAATATCAGCACCTTCGCTACTTTGGTCCTTCCATAATCCTAGGCTTTCGAATTGGAATACCATATTGAATTTTCCTTCTTCTTCGCCTACCCATAAGTGAGCATCTTCAACTTTAACTCCATTTGCTTCCCCAACCGTCATGATGTCATATTTTGCAAATGTGTTTTCTTTCAACTCTTCTAATAATGGTTGGCTTCCATCAACATTCATATGTTTATCAAATGATGAAACATATTTTAATCCGTGGGGATTTGGCATATCTGTTAATCCCTCTTCTTTTTTAATATGACTAATCGCATCTACTCGGAATCCATCAATTCCTTTATCTAACCACCAATTCACCATTTCATATAATGCTTCACGAACTTCTGGGTTTTCCCAGTTTAAATCTGGTTGTTTTCTAGAGAAAATATGCATGTAATATTGTTCTGTTTCTTCATCATATTCCCATGCTGAACCACTGAAGATACTTTCCCAGTTATTTGGTTCTGCTCCATCTTTTCCATCGCGCCAAATGTACCAATCGCGTTTTGG
>CAZPOS010000479.1:0-1509 GCA_964588065.1 uncultured Reyranella sp.
GGTCAGCGCCTCGATCTGCGCATCGATCACGCCCAGCCTGTCGTGGCCGACCCGGGCCTCGCCGAGACTGCCTTCTGCCTGCTCGTGCTCGGCCTGGAGCTGCAGGATCTGGATCTCGAGCTTCGTGACCGCCGCCTGCGCCATCTGGAGCTGCCGCTCGTTGATCACCTTGCTGGCGAACAGCGTCCGGCTGCGGTCGAGTTCCAGCTTGGCGAAGTCGAGGTCGGCCTGCAGGGCCGCCAGGGCCTTTTCGCGCACCGTGATGATGGACGTGCGCGTGCGCATCGCGGCGTCGGCCTGGTTCTGGTCGAGCTTGCGCTCGGCGCGCAGCCGCGCCCGCTCGACCCGCACGCCGTCGATCTGCGCGCGCAAGCCGTCGACCCGCAGCCTGGCCGCACGATCGTCAATCTTCACCAGGGTCTGGCCGGCCTCGACCTTCTGCCCCTCGCGCACGGCGAGGTCCACGATCCAGCCTTCGGCGCGGCTCGACACCGTCACGATGTCGGCGGTCACGCGGGCATCGTATTCGTAGACGTGGGTGAGACGCAGATGGAGTTCGCGCCCTCCATAGGCGACGGCCGCGAGCAGCAGCAGAGCGATGACGATCGAGCGCGGGCGCAGCAGGACCCGCACGATGCCCGAGGTTCGGCTCACGCGTACAGGAGGCGCGACGCCGACCGCGGGCGATACAGGCGATGTCTTGAGAGCGGGCGGCGGCACCGACTGATCCACGACCTATCCTGCCGCTTTCAACCGGGGTTTCGCGCTGTTGTCATGAAAAAAGAATAAGGCCGAAACAATCGGCGGGCCAATGATCTTCGCGCCGGACCATCGACTTGCAGCAACGCGTGCCTTGCATGGCGCGCACCGCCGTTTCGCATCCGGGCTCGCCACTCTTGCCAAAGCGGGCGACCGGGTCGACGCTCCCGTTGCACGCCCGTCGGACACCGCTCGCAGAGCAAAAATTCACAGCAGGAGCCGCCGCATGCCCGATGCTTCCCAAGCGCCCGCGCCTCGCCCGCTCGAGGTCGCGCCCCTCGATGTCGCGATCGTCGGCGGCGGACTGGCCGGCCTCTACGCCATCCATCGCCTGCGCAAGCTCGGTCTCAAGGTCCGCGCCTTTGAAGCCGGCTCCGGCATCGGCGGCACCTGGTTCTGGAACCGCTATCCCGGCGCGCGCTGCGACGTCGAGAGCCTCGAATACTCCTACAGCTTTTCGGACGAGCTGCAGCAGGAGTGGAAATGGCCGGAGCGCTACGGCACCCAGCCCGAGATCCTGAAGTACATCAACCATGTCGCCGACCGCTTCGACCTGTCGCGCTGGCGCGTCGCCGGCAATGGCGCCGACATGATCCGCCCGGACGTGATGCAAAGCTTCGTCGATGCTTTTGCCGACGCCGGATTCAAGGCGAGCGCCTTCCTGCCAAGCTACGGCCTGGCCGAAGCGACGCTGGCGGTCAGCATCATGCCGCCGGGCGAAGGCATTGTCGTCGAACTGGTCGAGGAAAC
>CAZPOS010000479.1:1519-1871 GCA_964588065.1 uncultured Reyranella sp.
ACCTGCGCCGCGACGTGCAGCTCGACACGCGGATCAAGTCGGCCCTGTTCGACAAGGCGGCGAACCAGTGGACCTTGCGGACGGAAAAAGGCGAGGCGATCCGCGCCCGCTACTGCATCATGGCTGCGGGCAACCTGTCGACGCCGCGCGTGCCCGACTTCAAGGGCATCGGGAGCTTCAAGGGCAAGTGGTACCATTCGGGCCTGTGGCCGCATGAGGGGGTCGACTTCACCGGCCTTCGGGTCGGCGTCATCGGCACCGGCTCCTCGGGCGTGCAGATGATCCCGCTGATCGCCCGGCAGGCCAAACACCTGCACGTGTTCCAGCGCACCGCCAACTTCAGCCTGCCGGC
>CAZPOS010000480.1:0-1869 GCA_964588065.1 uncultured Reyranella sp.
CCGCCGCGGAGAACGCGGAAAAGAAGAAGGCCAGCAAGGGGAGGCGCACCTCCTCCGGCGGCGTCGTCGGCACTGAAGCCGACGGCAAAGACCTCACCACCGAAGACGACAAGAAAGGATCTTGATACCATGACACTCACCATCAATCGAGGCCGCCGCCCCGCTCCGGTTCGCGGCGTCATCTACGGCCCCGAGGGCATCGGCAAAAGCACCCTCGTCAGCCACTTCCCGAGTCCGCTGTTCCTCGACGTCGAGGACGGCACCGCGCAGCTCGACGTTTCGCGTGTAGCCTGCCCGACGTGGGACGCGCTGCTCGCAGCGGTCAAGACGCTGGCGACCAACCCGCACGGCGCGCAGACCATCGTCATCGATTCCGCCGATTGGGCGGAGAAGGCGCTCATTGAGCACACGCTCAAGCATGCCGGGAAATCCTCAATAGAGGACTTTGGCTACGGCAAAGGCTACACCATCCTCGCCGAGTGCTGGACCCGGTTTCTCACCGAGTGCGACAAGCTCACGGCGGCCGGCTTGCATGTCGTCTTTACCGCTCACTCGGCGGTCAAGCGCATGTCGCCTCCAGACCAGACGGACGGATACGACCGCTACGAGCTCAAGCTCTCCAAGCAGGTCGCTCCGGTCCTCAAGGAATGGTCCGACCTGTTGTTGTTTTGCAACTTCAAGGTCTTGGTTGTCGAGGGCACCGACGGCAAGATCAAGGCCCAGGGCGGGCGCGAGCGCGTGATGTACGCGACACACTCGGCCGCATGGGATGCGAAGAATCGATACGGCCTGCCTGATGAGCTGCCGATGGAGTACGATCAAATCGAGACGTTGTTCGGCGGTGGCGTTCCGAAGGCTCCGGCCCCTGCGCAGCCTGCCGAGCCTGTCACCACAGCGACGGCAGAGCAGGTCGCGAAACTGACAGAGCTCGCCAAGACCGAGATCGGCGGCGGCATCGTCGAGCGCGCGCTGGCGAAGGCCAACGCCGTCGACGTGTCCGAACTCACCGAGGACCAGGCATCGAAGACGCTCGCGTTCATCGCCGAGAAGCAGGCGGCTGCGAAGCCAGCCCCAACTCCGGCCCCGGCCGCTCCGGCCACTCCAGCGGAGCCCCCCTCCATGCCGACCGGGCTCGCTGCCTGGCTCGGCGCCAACGAAGCGACCGTCAACGCCTACCTCGTCCGCGTGAAGTGGATTCCGGAAGGCCAAACGTTCCGGGACTTGCCCGTCGATAAGGTCGCGAAGATCGACGACCGCCGCGAGCAATTCGCCCGCGCCGCCGGGATTAGTAAGGAGGCCGCGTGAACACATCCCTCACCATCACCGGCCTACAGTCTGCGGAGATCGCGATTGCTCCCGAGGCTCGCGAGCTGCGCGACAAGCTGCTCGTCGAGATCCGCGACGTCACCGCTGTCTCCGACGCCTTCGATGCCGACTGCGCCGCCGACGTGCTCAAGCGAGCAACACAGCTCTCGCGTGGAATCGAGTCGGAC
The DNA here is from genome assembly GCA_964588065.1 of uncultured Reyranella sp. Lineage (GTDB taxonomy): Bacteria > Pseudomonadota > Alphaproteobacteria > Reyranellales > Reyranellaceae > Reyranella. The sequence goes on from CAZPOS010000480.1 coordinate 1,494, forward strand.
CGCTCCACGGTCAAGGCCCCGGTCCTTGCGCTCGGCAAAAAGATCGACGCGCTTGCCAAGGAAATCACAGCCGAACTCGACACCGAGATCGGCCGCGTCTCCCGCGTGCTCGGTGCCTACCAGCTCGCGGAGAAGCAGAAGGCCGAAGCCGCCGAGCGTCTCGCTCGTGACGAGGCCAGCCGCATCCAGGCCGAAGCTGAACAGGACGCCCGCAAGGCGGCACAGGCAGCGCCGACCGACGCCGAAGCCCTCGCCGTAGCATCCGAAATCATGGACACGGCTGCGGCGAAGATCGTCGAGACGCGAAGAGCCATCGTGTCCACCGTCGCGCCGAAGGCAGCGGACACCGCCGTACGCGTTGATGTGTGCTTTGAGG
>CAZPOS010000481.1:0-216 GCA_964588065.1 uncultured Reyranella sp.
CGCCTGGCTCATATATCCGACGCGTCGACGCGTCGCCATATCGTCATTCTCGACCGGGCGCCCGAACAGCCATGCCTGACCTTCGCTGGCCTGCAACAGGCCGGTCAGCATCTTCATCGTCGTCGATTTGCCACACCCGTTGGACCCGAGAAATCCAAAGATCTCACCGCGTTCGATGCGGAAATCGACGTGATCGACGGCGGTGAAGTCGCCGAA
>CAZPOS010000481.1:226-1849 GCA_964588065.1 uncultured Reyranella sp.
ATGGTGAGGCCCTTTGCCTCGATGGCGATCTCGGCCGCTTCCTCCTGCCCGCGCGGGGGAATGGTGACGGCCCGGTGCCCCTTGCGGCGTTCGTCGGGCAATAGCGCGATGAACGCGCGTTCCAGCGTCGTTTCGCCAGTACGTGCGTAGAAGTCGGCGGGACTGCCAGTGGCAAGTATCTTGCCCGCGTCCATCGCGACCAGCCAGTCGAAACGGGCGGCCTCCTCCATGTAAGCGGTGGCGACGAGCACGCTCATGTCGGGTCGATCGGCCCGGATCGCGTCGATGAGATCCCAGAACTGGGCGCGCGACAACGGATCGACACCGGTTGTTGGTTCGTCCAGCAGCAGGAAATCGGGATCATGGATCAGGGCGCAGCACAGGCCCAGTTTCTGCTTCATCCCGCCCGACAACTTGCCGGCTGGACGCTTGCGGAAAGGGGCGAGGCCGGTGCTCTCGGTCAGCCGGGCGATCCGGCGCTCCCGCTCGGCCGTGTCCTGTCCGAACAACCGGCCGAAGAATTCCAGATTCTCGTCGATCGAGAGTGTGGGATAAAGATTCTTGCCGAGCCCTTGCGGCATATAGGCGATGCGCGGGCATAGCGCCTCTCTATGGGCGGCGTCGGCCATGTCGCCGCCCAGCACCTCGACACGGCCCTCGTGAACATGGCGCGCGCCAGCGATTAGCGAGAACAGACTGGATTTACCCACGCCATCCGGCCCGATCAGGGCAACCATCCGCCCTGCCGGTATGTCGAGGTCAATGCCGTCGAGCGCGACTCTCTTCCCATAGTGATGGCCTACACCGGACAGTCTGACGACCGGCTGAGGCTCTCCGCTGCTCATCGCGGCACGTTGACAGCCAGGTTGGCAGGCCAGTCAGTGCCGGGACCGATGCGGATATAGGCCATGCCGGGAAGGCCGGTCTTCACATGCGTGATATATTTTTGCAGCAGTGCCCGGTCGATACGCGCCTTCACGCGGAACATCAGCTTCTGCCGTTCGCTTGCGGTCTCCACTGTCTTGGGTGTGAATTGGGCTACATCGGCAACGAAACTGACTTTTGCGGGCACGACGTAGCCGGGCGCGGCGTCGAGCACTATGCGCACCTCATCGCCCAGCGCCACCTTGCCCGCCACAGTTTCAGGCAGAAAAAAGGTCATGTAGACATCACCCAGATCGACGAGGTTGAGGACCCGGCCGCCACCGGCCAGGACCTCGCCCGGTTGCGCCACCCGATACTGGACGCGGCCTGCCCTGGGTGCCTTGAGATCACTGTCCTGGACGTCGGCCTCGATCCGCTGGATGGTAGCGCGTACCGCATCGACCTGAGAGCGTGCGCCGATTACCTGATTGCGCGCCGTGGTGATCGCGGCATCGACGGCGGCAAGCTGCGCGCGCGCAGCCTCGACCGCGGCGGCGGCGCCCTCGACCTGCGCCTCATCGTCGTCGCGTTCCTGCACTGCGGTCGCGCCTTCCCGCGCCAGTGTGGTTGAACGAGTGAGGCGCTTGCGCGCGGCGTTGAGTTCCGCTTCGCGCTGCCGCACGGCGGCCTGTGCGGCGGCGCGGTTGCTCTGCTGCTGGGCGACCTGGCTCTCGGCGATCTGGATACCATTCAGCGATT
>CAZPOS010000482.1:0-1846 GCA_964588065.1 uncultured Reyranella sp.
ATTCCCGTATTATCCTGAACGAAAAGCGGTGCAGAAACACGAAAAAGATTAAGCTCGCCTGCAAGTCTGTCTACAAATATCCGTTTGAGGAGACCTATAGCTTTTTGTGTGTCATAGATTCCGAGTGCACTTACATATCCTTCCGGTATAAAAGAGTTCATTGTATCCTCCGGTTTTATTTTTCCGGTGTCAATATGCCGATTATTTGATGATAAATTTCTTCGGCCTTGGCTCGGAAATATTTTTCCATCTCAAGGGCTTGCTGCTGGCCTGATGATAGTATATTAAGGTTTAATATCTCTCCAACTCCATCAGAGAGAGAGAACTTCATAGTACAGCTTCCATCGTTATTGGTCTTGTGCTCTGTAACTATAAGGCCATCGCGTTTCATTTTCTCTACCGTGGGCTCAATGATACTTTCAGCTTTTAAGCGAACGGAATAAGGTATACTGCTCTCAACTGTTATTCCGTGTTTTTCTCCCTTTAATGTTATCATATAGTAATTTTCTCTTTTGGTGACGTGATCAGTTTCAACAAGCTCTGACAGGCACTGAGTATATTCAAAATAATCAAATCCTTCGTCTATCATAACAAATTCGGTAAGCTTCGTAAAATCAACCTCTTTCGGAAGCCTGCGAAGTATATAAAGTATCAGTATCTTTATGTCTAGTTTTTCGTGTATAAATCCATGTCTGTCCAATTCAGTCACCCCCTGCTGAAAATACATTTTCTAAATTATAAATGCTTTTCAAGCCTACGTCAATTCGTCGCAAACACAAATTTCTCTATTTAGCATAGACTGTAACGAAGATATCCAATAATATTGACTGGGAGGTTTGAATATGGCAGAAAATATAATATCCGCCGATACTCTTAACTCAAGATGTAAAAATGAGGCGGTATGTATACACACAGACAAAATTTTCGACAGCTGTATGGATAAGGACTGTATAGAGGATCTTCATGTATATCTCGGCCCGCTTTCACAGGCTATAATCAACGCAACAATAAGTATACGTCCTAAATCAGTTGAACTGTTAGATGTGGCTTTACACGTAGATGACATTGCCTTTAACAAAGGCTGCTATACGGTTGATGTCACCTATTTCTACAAGGTATGCGGAGAGGCATATCCAAGCGGATGCAAAGTTTATGGCCTTGCAATGTTCGAAAAAAGAGTGGTTCTATACGGCGGAGTCGGCGGTACTAAGGTCTTCAGCTCCGATTGCAACCCCGGGTTCCATCGAAACACAAACATACCTACTGCTATTGTCGAAGCGGTAGACCCGCTAGCATTATCAATGAAGGTAGTCGATAGAGCACTGAATGAAGTGTCAGACAGTGATCTTGAAAATATCCCGAATGAAATCGCCGCATGCTTTGACGAGGAATTGAGGGCGTGTCCCGTTGGTAAACAACTCTATGTTACGCTAGGGCAGTTCTCAATAATCCGTCTTGAGCGTGACACTCAGCTTCTAATCCCAATTTATGACTACTGTGTGCCCGAGAAGGAATGTATCGGCAGTGAAGATGACCCTTGCGCACTGTTTGCTTCGATCCCATTCCCTCTTGATGACTTTTTCCCTCCGAAAGCTGACCCGAACAAGTGCGCGATCGGCGAAATAGACTAAGTTAATTAATCAATTTAACGCAAGCCGCATAAATTTGGCGGCTTGCGTTAATTTTGGGAATAATCCCCTCAATATTAGAGCAAAATAATGGCAAAGGGCGACTGGCTCAAATTTTACTGGAGGTACTATAATGAAAAAACATATCATACTGATCGCATCAATCTCTTCGATTCTGGCGCTGACAGTCGGTATTTTTGCAGCCGGCGCGAAAATCA
>CAZPOS010000483.1:0-304 GCA_964588065.1 uncultured Reyranella sp.
TTATTTCTAATTAGTGAAGAGTAAGGTTGTTTTTTTTCTATATAGTTCATTTTTTAAACAGTCTGATTTTGAATATATATCATCTGTTAAAGTTAAAAAACGTTATAAAAGAAGTCAATATTGTTATTTCATTTTAAGGGTAATCTTTTCAATTTGTTCAGAGAGGTTGCTCATCCAGATTAATTGATCAATTATCAGTTGCGACTCTTCCAATTTTTGAATTCTCTGTTCCTCACTTAACTGCATTTCATCAATTTCCTTTCTTCGAATCGATTTTAATTGAGTAATACTCACTTGGTAATCT
>CAZPOS010000483.1:314-1835 GCA_964588065.1 uncultured Reyranella sp.
GAGATGTTGCAATGATTTGTTTAAATTATTATTGATATAATCCATTACCAATTTAAAAGCCGTAGAGGCTTCTGTGGTTCTATGAAACTGCACATAAGTACCAATACTCGCCGCAGACGATACCAAAGTTTGATTTAAAACTGCCAATTCATATAAATTTGCACGATGTTTTTGTTTTCTTTTTGGTTCTTGAATCATTCTTTGAAAACTAGTCATTAAGTTCCCGACTTCAATAAATGCATTTTTTCGAGCCAACTTATAATTAGTCGATGGTTCCCCTTTATTGATATAATAATTTTTTACTTCTGACAGATAATCTCTAATCGCTCTGAGTGAGTTTTCGAGATGTTTGTTCACCGAGTGTAATTCCCAAGTAGGCCAAAGCAACATAGAAGCAAAAAATGCCAATAAAGCTCCAACACCAGTATCTAAAATTCTATAAACCATTTGAGATTCGGCAGTTCCATCCAAAATTCCATAAATAAGGATGACATAAATGGTTGTAAAAGTCACTCCAAGTTTATAATCTGTATTCGATAGCCAATTTGCCAACAACATTGAAATGATTGTTAGGATACTTAAAACCATATTATTGTCTATCAATACCAACATTAGAATACCTAATATACCACCAATTACGGTTCCTATCACTCGATGTTTGCTTCGTTGTTTTGTAAGTCCATAACCAGGACGCATGATCACGACTATTGTGAGTAATATCCAATACTCGTTTTCAAAATCAAAAAACTTTCCAATCAAAAAGCCAACGAACATGGTGAGTGTAATTCTTAATGCATACCGAAAAATTGTCGATTGAAAATTAAGATTCTCAATTAACGTCTTAAAACGATAATGTTCTGGCGTGAAAAATTTCTCTAAATCACGATATTTTCCTCTCAGTTCATCTGCGTTTACTCTTTCTTTATAGATCCGTTCTAAACCCTTGATTTTTTCAACCTGTTTATTGGCATAAAAAAGCAGATTGTTGGTATAAACTACTTGTTCATCAAAAGCTGAGATATTTTGTGATTGTACATAAGCATCCACACTGAGTTTTAAATTTTTTAACTCATTGGTTAAGCTGTACGACGAATGGTATTTTTTATTTGTTTTAATTGAAGCGGCAAGTTTTTTCAGCGTGTTCGAAAAATTGGTAGCCAAAAGTTGGTATTCTTTCAAGGCGGTTTCGTCGTGTTTGAAAAAATCGAAAAAAGCTTCGTGATTAAACACGTTTGCCATAGCAACTTCTAAAATTTCAACTAAGGAAGTAAGTGCGACCAATAACTTTCTGTTGTTGTTAGAGTTGATAGTTCGCGCTTTGTTGTAAACTAAATACTCTCTAATATTTTCATGAAGCTCATTGATTCGGACCTGTTTTTCCAATAATTGGTGGTTTACCTTATTTCTGTCCGCATTTTTATTCCATAATTCGGCTCTTAGTTTTAAATAGTCACCAGTAATGTCAATACATTCCGCCATTTCTAGATTGATGTACCTTGTGGGTTTAATCAAATAAAAAAC
>CAZPOS010000484.1:0-1789 GCA_964588065.1 uncultured Reyranella sp.
CGTGGGCTTCCCCCTGATCGCGGTGCAGATCTGGCTGTTCGTCGCGCCCGGCCTCTACCGGCACGAGAAGCGGGCCTTCGTGCCCTTCCTGGTCGCCACGCCGTTCATGTTCTATGCCGGCTGCGCACTGATGTACTATGTCGTGCTGCCGTACGTGATCAACTTCATGCTGACGCAGTACGCGCCGCCGGACATCGAGAAGACGCTGCGATCGTCCGACTATCTCGAACGCATCCTGCAGCTCGTCTTCGCCTTCGGTTTCGCCTTCGAGGTCCCGGTCCTGCTGACCCTGCTGATCCAGGTTGGCATCGCCACCACCGAGGGTCTGAAGTCCAAGCGCCGCTACGCCATCGTCGTGGCCTTCGTGATCGCCGCCGTCCTGGCGCCGCCCGACGTGGTGAGCCAGATCGCGCTCGCGATCCCGCTGATGGCCTTCTACGAGATCAGCATCCTGATCGGCGGCGTGATCGAGCGGAAGCGCGCGGCCGCGGAGAAGGCGGCGGAAGAGGCCGAAAAGACCGGCGAGGGGGCCGGCAGCTAGCCATGCACGACATAAGGTTCATCCGGGAGACTCCCGAGGCGTTCGACGCCGGTCTCAAGAAGCGGGGGCTCGCGCCGCTGTCGGCCGAGATCCTCGATATCGACCGGCGCCGCCGCGCCGCGATCTCGGAGAGCGAGGCCATCCAGGCGAAGCGCAAGGCCCTCAGCCAGCAGATCGGCATGGCCAAGCGCAAGGGCGAGAATGCCGATGCGCTGATGGAGGAGGTCGCCAACCTCGAGCAGAGCCTGAAGGACGGTGAGCGGGAGGCGAATCGCCTCGACGAGGAGCTGCGCATCCGCCTCGAGGTCATCCCCAACCTGCCGTTCGACGAGGTGCCGGAGGGCCCCGACGAGACCGCCAACGTCGAGATCCGCCGGGTCGGCAACCAGCGCAATTTCAGCTTCCCGCCGAAGGACCATGTGGCGCTGGGCGAGGCGACCGGCAACATGGATTTCGCCGCGGCCGTGAAGATCTCCGGCTCGCGCTTCGTGTTCCTGAAGTCTCACCTCGCGCGACTGGAACGCGCGCTGGCCCAGTTCATGCTCGACCTGCACACGGTCGAGGGCGGCTACACCGAGGTCAATCCGCCGCTGCTGGTGAAGGACACCGCCGTCTACGGCGTCGGCCAGCTGCCGAAATTCGCCGAGGACATGTTCCGCACCGACAACGGATTCTGGCTGATCCCCACCGCCGAGGTCTCGCTCACCAACCTGGTGAACGACATGGTGCTGGAGGAGAAGGAACTGCCGCTGCGCTTTACGGCCTTCACGCCCTGCTTCCGCTCCGAGGCGGGATCGGCCGGCAAGGACACGCGCGGCATGATCCGCCAGCACCAGTTCCCCAAGGTCGAGCTGGTCAGCATCACCACCCCCGAACAGTCGGCCGACGAGCACGAGCGCATGACGGGCTGTGCGGAGGAAGTGCTGAAGCGCCTCGGCCTCGCCTATCGCACGGTCGTGCTGTGCGGCGGCGACATGGGCTTCGGCTCGCGCAAGACCTACGACATCGAGGTCTGGCTGCCCGGCCAGAATGCCTATCGCGAGATTTCCAGCTGCTCGAACATGGGCGACTTCCAGGCGCGCCGCATGAACGCGCGCTACCGGCCCAAGGAAGGGCCCAAGGGCAAAGGAGGCGCGACGCGCTTCCTGAACACGCTCAACGGCTCGGCGCTGGCGGTCGGCCGCACCCTGGTCGCGGTGCTGGAGAACTACCAGAACGAGGACGGTTCGGTGACGGTGCCCGAGGCGC
>CAZPOS010000485.1:0-1786 GCA_964588065.1 uncultured Reyranella sp.
GCGCGCCCTCCTCCGCCAGCACGTTCTCGAACAGGAAGCGCTGCGTCACGTCCCAACCCGGGCCGCCGTACTTCTTCGGCCAGGTGTAGGCGAGCCAGCCCTTCTTCCCGAGGGCCTTCTGCCACACGATGTGGTCGTCCTTGTCGTAGTGCTTGCCCGAGAAAGTCTTCTCGCGGGTCGCCGGCGAGAGGTTCTCGCGCGCGAAGGCGCGCACCTCGTCGGCAAAGGTCTGGTGTTCAGGGCTGAGGGTCAGGTTCATTTCGGGATCAGCTCGCAATTCGCATCTTGCCGAGAAAGTCGCGCTTTCCCAGCGGCACACCCTTCTGGCGCAGGATGTCGTATGCGGTGGTGGCGTGGAAATAGAAGTTCGGCAGCGAGAACGACATCAGGAAGCCTTCCGCCTTGAACGGGATCTTCCGGTCGCCGAGAGAGAAGATCACGTCCCGTCCCTCGATGGCGTCGACCTCGTCGGGCTTGATCGCCTCGAGCGTGGCCTTCGCGTCGCTCACCAGTTTCTGCAAGCCGGCATAGTCCTCACCCGCGGGCTTGGGAGGGGAGAAGGTGCCGGCCATCGCGCCCTTCACGCCGCCGGCGGAGTGGTGCGCCGCCGAGACGATCTGGAAGCGGAACGGTGCCATGTCGGGAAACAACCTGGTCTCCACGATCTCCTCGGGATCGAGGCCCTTCTCCTTGCAATGGGCGAGCCCCTTGGCGAGGAATCCTTCGACACCGCCCAATACCTGCAGGAACGACACGACGCTGAGGTCGTAGAGGGAAATGGCCATGAAGCGGCTCCTCCTGTGCGGCGATGCTACGACTTGAGGACAGGATCGAGGCGCTGCGGGAAGCCGCTCACAGCCCCAACACCATCTTGCTGATGATCCCCTTCTGGATCTCGTTGCTGCCGCCGTAGATCGTGGTCTTGCGCGTGTTGAAGTAGCGCGGCGCGGCGAGATGGGCGTAGTCGGGACCGACCGGCTCCTCGTTCGTGCCCTGCCACAGCAGCCCCGGCAGATAGGGCGCGGCGTACTCGCCGACCGCTTCCATCGTGAGTTCGGTGATGCGCTGCTGGATCTCCGAGCCGCGGATCTTGAGGCCGGAGACCTCGGGGCCGGGCTGGCCGCCCTGCGCCATCTGCGACAGCACGCGCAGTTCGGTGAATTCGAGCGCCGTCACCTGGATCTCAAGGTCGGCGATCTTCTCGGCGAAGGCCTGGTTCTCGATCAGCGGCTTGCCGTCGTCCTGCTCGGCGCGGGCGATGTCCTTCAGCGCCTCGACGCCGCGCTTGGACTGCGGCACCGCGGCGATGCCGAGCCGCTCGTTGGCCAGCAGGAACTTGGCGCAGGTCCAGCCCTCGTTCTCCTTGCCGACCAGGTTCTCGACCGGAACCTTGACGTTGTCGAAGAACACCTCGTTCACCTCGTGGCCGCCATCGGCCATGATGATCGGCTTCACGGTGATGCCGGGCGTCTTCATGTCGATCAGCAAGAAGGAGATGCCCTCCTGCGGCTTGGCCTTGGAATCGGTGCGCACGAGGCAGAAGATCCAGTCGGCCCAGTGGCCCATCGTGTTCCAGGTCTTCGAGCCGTTCACGATGTAGTGGTCGCCGTCCTTCTCCGCCTTGGTGCGCAGGCTGGCGAGGTCGGAGCCCGAGCCCGGCTCGGAATAGCCCTGGCACCACCACACGGTGCTCTCGCGGATCGCCGGGAGATACTTCTCCTTCTGCGCCTCGGTGCCGAAGGTGTAGATCACCGGGCCGACCATCTTGGTGCCGAACGGGATGATG
>CAZPOS010000486.1:0-1783 GCA_964588065.1 uncultured Reyranella sp.
TTCAAAAAACATTTATATACTCCCTCAGGCGAGCTCTTGTCAGCTATCGATGGCTTCTGAGAGAGGTTGATTTGCAATTGCCCACTCCATAAGCTCCTCGCGGTCTTTTTCTGTAATCATATCAAGAGCTGAGTTCAGTGGGTCTGTTAAATCGCTGCCCTTTCTAAGGCCAACGGAAACGGATACTTCAGCCTCAGAGGCAGTAAAGCCGTCACCCTCTGCAAACCTTAAAAACTTGAGATCGCCGTTGCCTTCAACTGCTGATTTTGCCGCAGGCAACTCAGCGACATATCCGTCTATCTTGCCGCCCTGAAGAGCAACAATCATAGCTGGGAAATCAGACATTGCCGTCTGCTTATCAACACCTTCAATTTGATCTATTACAGTATAGTTGCAGGTGCTAAGTTGTCCGGTTATCTTTGCTCCGGAGAAGTCAGAAATTGCCTCGGCTCCGGAAAAAGAACCATCTGCCATAACAACCATAACCAATTCACTCGTATAATAGGGCTTTGAAAAATCAATAGAGACCTTTCTCTCTTCGGTTGGGCTCATACCTGCAATTATTGCGTCAATCTTTTTTGATTCAAGGGCAGGTACAAGGCCTTCCCACTCCAGTTTCACTATTTCCAGCTCTACTCCTATTGAGTCGGCTAACTGAAGCGCAATTTGGACATCATAGCCATCTGCATATCCTCCACCGGAAAGAGAAACCGAACTGTCGCTTTCTGCTGCTTGTGTCCAGTTAAAAGGCGCGTAATTGCACTCCATACCTACTCTCAAAACTCCCGCCTCCTTAACTGCCGAAAGGTCTGATGTGTTTGCTTCTCCGCACGCTGTAAATGTCAGCAGCATTGCTATAATGCTTAGCACTAACATTGCAATTGATATTTTTCTTTTCATAGTTTTCTCCCTTTTAATAAAATAACGGCCGGAGTATTCTCCGGCCGTTTTTAACAAAATAAAAATTGCCGATAGCTCTCCACATTATACAATGTGACAATCTAAAAGATATCCTCTCTAAGACCAACGTAACAACCGCTTAAACGGTATTCGTTTCGGCGAAAAAGCCCTTCATAAGCCCTTAATCGGCATTTAAGTACCATTGGACTAACTTTTCTCTTTTTCGCTCCTCTATCATTATTTCATTGATGCTATCACAAGCAAACTGACCTGTCAACTATTTTGCAAAATCTACTCTAAACTACATTCAATAGCATTTATCTTTTTAATAATAGCACGGAGATGTCGCATCTAAAACACCTGTAAATTTACTTATCTTATTTGTAATTATATAAAACAACATCAATTGATTTGATTTTTGCTGCAAATATATGCATAATGATGAAGAAGCAGAATGATTTTAAGCTCTAATTGTCGAAACATACATTTGAATTTTATGTGAACATGATATATCATAATAAATTGCAGGGTGGCGTGCTTACTAACCCCTGCCGGAATTAATAAAAGGAGTGAAATCATGGACAGTTTTTACTGGATTGGTTTCGTCGGTTTTATCCTCGCAATCGCTTTTGCCTTGGTTCAGGCTAAGAAGATTCTTGGTTACTCCGAGGGAACCGAAAAAATGCAGAAGATTGCTGCCGCTATCCGCGAGGGGGCCGATGCATATCTTAAGCGTCAGTACTCGACGGTAGCCAAGGTATTTATCTTTGTATTTATCTTATTACTTATCATGGCATATGCGACAGACGGAAGCATGCTCTCCAAATTCACGCCATACGCCTTCATTACCGGAGGTCTTTGGTCGATGCTTGCCGGACTAATG
>CAZPOS010000487.1:0-1753 GCA_964588065.1 uncultured Reyranella sp.
TACGTTTTATGATTCCGGGCAATAATTTCATGCCCCTGCCGCACCAAATATTCACACACCGCATCCTCCCCACGCGCCCCAATCTTTGTTGTATTTTTTACAACATTCTTTTCTTTATCAAAACCGGTCAAGCTCTTACATGGCTCAAAGCTTCGCCGATGCTCCGGGCAAATCCCAAATTCTTCAATCGCTCTCCGATGAAATACCGTACCATATCCCATATGTTTTTCGAATCCATATTCGGGATATTTTCCCGCCAATTCACACATATATTTATCTCGCGCCACCTTTGCCACAATCGACGCTGCGCTTACTTCTCGTATCAAATCATCCGCTTTTATCATCACCGAAACATACTCTTCAAGCGGCGTATTCTTAAGAAAATTTACTTTGCCATCAATCACTATCTGAGAAAACGGCGCGTGAAGTTTCTGCACGGCCTTCACAGCTCTCCGTGTCGCGAGTCTCAATGCTCCAGAAATCCCCACTTCATCTAGTTCAATATTAGACACCCAGCCCAACCCTACCACCGCCTCTGCTAAAATCAATTCACTTAATCGTTCCCGCTTCTTCGCCGTCAACTTTTTTGAATCCGCCAACTCAACAAACCACTCCTTTTCTTCCGTCGGTAACACCACTGCCCCCACCACAAGTGGCCCCGCCAAAGGTCCACGCCCTACCTCATCTATCCCAAGAATTGTCATAAAGTCATTATATAAAAAAGAACCTGGTTTTTCCAGGCTCTCTTTTCTAATCAATTATTCAGCTTTTTCTTCTTTCGCTGCTTCTACCGAAGTTTCTACCACCTCAACTTCTTTGACGTCCTCTACTGGAGCAGTCTCTTCTTTAACTTCCTCCACTGGCTCTTCCACCGTGGTGTCGTTTACTGCCGCGCGGTCAAAATCCTTGCCCTTAAGACGAGCAGACTTACCAGAACGATCACGTAGATAGGAAAGATTATTGCGACGTACCTTTGCGCGCTTTGTGATCTCAATCTTCTCTACCAATGGCGAATGAATTAGATAAGATTTTTCTACACCCACGCCAGAAGTCACCTTGCGCACTACAATCCTTGCAGTATGAGACTCTTTACGATCTACGCGAATCACCACACCTTCAAAAGTCTGCAAGCGAAACTTATTACCTTCCTTAATTTTCTGAGTGACTTTCACGGTATCACCAGAGCGCACATCTACCACCGCCTTCTTCTTTTGCGGCCAATTTTACCCGTTCTTCTACTGGTAAATTCGGGTCCACCTTTTCTAGCGCCGCTGTCGCTTCTTTCAAAGGGAATCCCAGTGCTATCAAAGCGTCTAGTGCCTCGTCATTCGCCGCTACCGCCGTAGTAAATTTCGCTTCCGTCGCCCCATAATGACTCGGCATCCCTACTTTATCCCTTAAATCCACTATCACACGTTCCGCGCTCTTTTTCCCCACACCAGAAGCTTTAGAAATAAACGCCGTATCAGCATTAGCAATTGCATTTCGCACTTCTTCCGCCTCCGCTAATGACAATATCGCTATCGCCGCCTTGGGCCCAATCCCTTGCACAGATATCAGCAGTTCAAAAATCTTTTTCGCCGCCAAGCTAGAAAAACCATACAAATCTTCCGCATTTTCCCGTACCGCATGATAAGTGTAAAACTTTTTCTCTTCGCCTAAATTTACCGCTTCAAAATCTGGCGTCGGTACAGCTATCTCATAGCCTACCCCATTCACGTCAATCGTCAAAAAATTACCAAATTTTTCCTCA
>CAZPOS010000488.1:0-1737 GCA_964588065.1 uncultured Reyranella sp.
CAATTCATGCCTTGGCCATCGTGGCCTCGGCCAACTAACAAAGGAAGTTTATGAAGAAACTCGTCATGTTCGCGGCCGCTTGTGCTATTTCTGTGCCTGCATTTGCGCAGAACTTAGCCACAGTCAATGGCAAGGCACTGACCCAGGCCCAGGTTGACCAATTCGTCACCCTGCTGATCAGCCAGGGCGCACAAGACTCGCCCCAGCTGCGCGAACAGGTCAAGCAAGAAATGATTGGCCGTATGGTGGCAGTACAAGCCGCCGAACGCGCGAAAATCGACCGACAGGAAGCCGTCAAACAAGAACTGGAACTTGCACGTCAAAGTATTCTTGTTAGAGCCCTGATGGAAGACTACCTGAAGAAGAATGCGGTAACTGAAAAAGAAATTCAGGACGAATATGAAGCCATCAAGAAAGACCAGGCCAACCGTCAGGAATACAAGGTTCGTCACATTCTGGTGGCCGACGAAAGCAAAGCCAACGACCTGATCAAACAAATCAAGGCAAAAGAAGTCAGCTTTGAAGACGCAGCCAAGAACAACTCTATTGATCCTGGTAGTGGCCAGCAAGGCGGCGACTTAGGTTGGTCGCAGTCCAGCAGCTATGTCCCCGAGTTTGCACAATCGGTAGAGTCTTTGAAGAAAGGCGAAATGACCGAAACGCCGGTCAAGTCACAGTTTGGCTGGCACATTATTGCCGTCGACGATGCTCGCCCTGTCAGCTTCCCCGAACTGGCCGAAGTCAAGCCTCAGCTTGCAGAAGTACTGCGCCAACAAAAGCTTGCCGATTACCAGCAAAGCCTGATGAAAGACGCAAAAATTCAGTAATCAAGCCTACTGAACCAGTACTGAAAATGCTGGCGGCGAACTATTCCGCCGCCAGCATTTTTATCAATTGCGCCTCATCAAGTACCGTTACCCCCAGCTCACTGGCCTTGGCCAGCTTGCTGCCGGCATCAGCACCCGCGACCACATAAGCGGTTTTCTTCGATACTGAACCACTTACTTTTCCGCCGGCCGCCATAATCATGCGCGTTGCCTCGTCACGGCTTAAAGAAGGTAAGGTGCCCGTCAGCACAAGCGTTTTCCCCGCCAATAACTGGCGCGATGGTTCAGCATCGGCCTTTGCATGCACACCGGCCTGTTCCAGCGCATCAATGATTTCGCGATTATGCGGCTCGGCAAAGAACTCAAGCACCGCCTGAGCAACCACTGGCCCAACATCGGGCACCGACAATAGTTCGGCCTCATCGGCCTGTATGACGGCGCGCAACGCACCAAAGTGCCGAGCCAGATCGCGCGCAGTTGTTTCGCCGACATGACGAATACCCAGCGCGAACAGAAGGCGCCCCAAGGCGGGTTCACGGGCCTTTTCAAGTGCAGCCACAAGGTTTTCTGCCGACTTCCTGCCCATGCGATCAAACAGCAAAAGGTCTTCGACACGCAACGCAAATAAATCAGCAATCGACTTAACCTTGCCGCTGTCGACCAACTGATCGACCAGCTTTTCGCCCAGCCCCTCGATATCAAGTGCCTTGCGGCCCGCAGCATGCAACAAGCTCTGCTTGCGCTGAGCGGCACAGAACAAGCCACCAGTGCATCGGGACACGGCTTCGTCTTCAGAACGATGAATGGCTGAACCGCAGACCGGACAGTGAGTGGGGATTTGGAACAGCTGTGCGCCCTCAGGGCGCAGTTCAATGACCGGGCCAACAATCTCGGGAATGACATCACCGGC
>CAZPOS010000489.1:0-1735 GCA_964588065.1 uncultured Reyranella sp.
CAAAATAATATCAGTAGGTTAAGCTAAATTGATTTTTGCGAGGGCATCATTATTACGGTGTTGCGCGTGATTTTAATCACTATTATGTTGGTGCCAGATATAGAGCAAACACATCGTTAATTACCAAAGATCTTGAACGAGGTAAAATACTTAGATTTAGCACTGCTGGTTTTTTTGTAGATGAAATTGCTCCTTCTTTCCCCTTGAGAGATATTCACCAAATTCTCATCTGTGACGAACGTCTCTTTGTAACATGTTCCTATGATAATATGATCGCTATATTTGATGGATCTGATTGGAATAAATGGTATCCATTCGGTGTCCCATCTCAAGAACCGTATGATAAAAATCATTTTAACTCACTTGCAGTTTTGGGTAGCTCTTTATGTGTTGTTGCTCATAATTGGGGGGCAGACTCTGGTAACCCAAGCGAATTGTTATTCTTCAACCTGCCTAATATGTGTTTAGTCCGGCGTGTATCGTTAGGAGTTTGTGCACATAATGTTTGGTCTCATTGTGGCGAATTAATGACGTGTAGTTCTGCAGAAGGAAGTCTCGTGAGTGATAGGGGAAGGCGAGTAATCACTGGCGGTTTCCCACGCGGTGTTGCTTATACAAAAACTGAGATTAATGTAGGAATTTCTGAATTTGCAAAAAGGCCTGATAGAGATTTAGGTGAAGGGTGGATCAAGGTATATAACTATAATTGGGACTTGTTAAGAACATTGCAAATTAGTGGTCAAGGCATGGTTACGGATATTTATACCATCTCTAACGCTGATGCAGATAAAATAATTAATAATAACAAGATAGACTTAGTTAATTGTGTTACATTTTGTTAAAATGTACCCTGAATTCATAGTGATCTTGCCCGTTTCCAGTGGACATTCTGTTAAGCGACTTTGAGTTCTTCAAACGCTACAGGGCTGATACGGCCATTTGCACTGTGGCGTCGATTGCGATTGTAGTCAACTTCAATATACTCGAACACCATGTGGCGCATCTCTTCACGAGTAGCAAACTGTTTACCATGAATGGTTTCCACCTTCATGGTATGGAAGAAACTTTCAGCACAGGCGTTGTCATAGCAGTTGCCTTTGGCGCTCATGCTGCAGACCAGCTGGTGTTTCGTCAAGAGGCTTTGGTACACAGCTGAACAGTATTGGCTACCCCGGTCTGAATGCAGGATTACTCCCTTGGGCATCTTCCGTCGCCATAGTGCCATTTGCAGGGCCTGGCATACAAGGTCGGCTAAGGGGACGTTGTTGATTTGTCAACTAACGGGGATGGGTCGGCCAAGGGGACGTTGTTGATTTGTCAACTAACGGGGATGAATTTCAGGGGTATGTAATTTGCAAGTCTTTTGGGTTTGCCATTCACCACACATCTATACTCATTTGTTCTTGACACATCAGGTTCTTCCTTGCTTTGTTCTTTTTAAATGTTATACTAATATTTAATTTATCGCGGAGGTGTGTGATGGCAACAGTTGCATTGCGGGCGCTTGGGGGATCTGTAGTGATGGCTTTACCTAAACAGATTCTGAATATGCTGCATCTCTGTGTAGGCAGCCAGGTGGAAGTTTCTGTTGAGGGAGGCAGGTTGGTTGTCGAGCCAAAGACAAGACCTCAATACAAGCTCTCTGAGCTTTTGGCTCAGTGTAATGAGCAAAATATGGCCGTCTCTGCTGAAGATCAGGTGTGGATTGACTCAAAACCGGTCGGTAAAGAGGTGC
>CAZPOS010000490.1:0-1719 GCA_964588065.1 uncultured Reyranella sp.
AGGACAACACCTCAAGTTCCACAGGGTGCAGAGGTTGAACCAAAGAATGATCACCTCTCATTTTAAGGAATGTTGAATGATGCATGGACATCATCAACAGGTGTCCATGCTGATTAAATCTTTATACAATGGTATATCTCTTTTTTGATACGGAGACAACAGGTCTCCCAAAGAATTACAATGCACCATCAAGTGACCTTGACAATTGGTCTCCAAGACTTGTTCAGTTGGGATGGATAATGCAGAATGAAGACAAGCGGATTCTGTCACAGGCAAACTTCATCATCAAGCCGGAGGGATTTGAGATTCCCAAAGAATCATCAGATGTTCATGGAATCACCACAGAGAGAGCATTGGCAGAGGGAGAAGACTTGAAAAAGATTGTTTACATGTTCTTAGGTGCTGCAAGACTTGCAGATGTCATTGTCGGTCACAATATATCATATGACATGCACATCATGGGTGCTGAAATGATAAGGACATGGGGACAGGATTATATTGAAAACAGACCAACAATCTGCACAATGCAGTCCTCTATTGACTTCTGCAAGATTCCGGGCAAATATGGATTCAAATATCCGAAACTGCAGGAACTTCACAAGAAACTTTTCAATTCAGAATTTGAGGATGCACATGATGCCTTTGCTGATATTACTGCAACTGCAGCATGTTTTTGGGAAATGAAGAAACAGGGAATCATTTAAAATCTTTATACATGGCAGAAACTAAAGTAACCGATGAACAGATTCTGAAAGAGTCAAGGGAAATTCTCTCAAGACCGGAGATGAGAAGATGTGCTCAATGTGCGAATGCAAATGAAGAATGCACATGGTGTTCACATTTTAAGAAACCACTTGCTAAATGGATGTATGCCGGACAATGCAAGTTTTATGAGACAAATGAGGAGAGAATCATCAGACTCACAAGAGAGAAACTGAAAAAGCAAGAGAAAGAAGAGACCAAGATAAATCACTTGTTGACAATGTGTCTGAACTGCATTGATGCATCCATGTTGTTTCTTGAGGACTTTGCACAGAGGGTTGAAAAGGAATACAAAATTGCTGATATGAAAGGCACAGGAGACCCAAGAGTGAGAAAGGCGGACAGGAATTGGATTGCCAATCTCAAGAAAGCGAATAAGGCAATGCTGAACAATATTGATGGTGTAAGAAAACAATATCAGCATTATGTGATGCCAATATTCAACAAGGTATTTTATGACAAGGATGTCAAGAGGTATGATGTTGAGATGTATGATGACCATCAATCAGACTGCAGTGAACTTGCACATATTGTCTTGAGATATTTTGATGTGGCATTCATGAACAAGGCAAATGCAGATGCAGTCATTGAATTGATGAAGTCAATGAAATCCTGTGGGGTGATGGAGGAGTCGGATTTTAACCACTACAATTTTAGAAGATAATGAAAGTAAAGATTAAGAAATTACATCCGGATGCAGTCATCCCTGCATATGCAAAGACAGGTGATGCCGGAATGGACTTGACTGCAGTTTCAATGAAGATTGATGAGTATGGCAACATCTGCTATGGAACAGGACTTGCCTTTGAGATTCCGGAGGGATATGTCGGACTTGTATTCCCAAGAAGTTCCAATCACAAGAAAGGTGTCATCTTGACAAATTGTGTTGGAGTGATTGATTCCGGTTACAGGGGAGAGGTCTCATTCAAGTTCAGACCACTGATTGAGAATGCAGAT
>CAZPOS010000491.1:0-1718 GCA_964588065.1 uncultured Reyranella sp.
CGCAGCCCAAGGTGCTGCTGGTCGCGCCTCTTTCAGGGCACTTTGCGACGCTTCTGCGCGATACCGTGCGCGTCCTGCTGCCCGACCACGACGTCCACATCACCGACTGGGCCAATGCCCGCGACATCGGGGTGTGGAACGGCCGCTTCGGCTTCGACGAATATGTCGAGCATCTGATCAAGTTCCTCGAGGTGATGGGCCCCGGCGCCCATGTGATCGCCGTCTGCCAGCCCTGCGTGCAGACGCTGGCGGCGGTGGCGATCATGGCCGAGGACGACAATCCGGCGCAGCCGCGCAGCATGACCCTGATGGCCGGCCCGATCGACACCCGGATCAGCCCGACCAAGGTCAACGAGCTGGCCATGGGCAAGCCGATCGAGTGGTTCGAGCAGAACCTGATCCATCGCGTGCCGCTGCGCTATCCCGGCGCCACGCGGCGGGTCTATCCCGGCTTCATCCAGCTCACCGCCTTCATGAGCATGAACGCCGAGCGCCACATCAAGGCGCAGGTCGACCTCTACAATCACCTGTCGAAGGGCGAGACCGCGCAGGCCGAGACGATCAAGACCTTCTAC
This sequence comes from uncultured Reyranella sp., assembly GCA_964588065.1. GTDB lineage: Bacteria > Pseudomonadota > Alphaproteobacteria > Reyranellales > Reyranellaceae > Reyranella. The sequence continues at coordinate 576 of CAZPOS010000491.1, forward strand.
GACGAGTATTTCGCCGTGCTCGACCTGACGGCGGAGTTCTACCTCGAGACCGTGCAGTGGGTGTTCCAGGAGCACCGGCTGGCCAAGGGCGAACTCGACTGGAAGGGAAGGCGGGTCAACCCCAAGGCGATCCGCCGCACCGCGCTGTTCACCATCGAGGGCGAGCGCGACGATATCTGCGCGCTGGGCCAGACAGTGGCCGCCCACGACCTCTGTTCCAGCCTGCGGCCCTACCGCAAGAAGCACTACATGCAGGCCGGCGTCGGCCATTACGGCGTGTTCAGCGGCCGTCGCTGGGCCGGCCAGACCTATCCCTTGGTGCGAAACACGATTTTGGCCAACGAATAAGCGGGTCTTTTGGGGGGCGGAAATCCGCAGTACATTGCGGGCATGGCCGATTTTCCGAACAAGACCCTCGCCGATTGGGAAAAGCTCGCAGCGAAGGAGCTGCGGGACCGCCCGCTGCAAGACCTGACCTGGATGACCCCGGAGGGGATTCCGGTGAAGCCGCTCTACACGGCGGCCGACCTCGAGCAGATCGAGACGGTGGGCTCGCTGCCCGGCTTCCCGCCCTTCACCCGCGGGCCCAAGGCCACGATGTATACCGGGCGTCCCTGGACGGTCCGCCAGTATGCCGGCTTCTCGACCGCGGAAGAGAGCAACAAGTTCTATCGCGCCAATCTGGCGGCCGGCCAGATGGGCCTGTCGGTCGCCTTCGACCTCGCCACCCATCGCGGCTACGATTCCGATCATCCGCGCGTGGTCGGCGACGTCGGCAAGGCCGGCGTGGCGATCGATTCGGTCGAGGACATGAAGATCCTGTTCGACGGCATCCCGCTCGACAAGATGAGCGTGTCGATGACCATGAACGGCGCCGTGCTGCCGGTGCTCGCGGGCTACATCGTCGCCGCCGAGGAGCAGGGCGTGCCGCAGGACAAGCTGTCGGGCACGATCCAGAACGACATCCTCAAGGAGTTCATGGTCCGGAACACCTACATCTACCCGCCCGGACCCTCGATGCGCATCGTGGCCGACATCATCGAGCACACCGCGCTCTACATGCCCAAGTTCAACTCGATCTCGATCTCCGGCTATCACATGCAGGAGGCGGGCTCGACGCTGGTGCAGGAACTCGCCTTCACG
>CAZPOS010000492.1:0-1717 GCA_964588065.1 uncultured Reyranella sp.
CTTCCAGACGGCGTTCCTGCCGCTCCAGCCAGGCCACGACGTCGGCGCGGCGGCCGGTCTCGATATGCGCCCACTGATGCGACTTCAGCTCCTCGCCAAGGCCGGAGCGCCAGTATTCCTTGACCACGATCATCGTCCACGGCGCCGCACCCGTCTTGCGCCCGGTCGTGACCTCGACGGTGAAGCCGTGGCTGGCGCCGGCATAAGAGTGACGCTCGCGCAGCCAGTCGACCCCGTCGATGCTCCACGCGGTGCGCGGCACGCGCGTCGTGCCGGGCTCCAGCAGGCGATCGACGATACGAAAGAACGACGCATCGCCGATCTTGCGCACTAGGCCACGCTCACACGCAAACGACCGGTTACGCCCTGAGAGTCTGACTCGAAATGAATGCAGTCAAGACAACGGGTTATGAATGGGGCTAATGCCCGGCGCAGACCGTTCCCGACAACCTCACCCTGAGGAGCATCGCGCAGCGATGCGTCTCGAAGGGTGGGCACGAGCACTTCGCCTGTTACCCATCCTTCGAGACGCGCCGCTTCGCGGCGCTCCTCAGGATGAGGCAAGTGGTTGAAATCACTCATTTCATTTCCGGCCAGCCTCTCAGGAGCGCCCTGCAGGCGCGTCTCGAGGGGTGAGGCCCATGCCGATCTTGCGCATGTCAGAGGCCCATCATCTTGGCGATGGTGTTGCGCTGGATGTCGTTGGTGCCGCCGCCGATCGAGCCGACGCGGACGTCGCGGAACAGGCGCTGGATGTCGTGCGCCATCGTGTAGCCGGCGCCGCCCATGATCTCCATGGCGAGATGGGCGCATTTGAACTCGCCGTCGGTGCCCTGGATCTTGGCGATCGCCGTCTCCTCGACCGGATCGAGGCCGGCATCGAGCATGTCGGCGAGCCGATAGGTCAGCGCCTGGGTCGTGCGCAGGAGGATGCGCATGTCGGCGAACTTGTGCTGGATCGCCTGGAACTTCGAGATCGGCTGGCCGAACTGGATGCGCTCCTGGGCGAACTTCTTCGCGTACTCGATGGCGAAGTGCATGTTGCCGCAGGCCTGCGCCGCGAGACAGAGCCGTTCCAGATTCAGCCCCTTCATCAGCCCCGACCAGCCGCGATTCTCCTCGCCGATCACATGGTCGGCCGGCACGAAGACGCCGTCGAAGAAGATCTCGTTGGCATGCGTGGTGCGACGGCCGAGCGTCGGCAGCGGCTTCATGGTGAGACCGGCCGCGCGGGCATCGACCCAGAACAGCGTCACGCCCTTGTGGCGCGCTTCGCTGTCGGTCTTGGCGACCACCATCAGATAGTCGGCGACGTGGGCCGCGCTGATGTAGAGCTTCTGGCCGGTGAGGCGATAGCCGTTGCCGTCGCGCACCGCGCGCGTCTTGATCCCCGAGGCATCCGACCCGGTGTCGGGCTCGGACAGCGCGAAGGCCGACTTCAACCGGCCGGCACAGATCTCCGGCAGGTAGCGCCGGCGCAGATGCTCGCCCGCGGTGAGCTGCAGGTGCATGCCGCCATAGACCACGGTCGGCAGATAGAGCGAGGACGCGCCGCTGTAGTGACGCGCCAGCGCCTCGACCAGCACGACGAGGTCCTTGCGGCTGCCGCCCATGCCGCCATAGGCGGGATCGTAGGGCAGCGCCATGTAGCCCGCTTCCGCCAGCGCATCGAAGGCGGCGTGCGGAAAGGCCGACTCCTCGTCGAGCTTGCGGATGT
>CAZPOS010000493.1:0-1707 GCA_964588065.1 uncultured Reyranella sp.
GATCGGGCTCCTGTTGTAGAAGATGCCGCCATTGTGGACCTGCCCTGGCCACAATGGCGGCATCTTCTACAACAGGAGCCCGATCGGCCGGATCTTCGTAGAGCATCTCGGCGAAGCCGTCTTCCGCGACGACCTCGACAATTCCGTGCTCGACCTCGGCGACCTGCTGGTGCACGAGGGTCCGGCGCTGAAGGCGCAGAAGGAAGCCGCCGCGATCTTCGGGGCGGAGAAGACCTACTTCGTGCTGAACGGCACCTCGTCGTCGAACAAGATCGTGCTGCAGGCGCTGGTGGCGGAAGGCGATCTCGTCCTGTTCGACCGCAACAACCACAAGGCGGCTCATCACGGCGCGCTGTTCCTGGGCAACGGTATCCCGATCTATCTCGAGACCGACCGCAACGCGCACGGGCTGATCGGGCCGATCTTCCACGAGGCGCTGGACGAGACCGCCATCCGGGAGAAGATCCGCACCAATCCGCTGGTCCAGGACAAGGAGGCGTGGAAGCGCGAGCGGCCGTTCCGCGTCGCCGTCATCGAGCAGTGCACCTATGACGGCACGATCAACGACGCACGCCTGATCGTCGAGAAGATCGGCCATCTCTGCGACTACATCCTGTTCGACGAGGCCTGGGCGGGCTTCATGAAGTTCCACCCGCTGTACGCTGGCCGCTTCGCCATGGGCCTGACCAATCTGGGGCCCGACAGTCCCGGCATCATCGCCACCCAGTCGGCGCACAAGCAGCTCGCCAGCTTCAGCCAGGCCTCGCAGATCCACATCCGGGATCGCCACATCAAGGGCCAGCGGCGGCGCATCGAACATCGCCGGTTCAACGAGTTCTTCATGCTGCACGCCTCGACCTCGCCCTTCTATCCCCTGTTCGCCTCGCTCGACGTCGGCGCGCAGATGATGAAGGGGCGCTCGGGCGAAGTGCTGTGGGACGACACGATCCGTCTCGGCATCGAGATCCGCAAGAAGATGCGCGCCATCCGCCGCGAGTTCGAGGACAAGGAGCGCGATCCGGCGCGGCGCTGGTTCTTCGAGCCCTTCATTCCCAACCGCGTGATGGTGGGTGATCGCGAGCAGCTCTGGGAGGAAGTGCCGACCGACGACCTCGCGACCCACGCACGCTACTGGGAGCTGGACCCGGAGAGGCGCTGGCACGGCTTCAAGCACGTGGCGCCCGGCTACGCGATCACGGATCCCAACAAGCTGATCGTCCTGACGCCGGGCTTCGACCGCGAGAGCGGCGGTTATGCCGGCCATGGCATCCCCGCCCCCGTGGTGGCGCAGTATCTGCGCGAGAACCAGATCGTTCCGGAGAAGAACGATCTCAACTCGCTGCTCTTCCTGATGACGCCCGGTGTCGAATCGAGCAAGGCCGGGACTCTGCTCAGCGCACTCGTGATCTTCAAGCGGCTGCACGACGAGAACGCGAAGCTCGAGGACGTGATCGGCGAGTTCGTCCGCCGCCGGCCGGCGCGCTATGCCGGGCTGCGCCTGCGCGATCTCTGCGCCGAGATGCACGCCTTCTTCCGCGAGAGCAACGTCAGCCTGATGCAGCGCGCACAGTTCATGCCCGAGCATCTGCCGGAGCCCGCCATGGCGCCGCACGAGGCGGTGCGCCAGCTGGTGCGCAACAACGTCGACTACGTGCCGATCGAAGAGGCGGCCGGCCGCATCGCCACCACCATGTTCGTGGTCTATCC
>CAZPOS010000494.1:0-1703 GCA_964588065.1 uncultured Reyranella sp.
GAACGCGGCCTTTCCGTTGATCTTGAACTGGTGGATGTAGGTCTTGTCCTTCAGCAGCTGCTCGGCCGGCTCGACGAAGCGCGGATGATGGACCAGCGCCTCGAACACCGGATGATAGGTGTGGACGGCGAAGGCGGTGCGCACGACGTCGCCGCTCTTCTCGCGCACGTTCTCGGGCCGGCGCTGGGCGAAGACCTCGGGCACCGAGTTCTTCAGGATCTGCGTCTCTTCCGGCGAGAAATAATCGGGGAAGAAGAGATAACCCTCTTCGTCGAATTGCTTCAGCTGCTCAGAGGTTATGCCTTGTCGTTGTCGTCTTGCTTGTAGAAGCGCCGTCTTCAGGCGGCGCGGGAGATCACGACCTTCAACCGTCCCGTCAGAATGTCGGCCATCTGTTCGGCATGGCCGCGACAGAGCGCTTCGGCCTCGGCCGCCTGGCCCGCTTCGAGCGCCCGCAGGATGCCCTCGTGCTCGTCCCACACGCTGACCCGCAGATCCTCCTCGCTCAAGGCCGCGGCCATCACCCGGCGCAGATGCTGCCAGTGCGGCTGGGCGGTCTCGCCGATCAGAGGATTGCCCGAGGCCTCGTAGACGAAGAGATGGAAATCGATGTCGGCCTCGATGACCGAGGGCACGTAGCCGCTTGCCACGGCGCGGCGGCCGACGTCGAGCAGGGCGCGGCCGCGCTGCACGAGATGCGGCGTGTAGTTCGAGGCGGCGAGCCGGGCGGCGGCGCCGTCGAGGGCGGCGCGGACCACATAGAGGTTGCGCGCCTGCTGGACGTCGAGCGGGGCGACGCACACACCCTTGCGGCCGGCATCGATCAGGAAGCCCTCGCGGCGCAGCAGCATCATGGCCTGCAGCACCGGCTGGCGAGACACGCCGAACTGCTGGGCGATCTCCTCCTGGGTGATCCGGGCGCCGGCCTTCAGTTCGCCGGAGCAGATCGCTTCCAGGACGGAATCGTGGATTCGCTCGGAAAGATCGGGCTCGGGCTGGATGGGGCGCATGTCTGTATACAGAACACAGACGGCGCCCGAGTCAACCGCCTAGCGGGATTTCAGGCCCTTGGCGGCCACGATACGTAATCCTCGGTCGGGGTAGTCGGTGATCAGCCCGTCGACCCCGAGGTCGATCAGCCGCTCCATCTCGGCCGGGACGTTCACCGTCCAGGGCACGACTTTGAGGCCGAGCGCGTGCGCCTCCTTCACGTTCTCCGCCGTCACGTTGCGCCAGAAGGGCGACCAGATCGCGCAGCCGGCCGCCTTGGCCAGGGCCGGCACAGAACCGCCGTGCGCCGTCAGGTCGAGCCCGCCCAGCCAGGGCGAGGGCCGGCCGCTGCCGCGCTGCATCGTGTCGAAGTTGTTGCTCTCGATGCTGAGGCAGCCGGTGGCGATCTCGGGTGCCAGTTTTCGGGCCTCGATCAGGCCGCGCCAGTCGAAGGATTGCAGGGTGCTGCGCGCCTCGGCCCCGGCTTTGCGGATGCCCTCGACCGCCAGCGTCGCAAAAGCGGCCGGGTCGAGCGTGAGGTCGGGCTTCCCCGGATCGGTCTTGATCTCGATGTTGAAGCGCACTTCGGGAGCGGCCTGCGCGAAGAATTCGGTGAGGGTCGGAAAGCGCTGGCCGTCGACCGGCTTCTGCTCCGGGAACTGCTGGGCGTACTTGCTGGCCGGGTCCAGGCGGCCGATGTCGTAGCGCTTCAG
>CAZPOS010000495.1:0-1324 GCA_964588065.1 uncultured Reyranella sp.
ATAAAACTGCTGGAAGATGGCTTAGAAGATAATTTCTTCACCGATTCATAAAACATTTAGCTGAATTTGAATACAAAAAAAGCACAGCCCTGATTATGGGGCTGTGCTGCTATTTTTTATATTATTTATTTTTTTCTTCTTTGCCTTTATCAGGCTTGATTTCTACTAATCTCGACTTAGAAAGGGTCTCGCAATCCTCTAAGTACAATTCCTCCGCTTGCTTTTGAATCTCCTGCAGCTCAACGATTACATCTGTAACTTTATTGAAGAGCTTAAAATACAAATCCTTATAGTCTGCCATTGTTCACCACTCCTACTTTTGCTTATTTAGATTATATATTTGTTTATAAAGAAAATCAAATGAATTTATAAAATTATCCTATACTAAACTAATAGTCTGAAAATTGCGCTTGCCTTCCTATTGCGGCATAAACCATCGCCAGATAATGTCAGTATGAAGAGACGGGGCTGAGACATTTGCTTATTGCCCATTACTTTTGTTAAAATAAACAGAGCAAGGAAAGAGTGTTGGTGATGGGTTCGGAAAAAACAGCATCCACCTCTCTTATAAGGAAAAATACAATGAAAAATTATTATGCATATATGCTCCTCTGCGCCGACGGCAGCATTTACAGCGGCTATACGACAGATCCCGAGCGCCGCGCCTCGGTACATAACAGCGGCAGAGGGGCAAAATACACCCGCTCACGCCTGCCCGTAAGGCTGCTCTACAGTGAATGCTTTCCAACAAAAAGCGAGGCTCTGAAGCGTGAGGCAGCCCTCAAGAGGCTCAGCCACGACGAAAAGCTCTCCCTCGGCAAGCTCAGCAACTCTCCGCATTACATTGCTGATTGACAAAACAACGATAAATGTGTTAGCGTCATTCTATAATTCAACGGAGGTGTATTATGCCGCTGATTGTTGACCACGAGGCAGTTAAGCTGAATATTCTAATGGCATTTCAAGAATGTATTACAGAAAAGCCGCTGATGAACATAACGCTCAGAGATATTGCAAATAAGGCCGGTATGCCTCACTCTAAGCTGCTCTATTATTTTGAAAATAAAAAAGACCTAATAAAATCCTATGTGAAATACACCCGAGACTACATGTCTGACAGATGTGTTGAGTGGTTTTGGGATAATCCCCGAGATAACTATGATAGCAACTTCGGCTATCTCAACGCCTTTATGGAATATGTCGCTACGGGGCGCGTCGGCGAAAACCGCCCGAACGCGACTACACAGACCTATGTTTTGGCGCGCTATGACCCCGAGATAGCCGCCCTTGTCCAGCAAGAGTTCTGGGATTGGAAGACCACCAT
>CAZPOS010000495.1:1334-1691 GCA_964588065.1 uncultured Reyranella sp.
AATCTACAACGACGATTCCTGGGCTAATGAGGCCGAGGCCATGATGATAGTCATCTCCGGAACCTTCATCTGCAACTATAACAACGCGTTAAGCGGTAAAATTAATTCGAACATACTAGGCTATATTGGAAACCTAAGCAAAGCATAGCCCTATGTCTCCGTAATAAAACAGCCGGGCAAATTGCCCGGCTGTTTTATTACGGCATTTTTTTATCTTGACAGCAACGGAAGAATATGATAATTTATTGTTGACCAAGTGGTCAACTTAGTCTTCATACATAAAATTAAATGATAAAGGAGCGAAGTAAAATGTCCGATAACAACGCAAAAACTCAAAAAGCGCTGTCCAAGGCATAT
>CAZPOS010000496.1:0-1672 GCA_964588065.1 uncultured Reyranella sp.
GGATCTCGGCCCAGGACTTGAGGCGCGTGCTGGAGAAGTCGCCGTAGATGCGGCGAACGCTGGCCTCGCCGAACTTGGCGATCTCCTCGAACAGGCCGGCGGCGATGCGCGGCGAGGTGTTGTCGGCGTCGATCAGGACGGCGAAGCGGCGGGGGCGGGTGTCTTCGGCCATGTGGTTGCTCCGGGCCGTCAGGCGGCCGATGTGGCGTAGATCGCGTCGACATGGATGTCGGCGCAGTCGATCACGGGAAAGCCGGGATCGTGTCCGGCGAAGGCGAGAAACAGGTCGGTGCCGCCCAGCATGATCGCCTCTGCGCCGCGGGCGCAGAGGTCGCGGCCGGCCGCGAAGAAGACCTGGCGTTGCGCGTCGGTCACATGCCCGATCGTCGCCATGGCGACATAGGTGTCGTGGACGAGATCGAGCGCGGCGCCTTGCGTTGGCACGACCTCCACCGAGGGGATGCCGCCATAGAGTTTCGATTGCATGACGGTGCGGGTGCCGAGGATGCCGATCTTCCGGAACGGTCCCCTGGCCAGTGCCGCGTCAACCGCGGGGATGGCGTTGAGCACCGGAAGGGCCGAGATCGCGATGAGTTCGTTGACGCAGAAATGGCCGCCCATCGAGGTGATGGCGACGGCCTGCGCGCCGGCCGCCTTCAGCCGCTGCGCCAGCCCCGCGAAGATCTCCGCCTGCTTCTTCGGGTCGTTGCCGACGAGATTGCGGCTCATCTCGCGGACATCGGCGTGCGCCATGGTGAGGTCGAGCGGGATGCCGCCCGCGACGTGCCGGTCGATCAGGCCGCGATAGTAGAAGTCGGTGGCGGCCGGTCCGATGCCGGCGAGAAGTCCGATATGCATGGGCGACTGTCCCCGATCCACCGCCGGGCGGCAACAGCGGTGGCGGGACCGGGGTGTGGCGAAAAGCGTTCCTGCGGGACGGCGCCGGCGGACGCTAGAGTTTGTCCATGCGACGGGTGGCGGTGATCGGAACGACGGGATCGGGCAAGAGCTGGCTGGCCGAGCGCCTGGCCGAGCGTGCCGGCCTGCGCGTGGTCGAACTCGATGCGCTGTTCTGGGGACGCGACTGGCAGCCCGCGCCGGTCGATCTGTTCCGTCATCGCGTCGAACGCGAGACCGCCGATGACGGCTGGATCGTCGTCGGCAACTACGGCCAGGTGCGCGACCTCGTCTGGCGCCCGGCCGACACGCTGGTCTGGCTCGATCTGCCGCTGCCGCTGGTCATGTCGCGTTTGATGCGGCGGACGGTGAAGCGCGCCGTCACGCGCGAGGAACTGTGGGGCACCGGCAATCGCGAGACCCTGTCCAATGCCTTCCTCAGCCGCAATTCGATCCTGCTCTATGCGTTGAAGACGCACCGCCGCAATCGCGAGCGCTTCGAGAAGGAATGCGAAGCGCTCGCCGGAGAGAAACGAATCGTGCGGCTGCGCAGCCGCCGCGACATCGAACGCTTCGCGGCTAGTCCGCTGCCTTGACCGCCGGCGCGGGTGCGCGCACGCCGCCGCGGGCCAGGATCGCGTCGATCTCGGCGGCGCCGTAGCCCAGTTCGCCCAGAATGTCCGGGCCGTTCTCGCCGACATGCGGTGCGTGCTGCTGCGGCGCATGCTGCGACGCCGGCGGCAGGCCGGCGATGTTGGCGACCGGCATGCGGCCG
>CAZPOS010000497.1:0-1669 GCA_964588065.1 uncultured Reyranella sp.
CCCGCCGCTGATCACGTCCAGCATCGCGAATTCCTCGGCGACGCGGGTCGGCGGATTGTAGAGGGCGAGCGAATTTCCCATGACGCAGAGCGCGGTATCGGTGGTGCGGCGCGCCAGCGACGAGGCGATCAGGTTGGGCGAGGGCATCAGCCCGTAGCCGTTGGAATGGTGCTCGTTGACGCAGACGGCGTCGTAGCCGAGCTCGGCGGCGTATTCGAGCTCGTCCATGAAGTCGTTGTACATGTGATGCGCGCGGCGCGGATCGAACAACGATGAGTGGATGTCGACCCAGACCGAGGGGTGCTTCCGGTTGAAGTCCTCCGGAAGCTCCGTGTAGGGCATCAGGTGGAACCACATGAGTTTCATGGTGCGCTCTCCCTAAACTCGAGCTGCTTGGTAAACGACCGTTTACCTCGGGAGCCTGCCGCGACTTACGGTTGCCGGCAATGCGGAATTTCCGCAGGGCATGGGTAATTTTGTTGTTTTTCCCCTGTGCCAACCGTTCCGAATAGTATTTGTGCGTTGCACTCTCGCGAATGCAGCAATAGTTTCGCTGCAACGCAGGAGGATTTGCCATGTCCGTCGTCGCTTTCGCGGCTCGCCCCCATCCCACGGCCAACCAGCCGAAGAAGGATCTCTACGAAGTCGGGGAGATACCGCCGCTCGGGCATGTGCCGAAGAACATGTATGCCTGGGTCATCCGGCGCGACCGTCACGGCCCGCCGGAACAGTCGATGCAGCTCGAGGTCGTGCCGACCCATTCGATCGGCGAAGACGAGGTGTTGGTCCTCGTGATGGCCGCCGGCGTGAACTACAACGGCGTGTGGGCCGGTCTCGGCCTGCCGATCTCGCCGTTCGACGTCCACAAGCAGCCGTTCCACATCGCCGGCTCCGATGCCTCGGGCATCGTCTGGGCGGTCGGCGCCAAGGTGAAGCGCTGGAAGGTCGGTGACGAGGTCGTCATCCACTGTAACCAGGACGATGGCGACGACGAGGAGTGCAACGGCGGCGATCCGATGTTCTCGACCAGCCAGCGCATCTGGGGCTACGAGACGCCGGACGGATCCTTCGCCCAGTTCTGCAAGGTCCAGGCGCGGCAGCTGATGAAGCGTCCGGCGCACCTTACGTGGGAAGAGAGCGCCTCCTACACGCTCACCCTCGCCACGGCCTACCGCATGCTGTTCGGGCATCGCCCGCACATCCTGCGCCCCGGCCATAACGTGCTGGTGTGGGGCGCGGCGGGCGGCCTGGGCTCGATGGCGATCCAGCTGATCGCGACGGCGGGCGCCAATGCCATCGGCGTGATCTCCGATCCGTCGAAGAAGGATTTCGTGATGTCGCTGGGCGCGCGCGGCGTCATCAACCGCAACGACTTCGACTGCTGGGGCCAGCTGCCCGACGTCGATGACCAGGCGGGCTATGCCGAGTACATGAAGAAGTGCCGCAAGTTCGGCGCCGCGATCTGGGAACACACCGGCAAGGGCAATGACGTCGACTTCGTGTTCGAGCATCCCGGCGAGCAGACCTTTCCGGTCTCCTGCTTCGTCGTGAAGCGCGGCGGCATGGTGGTCTTCTGCGCCGGCACCACCGGCTTCAACCTGACCATGGACGCGCGCTTCGTGTGGATGCGCCAGAAGCGCATCCAGGGCAGCCACTTCGCCAACCTACT
>CAZPOS010000498.1:0-1661 GCA_964588065.1 uncultured Reyranella sp.
GACGAGGCTTCGGCGAGGCCGGTGATCGGCAGCGTCGAGGTGTTCGACGCGAACACCGCGGTCTTCGGCAGCGCGGCCTCGGCCTTCTTTGTGGCCTCGGCCTTCACCTCGCGGTTCTCGAACACCGCCTCGATGACGAGGTCGCAGTCCTTGAGCGCGCCGAAGTCCGGCGTCGCCGTGACCTTGGCCAGCATCGCGTCGGCCTTGGCCTGGTCGAGGCGCTTGCGCTTCACCAGTTTGCCCAGTTCGTCGGCGATATGCGCCTTGCCCTTGTCGGCGGCAGCCTGGTCGCGGTCGATCAGCACGATGTCGAGCCCGGCCTGCACCGAGACGGTCGCGATGCCCGCGCCCATCAGGCCGGCACCGAGCACGCCGATCTTCTTGTACTCCTGCTTCGGCACGCCCTTGGGCCGGCGCACCAGCTTGTTGGCTTCCTGCAGGCCGAAGAACAGCGTGCGGATCATGCTCTTGGCGACGGGGTCGCGCAGCAGCGAGACGAAGTAGCGGGTCTCGACCTTGAGGCCGGCATCGAACGGCAGCTGAAGGCCCTCGTAGACGCAGCTCATGATCGCCTTCGGCGCCGGATAGACGCCGTTGGTCTTGCCGCGCACCATGGCGCTGCCGCCGATGAAGGTCATGACGCCCGGCGGGCTCCACACCTGGCCGCCGGGGAAGCCCGGGACCTTGAAGCCCTTGCGGTCCCACGGCTGGACGGCGCGGCCGTCGATCGCCTTGGCGCCCTTGCCGGCATATTCCGGCACGACCTGCTCGGTCGCCGGCGCCACCAGCCAGGCCTTGGCGCGGGCCAGCAGCTCGTCCGCCGGCACGACCTCGTGAATGAGACCCAGACCCTTGGCGGCGTCGACCGTGAGGTCCTTGCCTTCGAGCAGGATGGGCGCGGCGTTCTGCACGCCGATCAGGCGCGGAATGCGCTGCGTGCCGCCGCCGCCCGGCAGCAGGCCGATCTTGACCTCGGGCTGGCCGACCTTGGTCTTGGGGTTGGCCGCGGCGATGCGGTAGTGGGTGGCGAGGCAGATCTCGAAGCCGCCGCCCAGCGCCGTGCCGTTGATCGCTGCCACGATCGGCTTGCCGCCGGTCTCCTGGCGGCGGAACATCTTCTGCAGCTGGCTGAACTGCTCCATCAGCTTCGAGGCGTCGGCGATGAAGCTGTCCTTGCCCGACGTGATGATGATGCCCTTGACCTTCTCGTCCTTCAGGGCGGTCTCGAGCGCACCGGCATAGGCCGTCATCGAGGCCTCGTTCAGCACGTTCATCGCGCGGTTGGGCATGTCCCAGGTGATGGTCGCGATGCCGTCCGAATCGACGTTGTAGTTGATCATGGTTGGTCTCCGAATTCTTCCCGTGGCCACCCTTCGAGACGCTCGCTCTGCTCGCTCCTCAGGGTGAGGTGGCGCGATCTTCCATTGCGGCCGGCGATGACGCGCGACTGGAGTCGCGCGCCCCCAGCCCTCAGACGCGCTCGATGATGGTGGCGGTGCCCATGCCGCCGCCGACGCAGAGCGTGGCGAGGCCGGTCGAGAGGTTGCGGCGCTCGAGCTCGTCGAGCAGCGTTCCCAGGATCATCGCGCCGGTGGCGCCCAGCGGATGGCCCATGGCGATGGCGCCGCCGTTCACGTTGATCTTGTCGTGCGGCATCTTGA
>CAZPOS010000499.1:0-1645 GCA_964588065.1 uncultured Reyranella sp.
ATCGCGGCAGTGGCCCGAAATACCGCCCGTCCAGCGAGTCCGCTGATCGCGAATTCATCAGGAAGAGTGCGTCCTCAGGGACAACGCGGCAGCCCTGCCAGACCGGCAAAGCTCGCCCTTGGCGATCACGCTCGAGCGCCATTCCGACAGCAACCTTGTCGACGGTGACGACGAGGCCATTTCGACACACGGTCTGGCCGGGAAGCGCCAGCACATGTTTCAGCATGGGAACGCCGCGCGGCAGGTAGTTGCCGGCCGCAAGGAAGGTGGCGAGCGGTTCGGGCGGCACTACAGCCACCAGCTCAGATACATATCTCCCGTCAATCGTTTCGAGTAGGTAAAGCCCGACGGGAACACTGGCCGACGCATTCCACACAATCATGCGATGCGGCTGCAAGAAGACTGGCGCCACCACGCTGACAACGCCGAGCGCAATCAGCAAAACGCATACGAGGCGCATCATGGCTCGAGCCTCTGTCGCAGCAGCCAGGCCTTATGGCGTGCCATCGTGTAGGGCCTCAACGCTTCCCCGACCGCCAGACGACTGTGGACATGGCGCCAGTAATCCGGTGCCGCGTCGGCGGGATCGACGCCCAGCCCTTCGACGATGTCGATCATCTGCAACACATGCTTGACCTTCCCCCAGCCGGAAGCGCGCAACAGGATGTCCGCACCCGGCCGAACGTAGGGGATGGTTGCGCAGGCTTCGCTTGAGCGCACGGCGCGCAGGATATCGATACGCGAGGCGATCGTACCGTAGTCGTTGGCAGCCCAGCGCACGAAGCAGAAGGTGCTGCCGGGCGCAAAAGAGAGGATCCGCCGGCGCCGATCGAGGATCTGTTCATCTGCGGGCCGGCCGAAGCGTATCCATCGTTCGATCTGCTTCTCGAGCCACAACAATTCGACTTGCGTGAGATCGGTCATGCGCGACCTCGTGGCCGCATCGGACCCGCGTGCTTCGATCTGTCCCTTCCCGGCGAGCCTGCTGTCCCGGGCAGTGGACAAGTCTGGCGCGTTAGACAGATTCCGAAGGAATCTGGGTTAGGGAAGTTAAGGACGCACCAAACCGTTGAGTGCCAAGGAGAATCTCGCGATTCTGGTCCCCGATAGCACGAGGATCGGGTCCCTGATGGCACGATGGTCCACGTCCCCGAAAGCACGAGCCGAGTCACAGCTTGTCCACAGAAGGACCCACCGGCCGCTCGATGAACGGGACGCGCGGGATGGCCACGAACTCAAGCCGCTCGGCGCCGCGGAAGCCGCGCTCGATGCAAAGCCGATAGCCGGGCAGTGCCTGTCGGCGGACGATCTCGCGCATATCGTAGGCGAAGTGCTTGAGCGGCGAGAGGCTGCCGGACTTGGCGTGGAGATGCGAAAAATCGAAGCTCCAGCCGTCGGCCTGACGGCCGCCGTGCTTGCGGACGATGCGGTAAAGCCAGCGCTCAAGGCCGCCTGTCAGATCGAAGTACGCACGGTCGATCGTGAGCACCAGCGCATCATCCAGAACGCCGGCATAGAACCAGTCCGGCAGAATGAGCTCGAGGCCGAGCGGACGCCCCTGGGCGTCAGCCGTCTCTTTCCATTCGTTGATCCAGGAGAAGCGATGGCGCCGCCGCTCTGCAGGTTGACGGATGGAAGTCAGCAC
>CAZPOS010000500.1:0-1628 GCA_964588065.1 uncultured Reyranella sp.
ATCTCGACACAGGGTGTCAGTATAGACATAAGCATGTTGGTTTCCACGGGGGTTGTACGAGAATTTACTGCAGCAACTGCAAAACCAAAGGCAATCAGTGCGATAGCATCGTCAAGGGCAACTACGCTGAGCAGGGTTTTGGTAACAGGTCCTTTGGCGCGGTATTGATTTATTACCATAATCGTCGCGGCAGGAGCTGTGGCTGAAGCTATAGCACCTAATAAAAGGGCTACTTCCGTCGGGAAGCCGAAAATAAGCAAGATGACTGTAACAAATACCGAGGCAGTAAGAGCTTCAAAAATTGCTATAACTACAGGGGCAACACCGACTTGCTTTATGGAAGGCCAATTGAGTTCTGCACCGATTGAAAAGGCGATAAACGCAAGTGCCATTTCTGTAATGACCCTAAACTGAGAAACTGTATCGGATGAGATTATTTTAAAGACATAGGGGCCTAAGAGTAAGCCGGCTATTAGATAACCGGTCACATTAGGTAGCTTGATTTGTTTGACAGCACGACCGCAGGCTAAGCCTGCAAATAAGATTAAAGCAAGATAAAATAAGATTTCCATTTAAAACCTGATTCCCTCCGCGGATGAAATCGGTAAAGTAAACAATATCGCGGTGTCAGGCTTGTCGATGTCGACCAGTGATCTTATTATCTCTTTTGCCTTTGTAATTTGTTCATCCTCTAGAGCCATAAATATAGTTTTGTTTTCCTTGCAGTTGATGTCGATGATATAGCGAAGTGACCCGAATATCGGGAGATACTCACCGTTTTTTGTAAGTTCTCTGAGCATTCCGGTGCTTTCAAAAATAGTTGCACCGTATATTTTGTTTTTCGAAAATTGTTCTAACAAGATATCAAGTAGTTTAATCTTATTGAGAACAATCACTAATAGCTGCAATTGTATCACTTCCTGTTTCAAAAATAAGTTCACTTTATCGAGTGGGCAAAATAAGAGTGCATCTACGCTGCAGGGGTAAAGCACAAAATTAATTATACTCTAATTGAGGGAAAAAGTAAAATAAATTGAAGGAGTCACCCTCAACTGTATTCTTATTGTTTACAAGGGAACACTAAGCGCGGAGGTGTTATAATATGTTTTCTCACAAATCGCTTATATCTTTTGGGATGGTCGCTATTCCGATAGCAATGTATACGGCAACTCAGGATAACGATATACATTTTAATCAACTGCATAAGGATGATAAGAGTCGTATCCGCTATAAGAAAACCTGTGCACACTGCGGTAAGGAAATAAAGGCGGAGGATATTGTCAAGGGATATGAGTACGAAAAGGAGAAATATGTAGTTGTTACCGAAGAAGAGATTGAAAAGGTGAAGACAGAAAAGGAAAAATCCATTCAGATTCTGCATTTTGCACAGCTAAATCAAATATCTCCCGTTTACTACGATAAGACATATCAGGTGACACCGGAAAAGGGAGGAGAAAAGGCATTTGAGCTGCTTCGCTTGGCGCTTCTTCAGGAACAAAAGATAGCTATAGGTAAAACCGTTTTGGGCACGAAGGATACGCTTATGGTGATCATTCCCAGGGAAGATGGGATGCTGATTTCAACCATGTTCTATGCAGATGACATTAAGGAGATTCAAAAGCAGTACA
>CAZPOS010000501.1:0-1599 GCA_964588065.1 uncultured Reyranella sp.
CCCTGCGTGTAGGGATGGGTCGGCGCGGCGAAGATGGCGTCCGCCACCTGGCTCTCGACGATGCGGCCGGCATACATGACCGCGACCCGCTTGCACATGTTGGCGACCAGGCCGAGATCGTGGCTGATCATCAACACGGCCGTGCCCTTGGCGGCGCAGAGTTCGGCCATCAGGTCGATGATCTCGGCCTGCACCGTGACGTCGAGCGCCGTGGTCGGCTCGTCGGCGACCAGCAGGTCGGGACCGCAGGCCAGCGCGATGGCGATCATCACCCGCTGGCGCATGCCGCCCGAGAGCTGGTGCGGATAGTCCTTGATGCGCCGCTCGGGCGAGGGCACGCGCACCTGGCGTAGCGCGTCTTCCGCGCGGTCCATCGCTTCGGTCCAGTTCGCGCCCTGGTGCAGTACGAACATCTCGGCGATCTGCCGGCCGACCGGGGACAGCGGGTTGAGTGCCGTCATCGGCTCCTGGAAGATCATGGCGATGCGCTTGCCGCGCAGCCGCCGCATCTCGGCGGCGGAGACGTTCTGGATCTCCTGGCCGTCGAGGACGATCTTGCCGCCGGCCAGCGACAGCGGCCGGCGCAACAGGCCCATCACCGACAGTGCCGTGATGCTCTTGCCGCAGCCCGATTCACCCACCAGGCCGAAGGCCTCGCCACGGCCGATCTCGAACGAGACGTTCTCGACGGCATCGTAGGTCACACCGTCGCCGTCCAGCGCGATGCGCAGGTTCTCGACCTTGAGCAGAGGTGTCGTCGTCATGCGCCGGTCCTCATCCGCGCCGCGTCGTCGACTGCGGATCGAGATAGTCCCGCAATCCGTCGCCCAGCAGGTTGAGGCCGAGCACGGTGAAGAAGATGGCGAGGCCGGGGAACACCGAGAGCCAGGGCGCCGTGGTGATCTGGTCGCGCGCTTCCGACAGCATGCTGCCCCAGCTCGGGAAGGGCGGGCGGATGCCGAGGCCCAGGAACGACAGCGCCGCTTCGGCCAGGATCGCGCCGCCCATGCCCAGGGTCGCGATCACGATCAGCGGTCCCAGGATGTTGGGCAGGACCTGCGTGAACATGATGCGCAGGTCGCCATAGCCCAGGATGCGCGCGGCCTGGATGTAGCCCTGGCTCTTCAGCGACAGGACCTGCGCGCGCGCGATGCGGCACGAATAGGACCAGCTGGTGAGGCCGAGCGCGATCACCAGGCTGACGAGGCCGGGCCCGAGGATCGCCATGATGGCCAGCGCGAAGACCAGGGACGGGATCGCCAGCATCAGGTTGGTGAGGCCGCTCACCAGATCGTCCCACCAGCCGCCCCAGTAGCCGGCGGTGAGGCCGAGCGTGACTCCGATCAGGCTGTTGCAGATCTGGCTGATGATCCCCACGCTCAGCGAGACGCGGGCGCCCCAGACGATGCGCGAGTAGATGTCGCGGCCCTGGGCATCGGTGCCGAAGGGAAACTCCCAGCTGGGCGGCAGCTCGGCGTTCATCAGGTTGGCGTCGAGCACCGGGTCGGTGAGCGCGATCCACGGTGCCAGGATTGCCGAGGAAATGGCGATGGCGACCAGGCCGCCGCCGACCCAGAGGGAGGCACCGCCCTTCAGTCG
>CAZPOS010000502.1:0-1583 GCA_964588065.1 uncultured Reyranella sp.
TGCCGGAAATGCTCGTCGAGATTGGCGGCGAACTCGGGATCGGAAATCCGCAAGGAGCGGGTCGCATCGTAGAGCCGCGCGCCGTAGATCATGCCGTTCTTTGAATAGTTGAGATCGCCAGGCAGGCCGAACACCACCTCGGCCGAGCCCGTCAGATAATCGCCGACCTGGCTGGTAAAGCTCGCCATGAGAGCCAGGCCCAGCGGCACATTGCTGACATTGGCCGGCGCAAGGCTCGGGTTGAGCCGGTCGGTCACATGGACATCGAGCCGCGGCACCATCAGGCAGGAGTAGATGAGCGTGGCGCCCAGGAACCAGTTGATCCACGCCCGCCAGTCCTGGTTGAATGCCAGGGTCAGGGCGGACAGGCCAAGGCCCATCACCATGACCACCTGCAGCAGGCTTTTATAGCCGCCGTTGCCGGTCCAGGCAGCGACTGCCTGGAACACGTTGACCAGATAGTCCCCGCCGCCGACCGTGAAAATCTCGACCATGTCTATTGTCCCGCCTGGATGTGGTTGGCCCGGTCAGTGGGTGAGGGCGCGGCTCTGGACGCCGCGCGACCAGTCGAGCGATGCGGCCATGCCGGGAGACATTGAGGCAGCCAGCACGTTCTCGATGAACGCCGTCTTCTCGATGATCTGCAGCACCGCATTGACCTTGAGATGCGTGTTGGCCTGCCGATCAGCCAGCGCCTGACGCACGACATTGACCTGGCTCTGCCACATCGCGATCTTCGCTTCGTCGGCCCCAAT
The DNA here is from genome assembly GCA_964588065.1 of uncultured Reyranella sp. Taxonomy (GTDB): domain Bacteria; phylum Pseudomonadota; class Alphaproteobacteria; order Reyranellales; family Reyranellaceae; genus Reyranella. Next base: position 756 of record CAZPOS010000502.1, read on the forward strand.
GAAGCTCGACATTGAGCGGCCAGCCTCGCTGACAATGCGGTCGAGCACGGCAAACAGCAGGTCGACACTGGCGATCTCGGCCAGGGTCTCGCGGTCGTCGGTCGGCATGCCGCGGCCATAGGCCGCCTGGACGGTCAGGATCTTGTAGAGCGGGATCGATGCGACCTGTAGCAGTTCCTTCTGCTCTTCGGTGATCGCCGTATCATCGCGGATCGCCTGAACCATCCCGCCAATGAGCGCCGCGACGCGCGGCCGCAGCGCTTTCGATGCGGGCAGGCTCAGCGACTTGAAACCTGGGTTGAGGCACTTCTCCGTCTCGTCGCAGTCGAAAATAAGGACGTTCCCGTTCGTGGTGCCATCCAGCAACGAGGTCACAAGCGTCGACGAGGCTTCGCCAACGATCGGCACGAACTTGCCCGGTTCATCGTCCTTGGGCGGCACGTAGATGATCGTGCCCAACAGCGTCATGGCATATTCGGCGAGCTCTTCGTCGAAGCGGCCTCCGGGCGAGAAGAACGCCGACTTCTTGAGGATCGTCCAGGTGTAGTTTCGCGGCACGCCGGGATTGACGTCGTCATACTTGCCCGACCCTTGCGCAGTCGTGCTCGAACGCTGCCCCCTGGTGCCGCAGCCGTGCTTGGCTGCGGCATAGTCGGTGAAAATGCCTTCGGAGTTGCCGATCGCTTCGCAGACCGCCTTGTCGGCAAGGTCGCCCTTCGGCCAGATCCCGCCCACCAACCCTTGCGCCATCTCGCAGGAATTGATGTTGAGGTTGTTCATGAGCTGAGCCTTCTGGCTGAACTCCTGCATGATCTTCGAGCATTCCGG
>CAZPOS010000503.1:0-1582 GCA_964588065.1 uncultured Reyranella sp.
TGATCGACACCAGCATCACGATCTGCAGGACGGCGCCGGCCCGTGCCAGAGCGAAGGCGGCAGGATAGCCGATCGCGAAGCAGACGAGCGTGACCCAGGCGGCCACCCGCAACGTGTTGCCGACGACCCGCCAGTTGAAGGGATCGCTGAGGAACGCGACGTAGGGCTGGAGCGTCAGTCCGCCTGGTCCGGTCAGGCTCTTCATGAAGAGCCAGAGGAGAGGGAAAGCGTAGACGACGAGGAGATAGAGGACCGCCGGCGCCGCCAACAGGGCGACGGGATCCCGCCACGCCGAGGGTGCGCTCTTGGTCGTCATGGCGCCGGGTAGATCAGCGTGTCGGCGACGGCCCAACCCAGCCTCATTTCGGTGCCAGGCGGCGGCAGTCCATCGGAAAGGTCAGCCGTCTCGACCATGAGATGGTCGCCGTCGCGTGCCTCGAAATGGAGCTGGATCTTCGATCCCTGGAACACGGCGTCGCGCAGGCGGGCGGCCAGCGCATAGTCGCCCGGCGCATTCACCTTGATGCGCTCGGGGCGCACGGCGAGCACGACGGACGCGCCGGTTACGAAGCTGCCAGGCGCGCGCAGCGGGCCATACGCCGTGTCCACGATGACTTGATCGTAATCCTGGCCGACGACCGTGCCGGAGATCCGCGAGGAGAGGCCCACGAATTCCAGCACGAATGCGGTGGCGGGGGTGCGGTAGATCGAGGCCGGCACCGCAAGCTGCTCGATGGCGCCCTTGTTCATCACCGCGATGCGGTCGGACATGGTGAGCGCCTCGTCCTGGTCGTGGGTCACGAAGACGGCGGTGATGCCCAGCTCGCGCAGCAGGCGGCGCAGCTCGATCTGCATGTTTTCGCGCAGCTTGCGGTCCAGAGCGGAGAAGGGCTCGTCGAGCAGCAGCAGCTTGGGCTGCACGGCCAGCGCCCGCGCGACGGCAACGCGCTGCTGCTGGCCGCCCGACAGAGCGCGCACCGAACGGTCGGCGAAATCGGTGAGATGGACGAGCGACAGGAAACGCCGCACCGTCGGGCCGATTTCACCGGCGGGATGCTTCCGCGCCTTGAGGCCGAAGGCGATGTTCTCGGCGACAGTCAGGTGCGGGAAGAGCGCGTAGTTCTGGAAGACCACGCCGACGTCGCGCCGGTGCGGCGGCCGCGAGCCGATCTCCTCGCCGTCGAGCCGGATGGTGCCGCGGTCGGCCGCCAGCAGGCCGGCGACGATGCGCAGCAGGGTGGTCTTGCCGCAGCCCGAGGGGCCCAGCAGCGAGATGAACTCGCCAGCGGCGACCTTCAGGTCGACGCCCCCAAGCACGGTGACGCCGCCGAACGCCTTTTCGGCGCCGGCGACGTCGAGGAACGAATCGGTGGTCACGACGCGGCTTCGACTACATCGCCATGTCGCGGTCCCAGCGCTTCACCCAGTCGGCGCGATTGTCGGCGACGAACTTCCAATCGATGCCGAACATGGTCGCGTTGGTCGGCGCGCCGGCCGGCACCGGCGTGTCCTTGTTGGTCGGCAGCGAGTAGGTGGCGGCCGAGAGCTTGGCCTGGATCTCCGGCCCGATCATTTCGTTGAT
>CAZPOS010000504.1:0-308 GCA_964588065.1 uncultured Reyranella sp.
ACTCACATAAGCCAAAATGCCAAGCGTTGCACCACTGATGGCAGACGTCCCGGCCGCAAGTCCGTCAATCCCGTCAGTCAGATTGGCGGCATTCGATACTGCAACGATGATCAGAATAATGGCCAGAGCATAAACCAGCCAGCGCAAATACTCCTGGCTTTTTCCCACAAATGCCACGATCCACTGATAATCAAATTCATGGTTCTTAATGAATGGCAGGGTTGTTTTGGTCGACTTCAGCTCCCGTGTCACGAAGCGGACTTCCTGCTTACCGGTCTGATTATCGACAGCAATTTCTTTCATGAATT
>CAZPOS010000504.1:318-1580 GCA_964588065.1 uncultured Reyranella sp.
ATTCCCCACCGGCATTGCGGACTTTTTCACGGACGACCACATCGTCCGACAAATACAAAGTAGTCACCACAATAATTCCCAGGCTCACTTGTCCGAGTATTTTAAATTTACCCGCCAGCCCCTGTTTATCTTTTTGAAAAACCTTAATATAATCGTCTATAAAACCGATCGTTCCCAGCCAAATGGTGGTGATCAGCATCAATATGATGTAAATATTCTGCAGGTTGGCAAAGAGCAACGTTGGAATAATAATGGAAGCCAGAATAATGATCCCCCCCATGGTTGGCGTACCCGTCTTTTGCATCTGGCCCTCAAGTCCCAGGTCCCTGATCTCTTCCCCAATCTGCTTTTTTTGCAGCAAACGGATCAACCGTTTTCCAAATCCCATGGTGATAAACAGAGACGTGATAATGGCAGCAGCCGACCGGAATGAAATGTACGGCAGCATCCCCCATCCCGGGATATCAGCATTTTTAAACCATTCATACAGAAGACTAATCATCAGCTTTGTTTTTAAATTGCATTAAATATTTCACGGATCACTTCACGATCATCAAAATGATATTTGACCCCTTTGATCTCCTGATAATCTTCATGGCCTTTCCCTGCCACCAGAACGATATCACCCGCCTGTGCCAACATGCAGGCAGTTCTGATCGCTTCTTTCCGGTTCACGATCGAAATCACTTTGCCCTTCTGATGAGCCTGTATCCCCGCCTCCATATCCTGAATGATTAGCTCAGGCACCTCTGATCTCGGATTATCGGAGGTGAGAATGACTTTGTCGCTTTGCAAAACTGCTTCCTGAGCCATCTCCGGCCTTTTTGTTTTATCGCGGTCGCCACCTGCACCAACCACGGTGATAATCTGCTCTCTGCCGGAACGGATCTCATTGATCCCTTTCAGCACATTCTTCAATGCATCAGGGGTATGAGCGTAATCAACAATAGCATATTTTCCCTCCGGAGAACGTATAATCTCGAAACGCCCTTCAACAGGTCTGAGATCACTTAATACAGGAAGGATATCATCAGCCGGTTCACCAAGCAAAACAGCAGCCCCGTATACCGCCGTCAGGTTGCAGGCATTAAAAACGCCGGCAAAATGTGTCCATACATCGCGCCCGTCAACATTCAGCAACATGCCGTCCATATGCTTTTCCAGCACCTTGCATTTAAAATCGGCCATGGTTTTGAGAGCGTATGATTTTTTAGCGGCCCTTGTGTTCTGCAGCATGACCTGACCGTTCTTCTCGTCAGCAT
>CAZPOS010000505.1:0-1575 GCA_964588065.1 uncultured Reyranella sp.
ACGCGCTGCTCGCCGACCAGCCTTTGACCGGCGGGCTGGAGCCGCGCCTTGGCGACCAGCATCTCCGCGTCCTGACCGTCACCGGCTTTCCCACCGCGACAACGCCCGGCCTGCTCGACGACTTGAACCGGCTCGCCTTCCCGTATCGCTGGAGCACGCGCGCGGTCCTGCTCGACAAGACCGACGCGACGAAGCTGCTCACCAGGATCAGGCGGCAATGGTTCGCGAAGCGCAAAAGCATCGCCGCGATCTTGAAAGAGGTGATGACCAACGAGGCATCCGTTCTCGTCGATACGGACGCCGCCAACAAGGCCGCCGACGCCGACATGGCCTTGCAGGAGCTTGGGGCAGATGTCGCCGGCATGGCCTACGTCACCGCCACCATCACCGTATGGGACGCGGACCCCAGGATTGCCGACGAGAAATTGCGGCTGGCCGAAAAGGTCATCCAGGGCCGCGACTTCACCGCCATGGTGGAGACGGTCAACGCGGTTGACGCATGGCTCGGCAGCTTGCCCGGCCACGCCTACGCGAACGTCCGGCAGCCGCCCATCAGCACTTTGAATCTCGCCCACATGATCCCGCTTTCAGCGGTGTGGGCGGGGCCGGAACGGGACGAGCATTTCGGTGCGCCCCCTCTGCTTTATGCAAAGACCGAAGGCTCGACCCCGTTCCGGTTTTCCCTTCACGTCGGCGATGTCGGCCATACGCTCGTCGTCGGCCCCACAGGCGCGGGTAAGTCCGTCTTGCTCGCACTTATGGCGCTCCAGTTCCGGCGCTACGACCGCAGCCAAGTCTTCGCCTTCGATTTCGGCGGCAGCATCCGCGCCGCGTCGCTCGCAATGGGCGGCGACTGGCACGACCTGGGCGGCGGCCTGACCGAAGGTTCCGACGCTTCCGTATCGCTCCAGCCGCTCGCCCGCATTCACGACACCTATGAACGCGCCTGGGCGGCCGACTGGATCGTGGCCATCCTCATGCGCGAAGGCATGACGATCACGCCGGAGGTGAAGGAACATATCTGGACGGCGCTGACCTCGCTTGCCTCCGCGCCAATCGGGGAACGCACCATCACCGGCCTCGCGGTGCTGCTGCAATCCAACGACCTCAAACAAGCCCTTCGGCCGTATTGCGTCGGCGGTCCTTATGGCCGGCTGCTCGATGCCGAAGCCGAACATCTCGGCTCGGCCGACGTGCAGGCGTTCGAGATTGAGGGGCTTGTCGGCACGGGAGCCGCGCCCGCCGTTCTGGCCTACCTGTTTCACCGCATCGGCGACAGGTTGGACGGGCGGCCGACGCTGCTCATCATCGACGAGGGTTGGCTTGCGCTCGACGATGAAGGCTTTGCCGGCCAGCTCCGCGAGTGGCTTAAAACGCTGCGCAAGAAGAACGCCAGCGTCATCTTCGCCACGCAAAGCCTGTCCGACATCGACGGCAGCAACATTGCGCCTGCGATCATCGAGAGCTGCCCGACGCGGCTGCTTTTGCCGAACGAGCGTGCCATCGAGCCGCAGATCACCGCCATCTATCGGCGCTTCGGCCTCAATGACCGGCAGATCGAAATCCTCGCGCGGG
>CAZPOS010000506.1:0-1569 GCA_964588065.1 uncultured Reyranella sp.
AGGCTGATCGCGCCGCCAGAGCCGGTCGGTTCCAGCCCGCGGGCCTCGGCCCGGCGCTGGTTCTCCTTCTCCATCGCCGTCTCGACCGCGAGCGCGCGTTCCTTGCTGTCGGTTTCCATCTTCTTGGTGCCGAGCTTGACGTTGGCGTCGAGTTCCTTGGTCTTGAACATCGCCTGGATCTGGGCGAGCGACACGTTCTCGGACGACGCTAGCTTCGCCATCTCGCCGTTCATGCGCATCTCGGCGGCCTGCAAGCCCATCTGCGCGACGCGTTCGCGGCTTTCGGCGTCAAGCTGGGCGATCTGCAGCGACGACTGCGCCTTGATCTCCTCGGGGCTGGCCGGGCCGGCTTCCTCCATCTGCGCCAGCTTCTCGAGATATTCTTCCTCGTCGAGCAGCACGTCGGCCGGGTTGATCGACATGGCCTGCAAGATCAGGCGCATACAGTCGTAAGCCTTGATCGCGACACCGATGACCGGGTGCTGCGAGAACTGCGCGAGGATCGCCATAAGCTGCTCGGCCTGCATCTCGCGCACGAGCAGCACGGACGTACCGCGCGCCTCGACCTTCATGTCGCCCTTGATCTCGGCCTTGTCCGAGAACTGCATGTTGAAGTCGTAGGCGCGGCCGATCGTCGGCGCGGTCAGGTCGTCGTCCCAATTCTTGACGGCGCGGCGGAACACCACGTTAGCCTGGTTGAACAGCATCGACATGCCGCCCATCGTCTGCGTGACGTGCGCGCCCTGCTCGCCCTGCGCCAGCACCGGCATCGCGACGGCTTCGTCGACGAACTTCAACGCCATCTCGACGATCGCGGCGAGCATGGCCTGGTTCATCGGAATGTCGTGCGTCTCGAACGGCGGCGCGCGATCATCGGCGCGGCCCACGGCCTTGATGCGCTGCCAGATTTTGCGCGGGGTCAGCTTCCAGCTACCGTTCTCGGGCTGGATATTCTCCTTGTCGATGACGATCTGCGGCCCCACGGCCAGCGCCGCGTTGTCGAGCATCATGCGCACCGCGGCGTTGAGCATCGACTGTTCGTGGCGCATCAGGCGCGGCACGCCCACGCCGCCCATGATCGAGCTCTCCGACTTCTCGAAGGTGCCGACCGAATACAGCGTCTCGCCGGAATCGAGCAGGTAATCCTCCTCGATCTTGAGAAGATGCCCGTCGCAGAAGAAGACCCGCACCATCAGCGGGTTCATCGGGTCCGCTTCCTCGGCGAAGGCGTTGGCATCGTCGTGACGGCCCATCGCGCGGATCAGCGTCTCGACCTGGTCGGTTTCGAGCGCGCCGTAGAACTCCCACACGATGTAGCGATCATCGAGCAGCTTGAGATCGGCGCTGCTGGTGTCGCCTTCGAGCGTCCGCAGGGTCGCCATGAACGACATGCTCGCGCTGCCGCTGCTGCTGGATGCGCCCTTGTTCGGCCCGTCCTTGAGCAGCCGGCGCACCGCTTCAGGGTCAAAACCCATCTCGCGGGCGAGGCGACGCAGCCGCTTCTTGTTCGGCAGGTGCCGTTCCAGCGTATACTCGGCGTCGTCGATCGTCTCGGCGGCCGGGTCGGGG
>CAZPOS010000507.1:0-1565 GCA_964588065.1 uncultured Reyranella sp.
CGCTCAAATAAACTTCGAGTAATTTAAACCAATCAATCAATGAAATATTTTCGATTAATCAATCAGTAAAAATCCACACAAGTTGTTCTTCATAATCTCTTAATGATCTTGCTGTTATTTCGTCAATAACAGCCCAACTTCAAACAACGTTGCGTTGGTGTGCTGCGTATTCTATACAGTTTTCAAATAGACGCAATATGTTTTTTAGGTTTTTTTGAAAAAAAGTATCACTCGCCTAAACTTTAGGCATATTTAATAGTTTTATCATGTATTTCTTCTTTTAGGTTGAATTTTTATGTGATTTGAATTGGTTTTTCAAATAAATTCTTTTTAACCCATAGTGGAAAACAACCAGTTCTGTTGAACTGGTTGTAAATTTAAATTAATTCGCCTGTTCTGCAAGCCACGACATAAATTTTTGTCGCTCTGCCTTATTGGCCTGCTGCCAAATTTGTATAAGTTGCTGTTCTTTGCCTTGTGGCTTCTGTGCAGTCTTAACAGAAGGTGTGTTTTCTGCAGCTAAGACAGCGGCAGTTGTATAAACAGCCGCAGGTTGATTGGCCGGTGCTTGCGTATGATCAGTTGCATCTACGGTTTTGCCAAACAAACTACCACTTAACCACGAACCTGTGCTTGCTTTAGCACCCGTTTGCCGAACCAATAATTGATTTTTTTGATTATATAAGCCCACAGTCGGTTGATCTTTAAATTCTTTGGCTGCTTCAAAGTCTTTTGGTGGATTCACTAAAGCGAGTCGATAGTTCTCACCATCTTGCAACACTGGTGTTTTAAGCTGAATCACTCCCGATTTTAAAATATCGTGTGCGCCATTATGATGTTCAAAATATTGCTGATAACGCAAGTTGATTGTATTTTCGCCTGCATTCACTTTCACTTGCTGCGCAGAACGAAATAAGCCTGCTCGTACTTCCTGATCATTTACAGCCAACAATTTAATTTCTTCAGGTACAGAAATAGTGACTGCTGAAAATACTGAACTGCAAGCCATTAATGCTAGACCCGCCACACCAAGTTTTAACGTCATTTTTCACTCGATATCATTTATGAAAGTTTGATTACACTATGCAATGTATAAATGACAGTTTTATGACAGCAAGTAGTCCCAATAATTTTCATGTAAATGTGACTTTTAAATCACCTCATACATTCCATTCATATTTTTGACAATGCTTAAAAAATAAAAAAGTAGGATGAATTATCACCCTACTTTTACTTATGGATTGAAAAGGCTTAAAGCTTAGTTAAAAGTTTTAAAACGCTCTGCATCATCCATAAATGTTTTTTCACTAGCAGGTGCTTCAATTGAACCGAATACCAATTGACCACGTAGCTTCCAGTTCGCTGGAATTTCAAAAGTTTGTGCCACTTCTTCATCTATAATTGGGTTGTAGTGCTGTAATGATGCACCCACATTGATTTCAGCTAATGCAGTCCATGCTGCAACTTGAGCAATACCAGTTGAATGCTCTGACCAAACTGGGAAGTTATCTGCATAAAGAGGGAACTGCTCTTGCAAGCCTTTTACAACATTTTGATCTTCATAG
>CAZPOS010000508.1:0-1173 GCA_964588065.1 uncultured Reyranella sp.
TTGCATTGAATACCAAGATGCTGTCTGCGCGCGAAGTTGTCAATGCTGCCGAGCTTGCCTGGCAGCAAGGCCGTACGCCTTTGCCTGCCGCCGAGGGCTTCATTCGACAGGTTCTGGGCTGGCGAGAGTATGTTAGAGGCATTTACTGGGCGCGTATGCCCGAGTACGCGCAGGTCAATGTGTTTTCTCACCAGCAGGCACTGCCGGGGTGGTTCTGGACAGGAAAAACAGCCATGCGGTGCATGTCGCATGCCATTGGGCAATCATTGAGTCACGCTTATGCCCACCATATTCAGCGGCTTATGGTGATTGGTAACTTTGCACTGCTGGCAGGGCTGTCACCGCAGCTTTTGCATCAATGGTACCTTGGTGTTTATATCGATGCGTTTGAGTGGGTTGAACTTCCCAATACCGTGGGCATGAGCCAGTTTGCCGATGGCGGTTTGCTGGCCAGCAAACCTTATGTGTCGGGCAGTGCCTATGTAAACCGCATGAGCAATTATTGCCAGGGGTGCCCGTACAAGCGCGACCAGCGGCACGGTGATGATGCTTGCCCGTTCAATGCGCTGTATTGGGCATTCTTTGCGCGCAACCGTCAGCAGCTGGCGGGGAACCCACGCCTGGCCCTGGTGTATCGTCAGCTTGACCGCATGGGCGACGACGAAAGGCAGCAGATTCAGAATACGGCCGCACGGGTGCAAAGCCGCTTGAATCTGCTTTAACATGAGCAATGTAGTGCTTTCCGTCAGTGTGTGCGTGCTGTTCAATCAGTGGCCACACGTGATGTTTTTCCAGCGTCTTTGTCCTGTTTTCGATTAGCCATGCCTGTGCGATTGAACCCCCGCAAACTGCACCACAGCAAATGGACGGCTGTACAGCCGCGCAACAAAGAGAAGCACTTCATTGTCACGCAGGTGATCGAGCCTGAACCGCCGGAATCGCCTGTTCTGGAAGTAGAGATTGAGGCGGTGTACAGTGGCCGCAGCGAAGTCATTGCCTGGAAGAGCCTTACCGATGCAGCACGCTGGAAGCAAGGCTGGCACTGACGTTCCGGGTGACCCATGTCGGAAGTAGTTATGGGCTCTGCAGCGAGCTACTCGGTGGTCTGGTTCAAGCGCGACCTGCGCTTGCACGACCATGCTGCCCTTACCCAGGCGGCCCGACAAGGCCCGG
>CAZPOS010000508.1:1230-1548 GCA_964588065.1 uncultured Reyranella sp.
TCCAGCCAGCACTATGACTTCATCGCAGAATCGCTGAACGATCTGGCAGCCTCGCTGCAAAAGCGTGGCATCGAGTTGCTGGTGCGCGTGGGCGAGGTTACGCAGGTGCTGCAGCAGCTTCATCGTTCAGCACCTTTTCGCCAGTTGTTTTCGCACGAAGAAACCGGCAATGCTTTCACCTACAGGCGCGATCTGGCTGTGGCCGATTGGTGTCGCCACAACAACATTCGCTGGCAGGAATTTGCGCAGACTGGCGTAATCCGTCGCTTGCGTTCGCGCGACGCCTGGGCGCGACGGTGGGAAGACTTCATGGGCCAG
>CAZPOS010000509.1:0-1521 GCA_964588065.1 uncultured Reyranella sp.
AAGGTCGTTAAAGCTATATTTTGGATACTGTAAGCCAAGAACATCAATTTTCTTGTTCCGTAATAGCTCAGCCGCGTAGCCTTTTTCATAATCACCGGTTGTAACGGCTTCTTTCATGACCTGAGAGTAGTCAGTTTCGGCTTCATATTCCACGTAGCTGTCTTCAGTTGTAGTTTCTTGACTTTGCAAACTGTCTGCCTGACTCATAGAGAGTACAAGGTCGCTAAAGGAAGATTTTTCATAAGTTAAACCCAGCGCATCAATTTTCTCGTTACGAGCAAGCTCAGCAGCGTAGCCCTTTTCATAATCCCCCGTCTTTGCGGCTTCTATCATGACCTCCATGTAATCTATATCGGGTTCATACGCTGCATAGGCAGCATTTCCCAGCACCATGAGCATAATTAAAGCCAAGGGTACTATCGTAATCAACCTTTTCATGGATTTACCTCCTTTTGGATTAGCTTCGCGGGAAAACCATTTTACTAATTATAATTGCTGCCATAATACTATGGCGGCCATGTGTAAATTGTCACTTTTCGTAACAATTTCAATTAGTTTCTTCTCGTAATTTATAATGGTCTTGCACCCACTTATCGCTTCTTTTTCTCGGTAATGCTTCTTAAAAATCCCACTTTTTACATATTTGGGTGTTCTTAATTTTGCATGGTGAAAATTTTAGCACAGGTTCTTCTCTAATTCAAGGGTTGTTAAGGATTTAACTTAACTTTTAGTTATAATCAACACTTGTTGGTGTTACTTTTTGTTTCCATTTGTTAGTTATCTTTATGTTTCTATACATTTATTTCCATATGTTTGATTTTAGAAAATATGCGGAAAAAAACAACACCCCGAAAGCTTTGTCTTTCGGGGTGTTGTTTTTATTTAAATGTACCTTAGAGATAATCCTTAAAAACGAGCTCCGCTCCGAAACAAAAAGAAGCTTCGGAGATCCCTTGGATAGAGTAGCCGTTTTCTGAGGGCTCTCCTCTGATCTCCAGATTTTCACCTAGCTTTACCTCTGATTTGAAATCTATAAATAAAGCCTCGGGACTTCTTCTCAAATTCTTTGGTAGAAAGTCGTCCACTATTCTTCCGTAGACAGCATTGTTAACATGTCCGTTTGCGTCTATATCTGAATACTTAATAGGGCGAATGCCCAGAATGGGCATCCCATCTTTTATGCGAAGTCTCTTGCTCTTTGGGCAGTCCGCAGCAGCTTTCATGTCCTCGGGGATTTTTCCAATAAACAAGCCAGGGCGCAACACCTCTCGACTTATCGGATTTATGAGGAACCAAAGGCTATTAGCTGAGACAAGAATATCTCCGTCCTTGCTCCTTATCTCATAATCACGGCAAAAGAAAACGCCCTTTACATAGCGCTCCCACGTGCTTGCCGTCGTTTTTTGTCCGTATTCTGGGAGCCTTTGAAATCGCATTGCCATACGGGAGAGCAGAAACGCCTGCTGATGTTTCCAAAGAACAGTATGCCCAAGTCCTCGGCCCTCGTAGTCGTCTCCGGCT
>CAZPOS010000510.1:0-1517 GCA_964588065.1 uncultured Reyranella sp.
GTCACGCGACTGGCGCAGCGAGCCCCTCGTCGAGTTCAACCTGCTGTCGGACAAGCGCGATCTCGACCGCCTGATGAGCGGCTTCAAGCTGATGGCCGCGGTCCAGATGACCGATGCGCTGCGCCAGGTCACGGACGCCCCCTTCCCGGCTGCCTACAGTGACCGGGTGCGCCAGATCGGCGTGGTCAATGCCAAGAACAAGTGGCTGACCCGGCTGGTCGCCACCTTGCTCGACGGGCCGGCTGCGTTGCGCCGCTACATGATCGACAACTATGTGGTCGAGGGCTTCACCTTCGACCAGGTACTGAACGACGACGATGCGCTCGAGGCCTTCGTGCGCAAGGCAGCGATCGGCGTGTGGCACGCCTCCTGTACCTGCCGCATGGGTCGGGACGACGATCCCATGGCCGTGGTCGACACCCAGGGCCGGGTCCGCGGCGTGCAGGGCCTGCGCGTGGTCGACGCCTCGATCTTCCCGGTGGTGCCCTGTGCCAACACCAATTTTCCCACCCTGATGACGGCCGAGAAAGTCTCGGACGCCGTCCTCGCCGGACACTGAGGAGCAGTCGATGTCGGTCGTGCTGGGCAGCGGCGAGCACCGCTATCGCGTCGTCGAGAGCTGGGCCAAGCTGCCCGTGGGTTGGGAGTTCCGCGACGTTGCCGCGGTCGCCTGTGATAGCAAGGATCGCGTCTACGTCTTCAATCGCGGCGACCATCCGATGATGGTGTTCGACCGGGACGGCAACTTCCTGCGTTCCTGGGGCGAGGGCCTGTTCAGCCGGGCCCATGGCATCCACATCGACCGCGACGACAATCTCTACTGCACCGACGATGGCGACCACACCGTCCGCAAGGTCACGACCGAGGGCAAGGTGCTGATGACGATCGGCGTGCCCGACCAGCCCGCCCCCTTCCTGAGCGGCCGGCCCTTCAACCGGTGCACCCACACCGCCCTGTCGCCCAAGGGCGAGATCTACGTCTCCGACGGCTACGGCAACAGCCGCGTCCACAAGTACTCGCCCGATGGGAAGCACCTGATGTGCTGGGGCACGACCGGGACGGATCCTGGCGAATTCAACATCCCGCACAACATCGCCGCCGACGAAGACGGCTGGGTCTATGTCGCCGACCGGGAGAATCACCGGGTCCAGGTGTTCGACGGCAATGGCCGGTACGAGACCCAGTGGAACAACATGCACCGGCCTTGTGCGCTCTACTGCTGCGGCGGCGCCAAGAGCCCGACCTTCATCATCGGCGAGCTGGGCCCCGGCATGCCGGTGAACAGCAAGCACACCAATCTCGGTCCGCGCCTCTCGATCGTCGACGCCAAGGGCAAGACGCTGGCCCGGCTGGGCGGCCAGGACGGACCCGGCGAACAGGCCGGCCGCTTCCTCTCGCCCCACGGCCTCGCGGTCGACTCGCGCGGCGACATCTATGTCGGCGAGGTGAGCTACACCAACTGGCCGAGCACCTTCCCCGGCACCCCCGTGCCGAAACACCTGCGCTCGCTGCAGAAA
>CAZPOS010000511.1:0-1504 GCA_964588065.1 uncultured Reyranella sp.
CCATAGCATTTTCTAGTCCATAAACACTCGCTATACCATCTCCAACTTTTAAAACGCTACCTGTGTCAGTTAACTCAACTTTATTTTCATAATTTTTTATTTGCTCTTTTATTATAGCACTGATTTCTTCAGGTCTTAATTTCATGGGTTCACCGCCATTCTAAGATATTACTTGAGATAGTTGCTCTTTCATCTTCGCTAAACGAGTCTTAACAGTTCCATCTATCTCTTCATTTCCAAGTCTTACTAAAACCCCTCCTAGTACAGACTCGTCTCTAAAGTAACATTTTTGTTGTATCTACTTGAAAGTTTAGCTTCAAGTTCTTTTATTTCACTTGTAGTCATAGCTATTGCAGTTATTGCAACACCTTCTACAACATTATTCTTTTCATTTAATAACGATTTATAAGATTTTAATATCTCTTCTATAGCAGACATTCTATCTTTATCTATTATTATTTTTAGGAAGTTATTTAAGTTAGAACTTAACTTTCCTGCAAAAACCTTTTCTACTAGGTTTCTTTTTTCTCCCTTTGATACAAGTGGAGACTTTAGAACATTAAAGAAATCATTGTTTGATTTCAGTACGTCTACTACTGCATTTAATTCATCATACAATTTAGTAGTCGAATTTGTTTCTTCTCCTACTTGAAATAGGGCTTCAGCGTATCTTTCTGCAACAACACTTATCATTTAGCTTCGCCTACCTCTTTTATAAAGTTATTTATTAACTCTTCATGCTTAGACTTATCTATGTCTTTTTCTATAACCTTAGATGCAGCTAATAATGCTATGTTAGAAATATCAGATTTTATTTCATTCATAACTTTTTGTCTTTCTTGTTCTACATCTTTGCTAGCTTTTTCTTTTAAAGATTGAGCTTCTTGCTTTGCAGTAGATATTATTTCAGCTTCTTTTTGCTCTGCTCTTAAAGTAGCTTGCTTTATTATTTCTTGTCCTTCAGCCTTAGCAGTACTTATTTTTTCTTCGTATTCTTTCTTTAATGATAAACCTTCTGTTTTAGCTTTTTCACCTTCTGCTAAGTTAGATTTTATATCATTTTCTCTAGCCTCTATTATATCCATAACTGGTTTGAAAAGAAGCTTTTTTAATAACCAAAATACTAAGAAAGTATTTATTAGCTGGAACACTAGTTCATATGATACGCTTATAAGCGGTTTAAATTCTACCATTGTGTATCCTCCTTTCCATCATTCACAATTCATAATTAGGAGATGGATATCCATCTCCTATCTATGACAATTAATCATTATTCTAACCTCGAATTATCCTATAAATGTGTTAGCGAATAGAAGGATTATAGCTATAACTAATCCATATATACCTGTAGATTCTGCAACTGCAGCCCCAAGTAACATTGTTGAAGTTATATCACCTTTTGCTTCTGGTTGGTTACCAACTGCCTCTGCTGCCTTACCTGCTGCAAACCCTTGTCCTATACCTGCTCCTATACCTGTTATAACTGCAAGACCTGCTCCTATAG